>NZ_JACLIC010000020.1:0-327982 GCF_019748695.1 Paenibacillus cucumis (ex Kampfer et al. 2016) | reverse complement strand
TTTAAGTGTCCATCTTATAGGGTACATTTTAAACATCTCGATGATGTGAGAGAGATCCTTTTTCGGGTGTCTATTTTTAAAGTAAAAATACTAATCTATCATAGATACCCTATTAGATTATACACGCTGGAGATGGGTATCCTTAAACTCCGTTTCATATTTCAAACCAAAACCAAACATGCGATCCATACCAATGTGAGCGATCCAGATGAAGCTGATCAACGTCAGTACTTCCATTTTCAACACGTACCCCGCTGCCAAAAATACCATAGGAATAATGTACGTATGTCCCACATTGTAGATTAGTGCGCCCAGTTTATTGTTAGCTACGTAGCCAATCATGAACACATCCGGGACGAGAAGCAACAGCAGGAAGAGCCACCAGGAATAATCATTGTAAAAGTAAATCGTTGTCGCTGCTGCGAGCACCAGCAAACCCTCTAATCGAATCCATAATCTAGTCATTTGGTTTGATCTCCTTTGTTTAAATGTAATTTATTTTGATTTTTATGTTCTCCATTGGGAGATTTCATTCCACTCAGCATCCACCCAATGCCCCGGGATACCTGTTCATGTGAGAGCGGCTGGGCTGACAGCAATACAGGCGATTGTAGCGTTAATCCGTCGAACACAGCTTGAATTAAGACTGCGAAGGTTTCTTTTTCACCTTCGTCCAGAGGCAGATCCAACCGATCAATGATTAATCGAATACCCGATTTCATCTCTTGATAGAGCTTTACTAACTCGTGCGCGAGTTTCTCATTACTGACACTTTCCGTCCAGAGACTGATTAACAGTGTAAACCACTCCGGGTTTGTTTTACGAAATTCAACGACGTGTTGTAACGCTTGCTGGAGCAATGCTGCAGGTTGTGCTGACATATCCAATTGTTGCAGGGCTTCCTTCATCCCCCGGTTAATCATCCATTCCCGCACAACCTCCACCAGAAGTGTTTCTTTCGTAGTAAAATGGTAGCCGATCAGTCCTTGTGCCACGCCAGCTTTGGCTGCAATTTCTTTCATGGTAGCTTTTGTATAGCCCACCTGACCGAACAATGTAAAGGCCGCTTGTAAAATGGCGTTTCTGCGCTCATCTTGATTTTCGGATTGTTGCTTAGACATTTAATTTCAACTCCAATACTGTTTGGTTGAACAGTCAATTTATGTCCTTATCTTAAAACTGTTTGGTCGAACAGTCAACATGTTTTTGACATTTCAAATTGTATGTTGATTATGCTGATTCGAAGAATATTGAAACGATGAGAAAAACAAACTTTATTAACATGGGTTACTTCCGTGAATACATGCTGTTAAACATGAAGAAAGCGTTGTTTGCCATAACAACGCTTTCGAGATATAAAGTGTCTCAACCAATTTTGCAAGATGTGTTCACGCACCGCCGTTCCCTTCAGCGACTTAAACTTATGACTTCACCTTGAAAATCTTAATATCTACACCGCCCTCTGCCGGATAACCCTCACCAATAAGCGCATCCACGTTCAAATATGATAACGCCTGACTGTTGGTTATAATTCGAGGTGAGGTGCGAAACAGCATGTCACCCTTTACTTCTCCGATATACCCATTATTTTCGATGTACATCTCACAAGCTTGCCCCGTATAATCTTGTCCCTGTAACATATATCTGGCTGACAAGCTGTGACGTCCTCCCGCTTTTCCAATAATTTGTGTATCCACGCCTCCCTCACGAACGAAGCCTTCGAAACAGGTTCCGGTGACATGTCCTGTAAACATAATCATCACTACTGAGTCTCCCTCTGCGCTCTTTAGCTCAATTGAATTTTCAATCTTAACGTGCACAGTAAACAACTCTTCCATCTCTAGCTTCGTCACCAATCATTGTCATCCTCTCTTGTCTGTTATTTCGTGATTCTACCCATGTATTGACCCTACCTTTCTTCACTTCGTCAGTTACTTAAGGACTCCTGCTAACAAGCGAGCTAATGAACAGCTTCTCTATGAAGCCTAACAAAAAAAGTTGCCAGAATAGCAACTTTGAGAGGTTGATCATATATTTTATAAGGATTGGAAGCAGACGCTTATAAAAGAACAATATATTACCAGACTTGATCCAGCTCAGGATGAAAGAAGGCATAACCACACTTTCCATTTTTCTTGATTCTGTACATGGCCATATCCGCAAGTTTGAGAAGTTCCGTTGCATCTTGTCCATGCTTTGGAAACAGACTGATGCCAATACTGGCAGACAGATGGATCTCAATGGCATTAACATGAATCGGGGCTTCAAACGCAGCAGTCAAGTTCCTGGCAACGATCTCCGCATCATCATCTTCCTTAAGCTGGTTCAAGATAATGCTGAATTCGTCACCTCCCAGTCTTGCTACGCAATCCGTACTACGAATATTGCCCTTCAATCGACGGGAAACTTCCATTAACACCTGATCACCTATATCATGACCATAGGTATCATTAATCTGTTTGAACCCGTCCGTATCGATATACATTACTGCAAACCGCGACTCACTTCTTAGCGCATTGCTGACAGCCCATGCAAGACGATCTTTAAAGGCTAAACGATTAGGAAGACCTGTCAAGGAATCATGCAATGAAAGATGTTTGCTGATTTTCTCGGAAACTTTGATCTTGGTATACTCCGTATCCAGTTCCTTAATCAGGTTTTTGAGTTTGTACACGCGAGTGCTCGTATTGGTTGTGTCGCTAATCTGCAGCAGTGCATAACTGTGATCATTTTCATAAAGGGGTTCAACATGCAGATTCTGTCTGTAAAAACTCTCATCTCCTCCATCCTTCGGAAGGACAAAAGATTTATGTAAAGCGCTGGAGCAGAATCTGCTCTGCCCGTGATACAGCGCATTTTGTATGATGTTCATGTACATATTAGCCTTGAATCTGGGGCAAATCTCGAGCAGGTTTTTACCCAGCACGTCTGCAGCGAGCATACCTGTTAAACGTTCCAACCAGCCGTTCCACACGAGAATTTTCAATTGTTTGTCGACAATCATAATGCCCATTTTGGTTTTGTTCAGCGCCTGTACAATGAGATTATCCATGGTTATCCTCCCAGTAGAGCATTTATCTTATCCAGCAGACTGGAGATGGAATCCATGCTCAATGCAATAACGATAATTCCTTTTATATCTGTATCCGCAAGTAAAAAGGAGGTATGCAACACCAATATGTACACTTCATTCTGAAGCAAAATTTGCGGGTCAGTTCGTGTAACATGAAGCAGCTCAATATCAGGCAGTACATACTCCAGCTTTATTTCGAGAAAATTTCCGAATTCGCCAATAATGGCATTGAGCAGCACATTGCTGATTTCCTGCAACACATCGAGATCCGTATCCATTAATAGACAATCGTTTGCATCCACGTTCTCTGTCAATTCTCCGAGACACATATTCGCTAACACTTTTGCCTGCTCGGCAGGAAACATCAGGAAAGCTTTGCCTTGGAACTGATACCCGAACTGCAACGATGACCGAAAGAGATGGCCTTCCGCAAATAAAATGTTGTACCTACGATCCTCGGGGTCTACTTCTTTAATGGAGATTAGATCAACCTCGGGGATATTGAGTACAATATGTTTGTCTACAATTTCCGATAACATATTAGCAGCTTGTCCGACGTAAACATTGACAAGTTCAGTAAGCAGATCTTTTTGTAGCTCATTCAGCATAACGTGCCACCTGAATCATTTGGAGCAATGTACCTGCTCTTTCTGCAGTTAAAGGTTTATTCAGGAATCCTGAAATGCCCAGCTCCTCCACTTCCTCACGGGTAGCCTTCTGAATATCGGCAGACAAAATAATAATTTTGACATTCTGATCATTCTCTCGAATCAAACGCAACATATCCTGACCATTCAGTCCTGGCATCAAAAGATCTGTTGTTATCAAATCAGGTTTGTAATCTTGATAAAGTTGGTAACCGTCTTCTCCGTTGGTGGCCGTTCGAATTTCGCAATCCGGAATATGATCGCTAATCAACTTGCTCATCAATTTCTGCACAAAAATCGAGTCTTCCACAATTAATACTTTCATGATTCTACTCAGTCTCCTTGATAAAGTTTTAAGGGCGCAAAGATATCAGGCGCTGTAGACAGTTTCTTGAGAAGGAGCTTCGCGCACAGGTGGAACCCCTTAAAAGTGACTGACGAATGAATTAGGCAAAACAATATAAATTATAGTTACTAGAAAAATAGATTGTCAACAATATTTAAAAATAAATTAAAACGTATTCATTTGTCAATGGAAGGGAATTTCCAAGGATTCACAAAGCAAAAAGGACGAGCAGATAATCTCCGCTTCGTCACTTCTTGGACTATATGCTTGATAATTGTCTTACATTTGGGAACATCTCCATTAATCATCGTTCCTTTACATCTTATAATAACGTTTTATTGTGTCTTCCCCATATTAACCAGCTGAACATCCGATAGTGTAATCGTGGTATCGGCTTGCTCAGTACCGTCGATCTTACCCATGTCAAACACAATCCGGCTGTTCGCATAACTCGCCTCTGTCGCCTGGAACGTAAATGTGAACTCTTGTTCTTCAGTGGTCAAATCCATTCGATCACCGTAGAATCCAGTCCATTTATAGTTTGCATCAACATCTACCCATCCAATCCCAACACCCAGCTTGCGTGCTTTATCCGCTTTTGCTTTGAATGTCAGTTTATATGTGTATCCTTGCTGCATGGCAAAGCCTTCCTGAATCAACTGCCGGTCCCATGGATTCTCCCCAACTTGCCCAATCCGAGCCTGCAACTTCTGATTGTCAGCGCTAAGCATCAAGTCTTCCGGCTTATTGCTGGCCGCATACGGGAACCAGCCGTTCGTTCCTTGCGTAAAGTCACCATTTTTGATGAGATTGACATGTACAGGTTGCCCACCCTCGTCTGCGCCGGGGTTGACCTCGAACAGCATTACATTTTGAATGGATACCACATGTTCGGCTGCCGGCTCCAGTGAATTACCCAGGCCGAAGTTTAATAAACCCGCCTCATCCGCAGTATCTCCCATCGTAAAGGTATAGGCATATGGCTGTTTCGTTGTGGCCAGTTCAGCTGCCTGCTCCAAATACTTCACATCATCACTTCCCGTTTGTGACACAACCACTTGCATTGGTTTCGGTACTGTAGCCGAAGCATCAAAGCTTAGACGATACGTTTTCCCTGCTTCAAGCGCTAGCTGTCCTTGCTGTAATATAGCATCCCACCAATTCTGGGTTGTACCAGGTACAGTTAAGCTAATGCCTTGGTCGTTACTATATGTCGCCGTAGTGACACTAGCAGGTACCATCCAATCCGATGTTGCTGTACTCAACTCGCCATTCTTTACTATACTACGAGAGATGTCCAGCCAGCGTGTGTTGTACTCGTTTCCTTCAAAATTCACGTAATACGTTGTTCCTGCTTTCAAAGATACCGACGGAAAATATACCGTTTTATATGTTTGCCAGCCGCCAGTATCTCCTAACGTAAGATTAGAACTTGCAACGGTATAGCCTTCTTCATCTTTGACTGTAAAACGTACCTTTGCATCAGCTTTTGCACTTGCCATCCGTGTGGAGAAGGCATATGCACCTTCATTCGCTGCAGTAATTTTGAATTGAAGTAGATCCCCTTCATCCATATAGCTAACATGCTCGCCGCCTTCATCGGAATTCTCAAGCTGTAATCCCTGCATCACGTAAGCATCTGCGGCAGGAATATGAGTATAATTCTGAATCGCTACCGGTTTACCACGTTTCGTCAGCCGCACATTATCTACATAAAGCTTGCCAGTAGCCCCGCCAAATAAAAGCTTTAATGTAGATGTTGCTGTAGCTTCACCTTCTCCGATCACAATTTCACCAGTGTATGTTTTCATATCAGACCCAATCTGAATCTGCTGGCCTTGATTAACTTGCACGTTATGGCCCTCCTCGGTAGATAAACCGATATCCATAACGCCTGTCGTATCTGCCTTGGCATCAAACGAGAACCCGTAGGTCGTGTTACCTTCTAACTTCATACCGGGCTGAACAACAGCTACCTGCTCAGGTTGACCATTTGTTTTCTTCACATCGACAACGAGTTGTCTCTCCATGATCGGGAATTTCAAGAAGTTATTGACGGATACCTGTGCTTCAGCATCGGACTGAATTTCAGTGTTCCAGAAGCCGAGCCGTTGTTTCCCTTGATCAAATGTACCATTGAATACGTAATTGCCATCCGGGAGTGCTTTTCGTTCCACTGGGAGTGGGTCAGCCTCCCCAATCTCTGTCAGTCTCACGTTGGTTACCGATACTTCGCCTTCGTTTAATCCCAGATTAAATTCGAAGCGTGCATTGTTGTCGGAACCATTACGCATGTTGAATTCGTATTCATACGGCTGCCAATCCGTTGTGACTGAAAATGCTATTTCTTCAGAGTAATTCGTCCAGCTTTTCTCAAACTGAGTTACTTTGGAGCGGATAATCCGGTTTGCAGAAGCTTTTGCATCAAACTGAACTTTATATTTTTTGTCTTTCTTGATATACATCGGCATTTGAGTTAACTGAACCGAATACGTTTCCGTTCCTGCTTTGGCGATTGTTACTTTGGCAACTTTGTCTTTCATCGGATCATCGACAACTTCAACCTTGCCCTCTCCGCCAGCATTTGTAATGAACTTCCAGTCCGCAGGAACACCATTTGCATCTGCACCTTTGGTGAAGCGTTCATTGTAAATCTGGTTACCGTCCGCTTGCGGTGCGCGCTGTTTCTCAGGCTCAATCGGACTGGAAGTCACGTCAGGCCATTGATCCATATTTTTATATGAATACACGCGTACAAAATCCACATTCATCTTCTCGGAAACAAAATCATTCTCCGGTGATCCCGGCCAGTCTCCGCCAACCGCAAGGTTGAGAATGAGATAGAACGGGCGATCAAACGGTGCAGGGAACGTGTAGCTTTCCGGCTGTCCAGCCGCTGTTGTCTGCCAGTTGTTAATCTGATGATGCAGTTTGCCATCTACATAGAACCGGATCATACCAGGTAACCATTCCACCTGAAAATCATGATATTCATCAGCAAATGATTCACCTTGTGGCAATGTAAATTTGCCCTGATCATGTCCGTGAGAGCCGTCTGGTTTCTTTGAATCGTAATGGATCGTGCTGTAGATTTCATGATCTTTGTTTTGGCCGCCAATCAGCTCCATTATGTCAATCTCACCGGAAGCAGGCCATCCACCATAATGCGCTTCATCCGTAGGCATCATCCAGATTGCTGGCCACATGCCTTGCTGGATAGGAAGCTTCGCTCTCACAACCACTTTTCCATACGTCCAGTCGCCCTTCTCTTTCGTAATCAGTTTGCCGGATGTATAATTTTTACTGCCCTTCTGCTCCCGCTTTGCTTCAATCTGCAACACATTGCGGTTGCCATCCTTCACAATACGTGTGTTATTCGGGCTGTAATATTGCAACTCATTGTTGTACACAAGCTCCGTATCCTGAACGGTCCATTTGGATGCATCCACGGAAGGCGCATTGAATTCATCATTCCAGACCATTTCCCACTGCTCATCCGGAATCGTTGTTGCCGGAATTGGTTTTTCACCTGAAGGAGTGCCCGGAACGGATGGTGTCGTTCCTCCTGAATTGGAAGATCCGCCCCCGCCTGAGCTAGAACTACTGCCACCGTTAGAAGTACCTGGTGTAGCAGTGTTTGGTTGCTCGGACTGTCCTGTCCCAGACGTAATGTTATCCTTATATTGCCCTGGTGCAACCGCTTTCCCATTTAGCAATACGTTGGTGGCATCTACGTCCAACAGTTTGATTTTACCTTTGCTGTCAATCATCGTATTACGGGCTTTACTATTTACCTTTAAAGTATTAATTGTACTCTCGGCAGACAATTCAACTGTAGCCTTGCGTTCGACAAATAGCTCTTCAACCTGTGTTGTCCCTCTGATCTTCACATGTACTGGACTCCCGTTTTTGTCGACCACAACTCGATTCAATTTGGAGTTATGAATATCGATCGAGTGGCTTCCTCCGCCCTTCACGATTACACTTCCAGTGACCGTTACTCCGTCGAGCATCACTGTACCTTCTCCAATGGCTTCAGTAAGTAACAAGTTTCCGTTAACTGTTATATTTTTCAGCGTCACATCTGTTGAGCGGACAATCAGATTTCCGTCTACATTGGATTCATAGGTGCCGGGTTTGCTATGAATATCTGCTATCAAAGTAGACATCATCGTAGCAGCTTCCGCTCTCGTAATGTTGGATTCAGGTGTTAGATTTCCATTGAATCCGTTTACAATTTTATTATTTACGAAGTAGTTCATCGCATTTCTTGCGTATTCAGCTACATCTTTTTCGTCTTTAAATGTAGAATCAAGCGCTTTATTCTCACTGCCTGTCGATAACTGAAACGCACGATCTGCCATCACGACAGCATCCTGCCGGGTAATCGGAAGCTGGGGAGACAGATGTGATGCATCGGTTCCCTGAATAATGCCTGATCCGCTTGCCCGTGTGACTGCATCATAATACCAGTCTTTTTCACTAACATCTGTGTATGACGCCGCTCCTGAGCCTCCCGCGAATCCGAACACCCGATCAAGCATCACAACAAATTCGGCACGGCTGATACGTTCACTCGGTCTGAATGTGCCATCCGCATAACCTTTAGTTAGCGCCATAACCTGCATACGCATCACAGCATTTTCAGCCCAATGTCCCTGCAAATCTTTGTACGGCGCCCGAAGCAGGCCTGATGCCTGCCCCTGCTCCGTTACCGTTTGTTGCTTCATCTGTTCTGCCCCGACTACTGCCGGAGCTGTTAGTGAAACCATCATGCTTCCTGCTACGAGACAAGCCAACCCTTTTTTCACTCATATTCCTCCCTAGAATGTGTGGTCACTTGCAGGGCAGTACTACTCTTTTACTGCCCCAATGACGATACCTTTAACGAAAAAGCGTTGCAAGAATGGATATATGACCAAGATCGGCAATGCCCCGATGAAAATCTGTGCTGCGCGAACCGTACGCTGGGAAACATTCTCCAGCATGGACGGGTCCACGTTGATTTTACTGAGGTCTTGTTGCACGATAATGGTTTGTAGCAAGGAAGCCAGCGGATAATTTTTGACATCGGACATATAGATCATGCCGTCGAACCAAGAGTTCCACTGACCTACCATGGTAAACAATGACAAGGTTGCAATCGCTGGCATGGACAGCGGTATATAAACCAGCGCGAGCGTTTTAATATGACCTGCCCCATCCAGGTAAGCCGCTTCTTCCAGCTCTTTAGGCAGACCGCGGAAGAAGTTCATCATCAGGATAACATTCCACACGGACAGTGCACCTGGCAGTACCAGCGCCCAGATCGTATCCATCAGACCCAGCTTCTGCACCAGGATGTAACTTGGAATCAGACCTCCGCTGAACAAAATCGTAAATACAAAGAACCAGGTGTAGATCGAGCGGCCTTTGAAATTCAGATCTTCCTTCGACAGCGGAAAAGCTGTCAGAAGCATAATCACCATACCGATTATAGTAGCAATGACTGTTCGTTTAACCGAGACCAGCAAGGAATTAATGAAATTGGAATTACCGAACGTTTTGACATATGCATCTGTCGTAAAGCCAATCGGCCAGAAGCCGACCAGATTGGATGAGGCCGGTGCCATGCTACTGAACGAAACGGCCAAAATATGAATGATGGGCAGAATGCAAAGCAGTGATAAGACGCCCAGGAAAATATAGTTCGCAACGCTGAATATTCGATAGCCTTTTGTTTTGTAATACAAGCCCTTTTCTCCTCTCTACTAGAACACGCGATAATTCGCCAATTTGTAAGCCATGCGATATGAGATAACGATCAGAATGGTTGCCACGACAGATTTGAAAAGTCCTACAGCCGTTGCAAAGCTCATTTTGCCGTTCAGGATACCAAGACGGTATACGAAGGTATCGATGATATCACCTTTGTCATAAACGAGCGGGTTGTACAGGTTGAACACCTGATCGAACCCAGCATTCAAAATGTTTCCGATCGAGAGTGTCATGAGTACGATCGTGATCGGCATCAGGGCAGGAATCGTAATGAACAGCGTTTGCTTGAACCGGTTTGCGCCATCCACTTCCGCAGCTTCGTACAGTGCCGGATTAATACCGGACAGAGAAGCCAGAAATACAATCGTGCCGAAGCCAAATTCTTTCCAGACATCACTAACAATGAGTGTTATCCGAAACCATGTTCCATCCCCCAGGAAAAAGATCGGATCTCCGCCCAGTGCAACGACCAGTTTATTCACCATACCGCCCTGCGGCGAGAGAATATCGAGCAATATTCCGCCCAGGATAACCCATGACAGAAAATGCGGCAGATACACCAGTGTTTGACTGACCCTTTTAAAAGCAGATATACGAACTTCGTTTAACAAAATCGCAAACAGAAATGGAGCAACTAAACCTGCGATAATTTTGAAAAATGCAATCACCAGTGTATTCCAGATGACCTGGCCTACGTCCGGGTATAAAAATAAATACTTGAAATTATCCCAACCTACCCATTTGGATTCGGTAAATCCGAGGTATGGTTTAAAATCCTGGAAAGCAATCACAATCCCGCCCATTGGTATGTATTGAAATACAATTGCCAGCAAAACCGCTGGTACGAGCATCATATGCAAGGACCAATTCCGTTGCATGTTCCAGCGCTGTCTTGCCTTGATGGCACGCCCTTTGCGAGGCGTTTCTAACGTATGTTCCTTCACCCCTACATCCCCCATGTTCTAAAATTTGTATTTTACAAGTGGATATGAACTTGTATATTAAAATTATAGCAACGGTTATTAGCAATCTATATCCTAATATTGCAACAACGATAACAATATTTTAATGAGTTGAGGAGGCCACGCATTGTTCGCTCGTCTG
Organism: Paenibacillus cucumis (ex Kampfer et al. 2016); assembly: GCF_019748695.1. Taxonomy (NCBI): domain Bacteria; kingdom Bacillati; phylum Bacillota; class Bacilli; order Caryophanales; family Paenibacillaceae; genus Paenibacillus; species Paenibacillus cucumis (ex Kampfer et al. 2016). The sequence goes on along the minus strand of NZ_JACLIC010000020.1, from coordinate 317,055 downwards.
AATGTCTTTACCAAAATTACACTGTTATTTGTAGCATTGCTTGTCCTGGTTTTGTTTCTGTACACCTATTCGAACCGGGAAAGTGTACGGGTGATCGAACACGAAATTCAGAACAATACTATGAATCATTTGTCCACTTTTGCCGATTCTGTAGAATCCAATATCTACCAACTATCTCTCTATGGAATGTCCATTGGGCAAGATTCGAGCATACAGGAATATCAGCGGCCGGATTACACAGATGTGCCTTATGAACGTGTCAAAGTTGGAAGCGCTATTCTTGAAAAGATGAATCTGTATAATGCAGCCAGCAAATGGCATTCCACCATCACCCTTTATTTTCCAAGGTTGCAAAAAGTCATTTCTACGGATTATTATGCTTATATCCCGTATGCGGAGGATGAATTTTCCAAGCCACTTTCGAAATCATGGGCATATAAGCATAATCAATTCGAGTGGTACACGACCGATCCAACGACAGCGATTGACACCCCTGGGAAGTCGAGACTGATTACCAAGATCAGCTTTCCAGTACATCATTTGATCAATATGCTGGATCAGAACAAATTGAATAACAAAGGTGACCCCTTTATGTTCCATCCCGAGTTTGGCTTAATTAGCAACAGTAGTGGAAATGGCACATTGACTGCGATTCAGTCCAAGCTGAAAGAGATGTCGTTGCAGGGAAAAGGCGGATTCACCACGACGCTCGACCGCACAGAATACTATGTTTCGTACATAGAGTCAGGCAGTCTAGGATGGTACTATGTTGACTACGTGCCTATGCAGCAAATTCTAGGGCCGATCACAAATAGTCGCAATCTCTTCTACGCTTCCATAGCCGTTTTAATTGCCATGAGTGTTGTTGTGTTGTATGTGCTGTATCGTAGTGTGCAGCTTCCATTGCTTCAATTGGTGAAGGGAACGAACCGTTTGTCGACCGGAGATTTCTCTGTTCGATTACATCATTCGTCACGTAATGAGTTCAGTTTATTGTTTGCACGATTTAACATCATGGCACAGCGAATTCAGGAGTTGATTGAGAATGTGTACGAAGAACAACTCCGAAGACGTGAGGCCACACTGAAGCAGTTACAATCACAGATTAACCCGCATTTCCTATACAATTGCCTCTTCTACATCAAAAATATGGCGAGGATGAAAAATGAGAAAGCCGTTGTGGCGATGGCTCTTAATTTAGGTGAGTATTATCGATACATCACCAGGTCGGAGAATGATCAGGCCACCATCAAAGAAGAGTTGAACATGGTGAAAAATTACCTGCAAATCCAGGCACTCCGGCTGGAGCGAATGCATTTTACCATCGATGTACCGGACGATATGCTTCATAAAACGTTACCCCGTTTGAGCTTACAACCTATCGTTGAGAACGCTATCATTCATGGCATTGAACCCCGTACAGAAGACGGTCATATCAATATAACGGGTTATCATACGGATGAAATGTGTACGATCACCGTCGAGGACAGCGGGCTGGGTATGACCAAGAATCAGATGCAAGAATTGGTTGATAATCTGAACAAACCGCTTGATGGCAACATGGGATGCGGAACTTGGAATGTTCATCAGCGTTTGTCTTTTTTGTATGGTGAAGATGCGGGTCTAAGCTATGAACATACGCCTGGCGGAGGCGTTAAAGTAAGCATTACATGGTACAACAATATCAATGAGTAGGTGAAGTACATGTTACAGATTTTGTTAGTTGATGATGAACGTTCGGTAGTAGAAACGCTGGCGGAGACCATTCCGTGGGAAAGCTGCGGAATCGGCACTGTACACGAAGCGTTGTCAGGTGCTGTAGCGCTGGAAATTATGGAGAATCATGATATTGATATCGTAATCACTGACATTCGGATGCCGGAGATGTCCGGTATTGAATTAATCACGGCAATTCACGAAAAATGGTCGCATGTGCAGACGATTTTACTCTCGGGCTTTGCCGACTTCGAATACGCCAAACAAGCGATGGCTCAGGAAAGCTTTGATTATTTGCTGAAGCCTGTAAGTGATGAAGATCTGATCGAAACCGTACAGCGACTCGTTGACCGGATCAAGCAAAAATGGGAAGCGGCGGCCTCCTATCAACGTGCCTTACATGCATTCCAGGATAACTTGCCGTTATTGCAATCTACGATGCTTCATGAATTGCTGACAGGAAAAACCTATACCCCCTCCGCACTCGCGGACAAGCTGGAATTACTAAATCTGCCCTACTCGGTAGGTGAGGAGCTGGGCATGCTTGTCATTCGAATGGAAGAGCATCTATCCGAGATGGCTGACCATGATCTTTCACTGATGCAGTATGCCATTAGCAACATTATCAGCGAGGTGACGCAGCACCATTTTCATATGTGGCATACGCGGGATGTCCATGATTATCTGGTTGTACTGGTTAGTGTCAAAAAAGGCGGTATGCATAATGTGAGCAAAGAGGAGAAACCTCAAGCTTTGCTGGAACATTACGCTGCCCAAATTCAGACAAACGTTCAGTTATATTTAAAAGGGGCTATTTCAATCGCAGTCTCTCACTGGGGCAAGTTTCCTAATGAGATCGGAGAGATTTATGAGAGTGCTGTCAGATCCATGCGGAAGCGTATGGGACATGCTCAGGGCTTGTTCATTACGGCATCAGATGATAAGGATGTACATCCCCTTCCTGCCATCCGCTCTCTGTACAAACCCCCAACCTTAATTAGTCTTCTCGAAGCTGGTCGCTTTGACGATGTGGAACAGAAGATTGAGATCATTTTCGAAGAATTGCTCGAATCGGCCCAACATCATGATATCGCGGAAACAACGATTGAGGTTTATCATGCATTGGCTGGAGCCTTTGCTTATATCATCCACAAGAACGGAAAACAGATCTCTTCTGTCCTTCCTGCCGAAACGTATAAATACTTTCAGGCTCCAAGCTATGCTACCGCCCAGCAGTTGAAAGACTGGTCGATCCGCACACTTCATTCCATCAGTGAAGACGCAGAACAGGAGCTTAAGGATAATCACAGCACCATCGTTCGCAGTGTCAAAAGCTTTGTGGATTTGCATCTGGCTTCCGATGTTTCCCTACCGGCTATTGCCGATCATGTCCATCTGCACCCGGTGTATCTTTCCAAAGTGTATAAGGCAGAGACTGGAGAAGCGCTGACAGCCTATGTCTATCGGTTACGGATGGAAAAAGCAGCATACTATTTGCGTTCATCCAGCGCCAAAGTATTCGAAATTGCGGAGCTTGTGGGCTACAACAACACGGCGTATTTTATTCGGGTATTCAAAAAGTTTTACGATCTGACACCGCAGGAATATAGAGAGAATCTGCCGGTGTGAAGCAAAAAGGCCTCGCTGGAATGTTTCCAGCAAGGCCTTTTCTTTGTATTTTTCTACCTGCCTTAGCAGCTTGGTTAGAATGAAATAACGGACAAAATCAAGTTACTTCGCTCGTACTTACTTGCCGCTAGTTACGGATTGATACCACTCATTAACTTCCTTCGTATTTTGATCTCCACCGGAAGAATTCCACTTCTCTACAAACGTATCAAAAGCATCAACCGGAGCTTTACCATAGATGATTTGTGAGAACAGGTCCTTCTCCATTTTGGTTAAGATGTCGTTGTTCATTTGCATGGACATCGTTGGTGCACCTGTGAACATCTGTTTTAATGCGATATCTTTTTGATCCTGAACAATCTTCGCCGCTTCCACCATTGGTGCTGGTACACCAGACTTGAGTTTTTTCTCGAAAGGTGTTGTAGCTTCTTCACCGTTAGCAAACTTCGCAAGCGTAGTCATGTTCAGACTCGGGATACGTGCACCGTCAAACGTTAATGTGTATTTCTCAGGTGCATAACCGCCTGTCACACTAGCATCCGTTGTTACTTTGCCGTCTTTCATTGCCCAGTCGTAGCCTTCAGCGAAGCCGTGTTCGAATTCATCACCTGCTTTTGGATTTGCATAGTGATCAAAGAGATAGTTTTGATATGTGAAAAAGACTTCCGGGTTCTTCATATCTTTGTTAATCAGAATTACACCGTTGTCGTTCGCGGTACCGCGTCTGCCTGCTTTGCCATCAGGTCCAGATGGAATAGGGTAAGCTTTGTACTCCGCTTCCGGATTGTTTTTCTTCACATCTTCGAGCGGCCATGACGGCATCCAGTGAGGTCCGACAACAATTCCTGCTTTACCTGCTGTAAACTCTTCTGCTGCTTTGGTTTCATCATAGACCCCGGCTTCTTCTGGAATGTATCCTTTTTTCATCCAGTCAGCCAGTGTTGCCAAAGCTTGTTTTGCTCCTGGATTTACAGAGCCATACTCCAGTTTGCCTTCTGCGTTCAGATTCCACTGATTTGGCATCGTGCCATAGGCTCCGAAGACCCAACCAGCATCAGACATCCATGTGCTGAGCCAGTTTTTGAATCCGATGGTCAGACCGTAAGTGTCTTTTTTACCATTGCCATCTGGGTCTTTATTCGTAAACGTATCCATGATCACTTCAAGATCAGCCAGCGTTTCGGGCGCTTTCAGATTAAACTTCTTCATCCAATCCTCACGGATCCACATCACTGGATCACTGTTGTAGGAGTAATCCAGAATCGGAATACCAATTCGTTTACCATCCTGCATATACGGATACCATACGGAAGGATCTTCATTCACGGCAGCTTTCCAGGTATCACTTGCGTATTTGTCAAACAACTCTCCAGCATCGACGAACTTGCCCGTTTCAATCAGCTCACGTGCCAGATTGAAGTCGCCGCGATACGAGATGATGTCCGGCATTTCTGCATTGGAAGCCAGCGACAGACGAAGCTTCGTTTCAAACGCGTTGTTGGTGGATGGTGACACCCATTGATTTTTCAATTCAATGCCGAGCTTGTCTTTTGCCCATTTCGTGTGTACGTTATTGTCCTGATCTTCACCAGATTTGAATTTGATTTCGGGTCCCCAAGGACGTAAATAAGTAAGTTTTACGGGTGGATCATACTTCCCGTCCTTCAATTCCAGTGCAGTACTCGGTGTGCTCGGTGCAGCCTCTTTACTTGCTCCACTGTTACACCCGCTCAGAACTGCTGTAAGCGCCAACATTCCGGCCAAAGCCAAACCGCCAATCTTTCTTTTCCTGATTGTTCTCAACTTGTGTGTCCCCCTGTATGTAGTGATGTTGTCTACAGAGTCCATCATAATGAATGAACCATATGGATGCCCATACTAATATTGCAACATTTATTGTATTTATTTAGGATATTAAAAAGTGAATACATATGTTGCATTAGTACAATGTCTTACTTCTGTCTCTCTTGTTAATTAGGGGGAAAACACTTCCGGGTAATCACTCTTCCAAGCGCCCATACAGCCAATTAAGCAATACTTAACACATGTGATCACACTGCTGTCCTCATCCGTTTCATATTCAACAGAAATATTGATGTCGGATTTACGCCAAGCCAGATAAGGGCCACTGCCGCCAAGCCAGTCACCCTGCTCATAGATATCCGGTTGACCATATGCTTCAATCCATTCGTCAGGTGTTGCATTCATCGTTATGCCTTTGGGCAATTGTCCTGCAAACGGTTTTTTAATTCGATCGTCCGAACCCGGTGCAAGAAAATAAATCGCTCCAATGATCCACTCATCCGCAGGGAGATCATCACGTCCGGTTAACGTATTGATTTTGGGGGAGCGATACACATCAATACGCACAGATGCTTTAACAGACCAGATGATGTCATCCTGAAAAGGACCGTCTGGCTTCGCTATTCTTTTTACACCGAAAGATTCCAGTAAGGTTTGTACCTGCTTAGCATCATATGGTTGACCCAACAGTTCGATAAACTGCTCAGATGATTGATTGTTATTGGTATCGTTGTTGTTACTCATGTTCATGTTTTTCCATCCTCTCGAGTGAGATCGATTTTGCCCTTTTCTTTCATCATCTTACGTTTTATTCGTTCTGTAAAGATTGAAAATGAACATAAAAAACAGAGGAGCATGGGATGAGATCCCCTCCTCTGTTTCATGTGGCTATATGGCTACTCCTGAGTAGTCATAAGCTCCTGTTAATTACTTGTATATTTCACCCAATCATATTCGGCATGCAATGGATTAGCACCGTTATATGACCCCAGCCATCCGTCCACGCCAGTTCCATTCCAGATATTCATCATAATTTTACCCGGTGTTTTCGGAATATTGGTTGTAGCCGTATGTTTAAGCACACCGTCGACGTACCACTTAATGTGACCTGGCTGCCAATCAAACGCATACGTGTGGAATCCCTGGGACGCATCAAAGCCCAGATTTACGATTTTCTCATGATTTCCAACGCCGTTCGTATAATAATTGAATTGGACTTTCGTTGTGTCTTTGCCCAGGAACTCGATATCAATCTCATCCCATTGTGTGCCATGAGCAGGACCGGTATAGGTGAAAAAAGAAGATACAATTCCTGTATTTTTAGCAGGCTTCATGCTTACTTCGTACAGACCATACCCGTAAGTATTCGTTGACCGATATTCACCACAATCAAACTTGTTGTTTGAAGGACTTGTCAGACTCAACCGCAGCTTGCCATCATTCGTAAAATTAGCATTATTTGCCCGCCACGTACAATTGAACATGGAACCGTTGGAATACCCATCCGCCTTCTGCCAGGTACTTGCATTGTGATACGTTAACGGTTCCCAAAACACCCATCCCGCGAAAGCGCTTACCGAAATAAATAATGAAACCACTCCCGATACCATTAATGTGAACCATGTCTTCCTCTTCATCAATACACCTCCACCTTTGATTCCAACCATGTAAACAAATGAACACAACTCCTTTTCGTTCTTAGATTCAACAGCAAGTTAATCGATTTAATTATTTTTGTAAAGCGCTTACATTGGTTGGTATTTCCATTTTATATGCTACATAATGGACGAACTATAGCAAAGTTTAAAGAACTCATATTCATTTTTTAAGATTGCTTCCCTTTACCAGGCGAAATGCCTGAAGGCCCATTTTAAATGAACAGGCCTCGTTATTTACTACGTACGACTCGCAATCCCTGATCGGGACCAAGGCCATTCGCATCGAATTTTCCTGGATATGAAATCTCTTCTGTATTTACACTGCTGACCCAGCCGCCTCCCTTGCTGACTCTCCAAGTGTTATCCGGGGTTTCCGGGTGGCTGTGCCAGTCCCAGCACCATTCTCTAACATTACCAGACATATCATAAACGCCTAGTTCATTGGCCTTCTGCTGACCGACTGGCTTGGTTTGATTCCGATTGTTTTCAATGGCAGGCCAGTTCCAATCTCCTGTTAACGGTTTTTCACCGGCATTCATCCAGTACCACGCCACTTCGTCTGGATTGTTGCTTCCGCTATAAGTAAAATTCTCACTCTTTTGTCCGCCACTTGCGGCATATTCCCATTCTTCTGCCGTTGGCAGCCGATATCCATTCGCATCTTCATTGATGGTTACAGTCCATTTGACATTATCGTTTTCATTCTTATTATTCGTATCCATCGTTTCTTTATCAATGGTGTAATACGGTTTGAGATTTTCCTTCATGCTACGTGCATTACAGTATTCGATTGCATCGTACCAGCTCACTCTTTCCACGGGCCGGTCTTCACCTTTAAAACCAGAGGGATTGTCTCCCATAACGTCAGCCCATTGTTTCTGGGTTACTTCATATTTGCCGATATAAAAGTCAGACAGTGTGATATCTTTCCCGCTATAACTGGTTTTACTGCTCTTAAATGCTCCACCCTCTACCAATACAAGATCATCGCTCACGGTTGTACTGCCACCTGTCGAACAAGCACTTAATCCAACAACAGTTGCGATGAGCAGAAATACCATCCACTTTCTCATCTGGAAGTCTCCTTTAAAACGGGAATTGAGAGCAAGACAGATCCGTAGACCTGTCTTGCTTGAATCTAGGCTGGAAAAAAACGATAATGACGACTACCAGACAGTCACATTCGAGCTACCGCTACTTTGATATCCTTCAGTTGCCATCACTTGATAGGACCAGCTGTTCCCTAAGTACATTCCTTTGCTCGCCCACGCATTTACGTGATTCTGGAACGTAATTTGGGAGTTCACACCGATTGGACGTTTAGATTGTCTAACACTCCAGTATTGCGGGAATGTTGAATACCCGTCAATAGATGGCTGATTGTATCTCATGGTTGTATAGATGTCATACGTACCACCGTCACTAGTCATCGTGCCTTTGTAAGTTCCTGTCGGGCGGTATGTGCCCCAGTTATCTACCACATAGTATTCAATAAGTGCGTTACGGGTCCAGCCATAGAACGTCAGATAACCATTGCCGGAAGGTGAAAATACACCAGCGTTATAGTTAACCACACGATTAGGTGTGCCGTAAGTCCAACCTTTACCAACAACGAAATTCCCTGTATTTTGCCAATTGACACTGTAATTACCACCCGAACCGTTCACAGCATTAACGTAACCCCCGCCATCCGTCCAGTTCTGCCAGTAATCTGTAGCACCCGTCGTAGCGGCGAATACACCAAAACTCATGGAAGCTGCAAGAACAACGGTCAACAATTTTTTGCCGAATTTGAACATAGGGAAAAACCTCCTGATATTTTATTTTTTTAATTCACTTACCTGAAGAGACGCTGGGAAAAAAGATACAGATCATTTTTCCATACGGGCCAGTCGTGCCCTCCGCTTTCTTCATACCAAATATGAGGTACGCCATGCTGCTTCATATACTCATGAACATCAACACTAATCTGAATCAGATTGTCCTGATCACCACAAGACACCCAGAGCAATGACAGAAGCGATGTCGCTGTAGCGGGATCTGGAACAAGTACTTCCGGCGCTTTAGTGTTCGGCGCTGCTGAAAAAGCACCAACCCATGCAAAATGATCCAGATTACGTAGTCCAATGTTTAAAGACTGTCCTCCACCCATAGACAAGCCAGCAATGGCTCTTTTGTCCCTTGTTTGAGCTACCGGGTAACGGGACTCCATATACGGGATAAGATCCTGAATAAGATCCGATTCAAATCGTTCAAATGCCCGAATTTTCTCAGGATCAAAGAGGTCGCCTTCCGCAAGGTCGTTAGACATTGCACGCCCATTAGGACAAACAACAATCATCGGCTGGATGAGATGATCGGTGTAGAGGTTGTCCAGGATGATGGCAGGAGAACCATAGGTATGCCACTCCTTCTCATCCCCTCCAATTCCGTGCAGCAGATAGAGTACAGGATAGGTAAGCTCCGAAGAAAAGCCTGGCGGCGTATATACCATCGCTTTACGAACGTTGCCAACCGTCTTGGAATCATACTCTATCGTTTCAACTACGCCGCGTGTTATGTTATCACGATACTGGTCAAAACCAGCAGATGCTGAAGCTATCATTGGTCTTACTCCTTTCACGGTTAGCAAAATCCTCTAAACCTCAAATCAAGTTCCCGCTAATCAACGTAACCAAAACCCAGAATGGTGAACTGCTTGTCCTTCTGTCCAGGTGCCATGTCAATCTCAATAACATGTTTCCCCACTTCCTTGTTACTAAATAGAAGCATGGCATGGCAATGAGTCCAGTTCACTCGGTGCGGATCCGCCTCTTTGACAAGTTCACCATCTACTTTAATATGGGCCGTTCCGAAGCTATCACTGTCCGAGTCTTTAAAGATCAGGATGAGCCGGCTGCACCGCAAATGCAGCTCGAAACCTTTGTCACCAGCTGTTTCGCCAGGAACATACATCCAGTTGTTCGGAAAAAGCGGTGTACCATAATCATGATCGTCCATCTCGGTCATCTGGAGCTCTGTGTCTATGAGACTGAAGCTTCCTGATTCAATCTGGCCGATCTGCTCCCCGTTTTTCCGATCCAACAGTTTGACATTCACATAATCATTTCCAATAATAGGTAACTTCGTTAATTCATCTTCTTTCTGATCGAGATTCGTACGATCTGTTACACGAAACAAATTCGCCAGTGCATCCGCCATGATCCGATGTCCCACATTGGTGGGATGATAAATATCATGGAAGTACTGCTCTTTGGTTATTATGCCACCTTCATCTTTCGTCTTCTGAAACTGCTCTACAAGAGCATCCTTCATGCTCACCATAGGCAGATCATAATGAAAGCCTACAGGAGCGAGACGATCCTGAAGATTCCAATCATTTTTAAACACACTGAAAAGCAGGATGACCGCTGGTTCGTCACTAGAAGCAAGCGCTTTCAATACTAAGCTTTCGTAACAGTTTCCTCGCGTCTCATCGTCAGCATCGTTTACCGCAAACTCGATAATGACAATGTCCGGTTGCACGCTGCCATCCCGGAGCACATCCCGCTCATAACGAATGACGCCAAGTTGCGAAGGCGTCCCGCCTACACCCGCCTTGATCAGCTTTACTGCACTGCTGTCCATCGAAGCGAACATTTTTTTAAAGTGTTCATAAGAGTGGTAGGCATAACTTTGGAGATGAATCGGTGCTGCACCAGCGCCATGAGTAATCGATCCCCCAATAAAAGCAATGACAACAGATTCACCACGTCTGGCTTTCTCGATCGCTCTCTTTAATCTGACGTTGTTCCCCAAATTCAGGAGTGATCTGTCGATCATGTCAAGATAAGTCGGAGAGTTATAATCAAATTCAGCCTCAAATGATGAAACGGTAACTCCTACGGGATCACGTGGTGCATGGGTTCCTTGATTCTCATCTACATCTCCTGAATCGCCAAGCATGTTACATCCTCACCAACCTTCCAGCGAAAATTTACACTCTGAGTATTGCCATGTGAAGAAACCTGGACTTGACTGATGTCGATATCAGGCGGTTCCTTCTCTCCGAGTGTAGCGCTTACATAATTTAACAACAACCTGATAAACTATAGGACTTGCCTAAATATATCATCCGTATCACAAAATGGAAATAGATGGAATAACACACCTATAATTTTCCATGTAAACGCTTTAATTTGAGTAGTATTACGAATGATATACTTTCATATATAAGCATTTTAGAAGGAGGATCTCATGAATATCACAGGAAAAGGCGCTTATGAGACAGGTACATATGTCAATCTTTTTCACAAATCGGGGTATTACGAAGAAGAAATCAACGCAAGGCTGGAACAGACTTGGAATGATCTTTTTTATGGAGATGAACATACACGAATCTACTATCCTGTTGGCGAAGACAAAGCTTATATGTTGGACACGGGTAACGATGATGTTCGTTCCGAAGGTATGTCCTATGGCATGATGATGGCTGTACAGATGAATAAAAAAGAGGAATTTGATCGTCTGTGGAATTATGCTCATACCTATATGCAACATACGGAAGGACGATACAAGGATTATTTTGCATGGCATTGCAAACCGGATGGAACCCGTCTATCTCCGGGGCCTGCTCCTGATGGTGAAGAGTTCTTTGCCATGGCGTTATTTTTTGCCTCGAATCGCTGGGGTGATGGGCCGGCCCCTTATGATTACAGAACTCAAGCTCAGAAGATTCTACATGCTTGTCTGCATCAAGGAGAACAAGGTGAAGGCGATCCCATGTGGGAAGCGAGTAACCGACTAATCAAGTTTATTCCAGAGTTACCTTTCAGCGACCCTTCCTATCATCTTCCTCATTTCTATGAACTGTTTGCCGAATACGCGAATGAAGCAGATCAGACGTTCTGGAAAGAAGCTGCCGAAGCAAGCCGGGTTTATTTGCGTACAGCCTGTCATCCGGTAACCGGGCTTTCGCCTGAATACGCCAATTATGACGGCACTCCTGCTCCGATTCAGCCGCACGGGGATTTCAGGCATTTTTACAGTGATGCCTATCGCGTAGCAGCTAATATTGCCCTAGACTGGGAATGGTTCCGTAAAGATCCGTGGCAAGTGGAACAATCCAATCGGATTCAGGCCTTTTTCAGTGATATCGACGTAGCGGATTATCGCCGGTATACGATCGAGGGTGAGGCTTTTGACGAACCTGCACTGCATCCTGTAGGTTTGCTGGCAACCAATGCGATGGCTTCACTGGCAGCAGAGGGCCCTCATGCAGATGATTTTGTTCGGTTATTCTGGAACACACCGCTTCGCCAGGGAAAACGTCGTTATTACGATAACTGTCTTTATTTCTTCACCATGCTCGCCTTAAGCGGAAGATATCGGGCATATTAAGACGCAAATACGACAAAAAAGACGGGCCCACCGCATGCTGCGAGTAAGGTCCGTCTTTCCTTTAATTTGTTCTGTTATTTGGATGACACGGATGAAGCATCATACGCAGACTGCATAATTTCCAGATAACGATTCATATTCAACCCTTCCAGTCCTTTCACATACTCATCCCAGTCTTTATCCAAACTCTTTGCTCCTGTAACAAATTGTAACGCATTCTGGTCGATATAATCCTTGATATTGGTTTGCATCATGCTGGTTTCATCCGCAAGGGATGGATCAACCCACAATGCCCAATGCGGGAAAACCTCTTTAGGTTCTTTACCTTCCATCAACAATGTTGCTTCGTACAGGCGACGTTCATACCCATCGTTGGCATAGATATCTGTTCCCTGTACTTCTGCATCGCGATATGCCCGGTGATGATTGTACTGGCTTAATGCAGCCCAGCTGTCATTACGAGGTTCTTCTCCGGATGGAAGCGGAATCGCTTTATAGAGCGGCTGTACCTGATCATTCAGAGCCACTTCTCCCTCTTCCGGTTTGCGCCAGCTTAGGCCTTCTTCGCCCAGATATGAAGCCATAGCTCCTTCTTGGGTATAGAAGTAATCCAGCATTTTTATGGCTGTAATCTGCGTTTGCTCACTGGCTTTGTTGGTCAGTACAAATGTTGCACCAGGATCGACCGGATAGTTGTACGAAGCATATTCAGCATTTGGCCCTTTTAATGGTGGAATCGGATTGTAATCATTGCCGTACGGTGACCCTTCAGCCGTGGTTACGAACAAGGATGGATGCATAGCCGCTCCTGCACCCAGAAGCTGTGCGTCAGCATTGTCTCCAATTTTCTTGAAGGCACCTACATTTTGCGTAAAAGCACCCGGATCAATCAACCCTTCATCATATAAGGATTTGATGTACGTAAGACCTTCTTTCCACTCCGGTTTATTCGCCACCGTTTCAACTTTGCCTTGATTCAGGATGAGGTAATTCCGGTCATCGTCATAGATGAAACCATTCATCAGATAGGGAATAATGTGTACACCAAAGTTCTCCGTAGAACCACTCAGAGGTACTTCATCTGCCTTGCCGTTTCCGTTCGGGTCTTTCGTTTTAAACGCTTTCAGCATTTCCCGGAAATCTTCTGTCGTTGTTGGTTCTTTGATATTCAGCTGCTCCATCCATTTGGTATTCACCCACATCTTGTTTGGATACGAACAGTGGAAACACTCATTCAGCCCGGTCAGTCCATAGATTTTACCGTCAGGTGCGGTATTCATTGCTTTGTAGTAATCATTGCTATCGAGCACCTTCTTGATGTTAGGCGCATGCTGATCAATCAGATCATTCAGCGGCAGGATCACACCCTGTTGCCCGAACTTCAACAAGTCAGTCTGTGAGAAACGATCTACCCAAGGGATGAGCAGGTACAGATCCGGATAATCCCCGGAAGCCAGGGATATCTGTCTTTTTTCAGCTGCTCCATCAAAAGGAACTGTCGTCCAGTTGAACTTGATATTGAACTTTTCCTCCATTTTCTTCGTGAATTTATTGGTTGCGAGGTTCATATCCGATCCTTGGTGCACAAACACATTCATCGGGACTTTCCCGTCCGCATCCACTTCCCCATTGCTCTTATCGGATGACGAGCAGCCTGCTAGTACCAACGTAAGAACCAGCACACCTATTAATCCAAGCGCACTTATTTTCTTCAATAAAATCCTCTCCCTCATGAAAGTTGTAATTGACTTATCCTTTAACTGAGCCGATCAACATGCCTTGTACGAAATAACGTTGTACAAAAGGATAGATGATCAGAACCGGTAAGCTGGCCATGACAATCAAGGAGTACTTCATCAGTTCAGCCATTTGCTGTTGTTTGATCATTTCGGAAGCATCCATATTGCCTGAGCTACCTAGAATAAGAATACTTCGTAAAATCAGCTGTAGCGGGTAGAGCGACTGCGATTTCAGATAAATAAGTGCGTCGAAGTAAGCGTTCCATTGACCAACCGCATACATCAGCGACAGCACCGCAATAATGGGTTTGGCAAGCGGCAGGATGACACTGAAGATAAACCGAATGTCACTACAGCCATCGATATCAGCCGCTTCGGATAGCTCATCCGGTATGGAATTTTGAAAGAATGTTCGTGCAATAATGACTTGCCACACCCAGATCGCATTGGGAATCAGAAGCGCCCAGCGTGTATCGATGAGCCCCAGGGATTTAACAACGAGGTATGTTGGAATCAAGCCTCCGGCAAAGAGCATCGTAAACGTGATGAAGATCATCAGCGTACTGCGACCAACAAAGGTCTTTTTAGACAATGGATAAGCGATCATAATTGTTAATGCTACGCTGATGAATGTGCCACATGCCGTATAAAACAATGAGTTGGCGTATCCCATCAGCACCTGTTCATTTCTCAATACAGCCTTGTATCCTTCGAATGACAGATCAACTGGCCATAGCCAGACTTTGCCTGAAGAAACGGCTGACGGACTGCTGAGTGACGAACTTACGATGTAGATCAAAGGATACAGCACGGCAACCAGCACGAGTGACAGAATGATGTAGATTGCCGTAATAAACAAGCGATCCCCAGGCGATTCTCTAATGACAGGGTTTTTGTTTGCTCGTGAACGACCTGCCTGTGATTGTAAATTAGACATCCTTCAAGTCTCCTCTCCTCCGTGTGGTTACCATAGGCTTGTATTGGACAGCCGTTTTGCGGCTGCATTGACCGTTAACAACAAGATGAGATTAATGAGAGAGTTGAACAAACCAACCGCTGTAGCAAAGCTGTAATTGGCGTTTAATAGTCCCATTTTGTAAACATATGTGGAGATGATTTCTGAAGCAGACAAGTTTAACGGGTTTTGCATCAAATATATTTTCTCGAATCCTACCGCCATAATGTTCCCGACGCTCAAAATTAAAATAATGACGGCTGCCGGCAACAAGCCGGGCAAATCCACGTTAATAATCTTCTGCAGTCGATTGGCTCCATCCACTTTGGCCGCCTCATATAATGAAGGGTCAATGCCCGCAAGCGCAGCCAGATAGATGACTGCTGAATATCCCATGCTCTGCCATACATCAGAAAAAACATAGATTGAGCGGAACATGTCTGGATTACCAAGGAAATTCACCGATTCAAAGCCAAGTGCACCTGCAATGGTGTTGACAATACCAAGCCTCGGCGAGAGGAATAGCATAATGATCGATACCATAACCACCGTGGATATGAAATACGGTGCGTAGGTTACCATCTGCACGGTTTTCTTAAACTTCATGTTTTTGATTTCATTTAAAGCTAGTGCCAGCAAGATCGGGATCGGAAATCCGACGATGAGGCTGTAAAACGAGATGAGAAGCGTATTTTTGATTAAAGTCATAAAAGCGGGATTCTGGAAAAGCAGGTCGAAATACTTGGTGCCAGCCCAAGGGCTCCCCCAAATTCCTTTGATGACGTTATAATCCTTAAATGCAAGGACCGTATTCACCATCGGTACATATTTGAAAACGATAAAGTACACCACCGGAGGCAATATGAGCAGATATAACTGCCAATGCCTCCTGAAACTTCTGGCTAGCGCATGCTGTAATGTTGATCGCTTGCGCTCCTTCACACCGGACTTGCTTTCACTTGTTATTGTTGTTCTCAGAATCATCCCCCCAGTCAGTGAACCCTATGGTTGAAGTGAGCGTCACCTTGTTTTGGTAGCGCTTTCTTTGTGCCCATATCATAAGTTCGACCTGAGGGAATCGTAAAGGTACATCTCGGAAATCAGCGTACATTATACGCATAGATACTATATGAGCAGCGTACATTTAGCGACCTAATTATCCATCTTCCGAAATACACTTGGTGAAATGCCGCGTACACGCTTGAATGCTCTGCGGAATGAATGCGCACTGTTATATCCCGTAGAAAGTGCGATTTCATCGATGGTTTGGTCACTTTCCCGAAGCAGTCCAGACGCTGCATTGATCCTCACCCGCTCCACATAATCGGAAAGATTCTCTCCGGTATGCTCTTTGAATAGTTGGGAGATGAATTTTTCGGATTTCCCCATATGCTCGGAGATTCGGCAGATCGTCAAATTCGCGTCGCCATAATGATTTTCAATATAACACGTAATTTCTTGTACGGTATCCGCATGTGTGGATGATCTTTTTCGCAGCACTTCTTTGCACATATCTTCGGTTAAGCGCTTGAATTTACCACGTAATGCGGCAATGGAATCGGTAATCTGGATACTGGTGACACCATTTTTGTATTCTTCTGCAAAGGAATCATCGTGTTTGATTTTGGGCTCATCCAGCTTCAGGTATGTTCCCTTTAACTCCATAATAAATTGTTGTGCCATCTCATAGGAAAGTTCGCGCTCTTCGAAATTGCGTGCAAACAGCTGATCCAAAATACGAAGAGCCTCTTCCAGTTCTCCTGCCTTGATCGTATTCAGCAAGCGCTGTTCTGACTCAATGGGATAATAGTACATTTCATTTTCCTTCAATGTATCTTCAAATCGGACGAGCTCATCTGCTCCCATATGAATCGCATATTCCATGGCCTGTTTGGCTTCATCAAATGAACGGCCTGCATCATTCCAAACTTCGTATGCGGCTCCGGTACCGATTGTTGTTGATATCCGGTATTCCTTATAAATGAGTTCGGTTAATCTGCTGAGTTCAGACTCACAATGACGTATTGCTGTTTCCAGCGGCATCTCGGTTACGGGACATATAAAAGCAATCTGATCTGTGCCCCAGTCCGTCATCAGCAGACCTTCGTTCCATTCTGTCATCGTCTGTCTGATAATTAATTTCGCCACACCAAGCTCCTGAATCGTTTCTTCGCTATCCAGACTCGCATAACCGTTCACCTTGAGCAAACCAGTGATCCCCTGGCTGTTCTCAATGGATAGTTGTGTCTGAGAAGAAATAGCTTCCAGTTCACGAGTAGTATAGAACTCACCCGTAAGCAGACGTTTGATGAATCCATCGCGCAAGAGCGGAATTTGTTCATTCAGCGCGTTCTCCAGCGATTGATTATTGGCGATTAAATGATGAATATGGCTTGCTAGAAAATCATACTCATTACGCCTTTTACCTGAAGGTTCACTGACTTGTTCTCGGAAGGCAGACAACAGTTTGTAGATGGGGGCACTATTTCGATAGGCCAGGATCAGTCCAAAACCTAAACCAAGCGTCAATGTTGCAAGCGTAAAGGCCAATGTCACTTTCTTGATCTGATCCGCATTGGTCATAAGTGCTTTCTCGGGAATACCTGCCATGTAACTCCAGCCGTTTCGATCTGAATGAATGGATATAAGCAGTCGGCCATCTTCAATAGGCTGTACCTCATTCGAATCGTTACCCACATTTTGCGCCAAACGCTGCGCTTCTGCTTCTTCAATACCGCGTGAGAAGATAATTTCGCCGTTCGCATCTCGAACCAAAGTCCAGCCGCCATACTGATCAACGATATGCTGGGTCAGGCTAGCCATCTCATCTTCATCAATTAAAACACCAATGGTAGCCTGTGGTTTATTGAAACTATTCAGCGGCAAGGATTGCAGAAAGGTAATTGCCGGTGCGGTGGTACGCAAGTTGCTGCTTATTTCACGTTTGTAATTCTGAAGTGGAATAATCTCATTAAAGTGTGGCTTTTTCAATATGTTTTCGCTCCACTCTTCGAAGGTCATACCCTCCATTGCATTGGCTGCATAATAATGTTCTGGCCTGTAATAGACCGTATTCGGTGTAATAATGACGTTATAGTTTGGAATGTAAATAAAAAAATGGGATAAGTATTCGTTTGTACTGCTGTACATGGATAAACTTCGCTGCATTTTACCTATGCCATAAACATTGTAGGAATCCAGTGGTTTGGGATCGGCAATCAAACGGTACAGCTCCTGATTAATGGCTAATTGCCTCGTAAACGCTTCGACCTGTAGCAGATTCCGTTCAATGATTTCTTTGCCCAGATTCAGAGACTTCAGACTGTTCTCTATCGAGCTGGCCCTTGCCGCTTCAATGGATGCCCGATAAGAGGCGTATCCGGCGATCTGTGGAATCATTAGAATGATTAGATACGAAATCAAATAACGACGGAACATCGGTGAAAATTTGGACCATAGGAGCTTCAATGTACTCCCCCCTTTTTCTAATCAAGCGCTTACATTTAACGGTGTATGATCATCATTTCATGATACAACGGGCATTTCTGAACAGTGAAGGTACAACTTCTTCCCTATGGTACATTTACACCTGTAGCTATACAATACTTGATTTCTCCAGCGTAATGTGCAACTTCACGAGACAAAGGCAATGAATAACAACCTTTCAGTCATCCCATTTCGTTGTATCCATACATAGGTACAATAAAAATAACCTTCTCAAGTCATCAGATGACCTGAAAAGGTTATTTGTTGCCACTAATTTCGTGATGGAAATGTTGAGGTTAGTTAATTACTAACCGCTACGAATTTCCACTGTTGGTTCGTTGCGCCCGTGTAGGTGTTCTGTTGAAGTTTGGCTCCATCCGATGTGGAAGCGTTCTCAACTTCAATGGCTTTATTGCTGTTCACATTGATAATGCTGTAGTACCCATTGCCGAGATCATTCACTTTGAAATGCTGTGCCGTTGTATTGAGATTAGCCATAAGTTGCACAGCTTCACCATTGGTCTGTGTACCGTTACGAATGTCGATCACTTTATCAGGTGAATTCACACTCGTCAGCGTGTAGTTGCCCCCACCAATGGAGGTTAGCACCCACTTCTGAGGATTACCGCCCAGATCACTCCATTGTTGTAATTGGAGATTGTTCTGATTTTGCCCACCGGGAACATCAATCACTTTATTGGAATGGCGTGCTACAATTTTGTACGTTGCACCAGACACCAGACCTGTAGACGGATTTGTTGGATTGGTTGGAGTACCGCTACCATAATTCTGGGACCGTTCATTGTACCAGTTGAACAAGAAACGTCCCATCGCACTTCGAGATGCATCTCCATCCCACTTCAGTCCTGCGGTTGGATCAGCGAATGAACTGCGTGCTCCCGGTTCGAGGATAAAACCATTCATATGAGCCGCGATACTGACATTGCCTGCTGCATTGAAGATGGTTTTGGTATTCGTCCCAAAACCTTCATTACTACCATTGAACAGATTCCAGTAAGCTGAATCACCTGGTTTATTTTTGAACCATGTCACTTCCGTGATGTTAATTGGATATTTATCCGCAGCAGCCTTCACATTGGTGTTCCATTGATCTTGCAGAATGTTGAAGTTGTCATAGGCTCCGTACCCTGGATACCAGTGAACCGCATAACCGTAGTTATTCAGAGGGTCCGTCAACGGATGACTTGCTGTCAGGCTGTAGAACTGATTGTAACCCAGACCCGCAGCCCAGATGACGTTGTCTGCACCCTGATTACGAATGGTGGAGATCATGGAATTTTGGAAGTTACGCAAGTCATTCCAATGATCCACGAAATCATTTTCTCCGTTGTATCCACCCCAGTGTCCGTTGGCATACGATTTCACCGGCTCATTAATCAGTTCGAAGTGAACATTGTCTGCACTTTTAATCTCTGGACGGGAGGCAAGATAACCCCAGATTTGATTGAACTTCTGCAAGTTGGCAGCTGTCGTAGCCTGATCATCCTTCAAGGTGAAGTCCAAGCCCAGAACGACATATACCCCTTTGGTTTTTGCATACTGGATATAAGGAATGATGACGTTCTGCGTCACAGTCTGCACACCGGCAAAGTTATATGTACCTGCCGCCACATCTCCCATGTCCTGACGGTCAATGAACAGACGCACCTGATTCATTTTCCAGCCATGATTGCTGCCATATTTCGGACTGGTATCTGCAAATGTGTCTGTGATGTCTTTCAGATAGGCCAATGTTGCGGCATGACGATTGTTACCATGAAGGTTGAGGTAATAATTGCTGTCCTGATACGTCCAGTATGCGCCGGAGGGTTGATGCCAGCCATTAAGGAGTACAGGTTGATTGTTGCTGTTGACCAAGTGTTTGCCACTCACTTTTAGTTTCCCCATAGGCATACCTACCCAGGCATCAGCTTGGCTACCGCCCCAGGGAGCAATCGTAATCAGTAATGCCAGAACGAGTAAAAGCTTGCAAGACATCATGAACTTTTTCACTGCTATTCCTCCTGTTTGATTAAATTGGCTTACATTACTGCGATAGGAAGCTACCGTCAAACCTGATATTTAACAAGATCAACATTTAACCTCATCTAGACTCGGTTGGCGCGCGCTCCCTTAAGCCATTCCATATCCAATGATAACGCGGGTTGTAACACATAAGATTAGCTGTACGCCATTCGGTGAAACTCACCTCATTGAGGTAAGCTTCCTTGGAATAGTCCTTAATATAATTCTTGGAATCACTCATGAGATATGCCTCCTTTCGTTTAGGAATGTTTGAACATGTAATAGCTGTACACTTCTTCGCTCTAAACGGCTATCCTACGATACCTGTACGCTCCACACTTTCCACGAAATATCGTTGTACAAATAAATAAATGATAATTAACGGGAGAATTGCAAGCAGAATACCTGTATCCTGAATCATGCTCAGATAGAACGGATCGGCCTGAGAGGCTGCACCGTCTGTAACCTGTTGAGCGAGATTGTACGGCAACGACGATAACTGTGTTGACATGACTTTACTCGAAGTCAGATATGTTGTTGTGTAGAAGCTGTCGTTCCATTGCCATACGAAGGAAAACAGCATGACGGTGACCATGGATGGAATGGCATTCGGCAACATGATGCGAGTGAATGTGCGACTGATGCCTGCGCCGTCAACATATGCAGCCTCCTCTACTTCTTTCGGGATGCCTCTGAAAAATTGGCGGAATATGAAGATATACAAACCTGCCTTTAGTGAATTTGCGGTAACGGCTGTCAGAATAAACGGCCAGTACGTATTGAGCAAGTTCACCGGCTTCCCGGAAAACAGCGTCATCAGCCCCATCAAATCAAAGCTTTTCAGGTTCAGATACACCGGAATGAGAATGGTTGTTGGCGGCACCAGAATCGTCAGTATGACCCCTGCAAACAACCAGTTGCTTCCTTTGAACTTCAGTCTGGCGAATCCATAACCTGCAAGCGCACATGAGGCTGTAGTCAACAGTGTTGTTGTAGCGGACAATGCAAACGTATTAAACAGCGTTACCCAGTAATCCATGACACGAATGGCCTGCTTAAAATTGTCGATCGAGAAGTTCTGCGGAATCCATACAACTACTGCCGAATAGAGATCGCCCTTGGCCTTGATCGATGTGGATATTTTTTGGAATATCGGAAATAAAATAACAAAGGAAAGTCCGGTGATCAGAACAAATCGGATGATAGACCACAGCCAACTCTTCCATTGCTCAAGCGATAATAATCGTGATGTCGTCACGCGGAATGCCCTCCTTTCTAATCTTGATAGAAGACTCGTTTTGAGAAAATGATCGATACGATCACAAGAATGATAGCAATCGCTACGAAATATACCCATGCCATCGCGGAGCTAAGACCAAAGTCAAATTTCACAAATCCCGTGTCCCGAATCAATTTGGTCATCGCATTATTCGCAAAGGAGTCAATAATCGTATAGATCGCGTTCACAAAAATAAGCGGGCTGACCATCGGAAACGTGATTTTCCAGAAAGCCTCGTATCCTGTCGCCCCTTCCATCTTGGACGCTTCATAGAGCTGCGGGGAGATCGTTTGAATACCGGCCAGGAAGATCAAAATTTGTACACCCGATTGACTGACAATCTGGTAGATTCGATCAACTGCACCACTTAAATACGTAACAATCCATTCGCTTACGCCTGCATTAAGCATCAGGCCTTCCAGTTCCAATGTGCCAAAAGCACTTCCGCCTGTGCTGTTCTGGTTCACAGCTTCAATCAAACTTGTGCTTTCGAGCGACATAATGACGCCGGATGCCAGAATAACAGGCAAGAAAAAGATCGATCTTGCCACAGCTCGGCCTCTGAATTTCTGATTCAGAATGACTGCAAGAAACAAACTGAAAATGACAATAAGCGGTACATTCACAAGTACATCTGTAATGGACTCAATCAGTGCCCGGTTAAAGCTTGTATTTACGGTAAGTGCCTGAATATAATTGGCGAACCCCGTAAATTGAATCGCAATTCCTTCTGCGTTGGCTTGAATGGTGCTCATGCTGTATCGCAGAGACGCCAGTAGCGGAACGAAGAAAAACAATACAAATCCGATCAGCCACGGAAGTACGTAGATGACACCCCACATTGCTTTTTGCTGAGCATACGTACGACTTCCCCATTTCGATTTCAGGAGTGTCTTCAGAGCTGCTCACCACCAGTCACATAACTTAGGGCTTCAACGGTATGATTCTCTACTTCAACAGAAGAGTCATTGTAATTGACAATTACATATCCTCCGCCTTCATAGGTTGTTCGAAATACACCTTCACTCAAAGATTCATGAGTAATCATTGGACGCCCGGTGAACGACTTGTTTACTTGGCTAACTTCGGTATAAACCTCCGCTGCCAGATCCATCCATTGCTCGTAATTCGCGGCATAGAGATGGTTGTAATCCGTTTCTTTCACCACATGGCCCGGGGCATTAAACCAGGCAAAATAAGGGCTCGCTCCATATTCAATCAGCTTCAGCACATACTGTCTTGCATCGGTATACGTGGACAGATTATACGGAGAACCGGTATAAGGAATACGGCCGTGAACGACCAGCTGAAAAAACGGAACTTCTTCATCCTCCAGTTTGAACCGACTACTGCTCATCGGAGCATCCGTAAGGCCTGTAATGTAAGGAAGCGCGTAAGCGTTACCGCCTTCAGCCACAATGGAGCCTGCTTGTTGTTTAATTTGATCCAAAGATTTTCGAACCGTATCCAGTGCTTGTGTACGATCAAGCAATTTCTTCGGATTCATATCGCTGTTTAACTGTTCTGCCATATCTTTCAGAGAGATGCCTCCCGCCTGGAGTGGTTCCATGTCCTTCAGCATATCTGTTGTCACATCGTCAATCTCATTCGGTGAGAGGACATAGGAAGCCGATACATCCTTCGTCCGTCGCTCCAAAGCCAGATCCATTGGATAGAGGACCGCTGGTTCCTGTGTTAAAGACCGGGAAGCCTCATTCGATGGACTGAATCCTTTTTTCGATTGCACGTTAAGTACAGCTACATCCGGATAAAATCCGATTCCCGCTTCACTCGTAAAAGCGCTGAAATCTTTCATTCCTTTTTTTCCGCCAATTACTCCGTCCACCTTAATGGAATCCGGCAATCGGTGGTGCAGTCCGCCATTGAACCATCCGGCATAACGCACTTGAATGTTCGACACATTTTTTTCCATCAGCTTCGAAAGAATCTCTTTTCCTTCATCAAACGTCGTCAGAGCCTCCGTGGAATTATAAGGTATGCCGAGCATATGCTGTCTTGTTGTCATGCCTCCGAAAAGCTTGAGATAAAACGGGATCGTAGACTGCTCCTCAGACGATTTCATTTCAGGAAGTCCCCCGGTTTGCACCAGGTACTCCCGGTACAGTGAGGCCAGACCAGAATACGAAGCCTGCTCCTCGCCTACAAAAGCGTAACGAACCACAAAATCAGACGACGTCGGTTTATTCTGGAACTTCGGTAATGTGCGAACCATGTCACTGGACTGAAGTGTAATATCACTTTTGTTCACGACATAAAAACTGGGATATACGTTATTGTAGCTGTTCAGCTTCCCACTAATATCTGCATTCACTACAGCCACCGCATCCCCTTCTTCGATAATGCCCAGGAAAGCACCTTCCGGACGAATCACGCCAAAGACAGGCAATCTTGCTTTGCTTTCACTGGAACTGGCTTCACGCAGCTTCATCGTTAAGTCTGGACCGTAAATATCCTGCTGGTAGGATGGGTACTGTAACTTACCATTGTTGAAGTGGATGAGCGCTCCCGAACCATCTGGTACGAGAATCGATCCTTCTTCTTTGGAGCCTCCAGCTCCGAAGTACTCCAGCACAGACAGAGTGTTGATGGGATACTCTTCTGGAAAATGGATACCTGAAGCTGGCACTCGCACTTTAAGCTGCTCTCCGTCCAGTTCATATTCCATCGTGAGCATGAATAGACGTGGCCCGCTTCGTTCCTGCTCAATGCCATGCTCGGTGTGATCTTTGACAAGATCTTCTTCTGTGTATCCGGCGTCTTCGAAAGCTTTCAGTGCACGGGTAAGTTGCAGACCTTGCATAGCTTTGTCAATCCGATTGTATACGCCTTCATCTTTATCTTCTGCATATCCGACTTTCAAGGCCCGTTCGCCGGATTTATCGAGCTTAGCCAGCACATATTGTTCGAAACGCTCTTTGCTGATCTTCACTGGCAGATCTTCAATAGATCGCTCCGTGTTGCCAAATTGATAGTGAACGCGTACCCCGTTCGGTAATGTTTCGTAACTCACTTGTTTATGCCGAACACTGTCCGTGAACGAATTCACCATACTGCTCTGGCCTGAACTGTTGAAAAAGCTCAGTCTGGATTGGGAGGACAGAAGGTCCTTGTTAATTCCGGCTGCAATGCCATCCTTCTCGCGTTCTTCCGGGTTACTGCGCCAGATTTGTCCGCTTTTACTATGGATAACGGCAATTTCAGCAGTCTCCTCGTTGATCAACAACTGCAAAGCGTTGTTTCGGGCGATGCCGATCATGCCGGGAATGCGTGTATCACTAAAAGCAGATTTCAGTTTTTCTCCGGGAGGCAGGGAAGGAGTCTCCACTTGACTAACATCTGCTGCCGTCTCGCGAGCCGCCGTAGATGGCGAGAACTGACAACCGCTTAGAAGCAAGCTACTCACCAGCAGTATTCCGGTTATTTTTTTGGCTGCGGCATATTTCATTCTGATTTCCTCCTTCCTAGCCCCGAAGCACTAATTCCTGATAGATCGTGTAGACAAAAGAGACAATCTGCTGCACAAGGCTAAAGAACAACAAGCATAAGAAAGCCATAAATGCCATAGCTACAAGCGTGAGCAGCATCGTTAGAATCGTTTTGGCTGGGGTGTACTGATGCACAGTCATGTTGCCTACAAATAACAGGTACACGGTCCAGCAAACCGCAATCGCATTAGAGAAGTAATAAAATGCCGTTTCCTGTGCAGAAATAGCGAGACTCAGCCAGATCCACGGGAAATGCACCAGAAACATCGGAACCAGGGCAAAACACGTTGACATGAAAATTTCAGAGAACTTGCCCTCGCCATCCATCAATGTGGTTAGAGACCAGTTAGCCACACACCAGAACAACACGGGAATGACAACGTACACCATCTCAAGCAAGCTGTTCAGATATTTTGGATTGTTAAAGTTAATCAGAAAGCCACTGTACTGGGCTTGCAAAATTTTAGTGAAGACGAGCAACACCATAATCATTAAAGAGATCAGCAGTGTCGTTTTTTGATTCCGCTCATATTTCAATTCCCAATACCCGTCAAAGGGATGAAAAATAAGATGCAGCGGATACTGGTACAATTGTTTACTTGATGCCTGCATTCGTTGTCCTCCTTTTCTGCCTGCGAACGATGACGATGGTGACGAACGCAGCTACAGCCAGGAATATACCGGACATCACCCATGAAAAGTGTTCACGCATCAGTTCCTTCCGATAGAGAAGAAAAGCTTTGGAGTATCCTTGACGCTCCATGCTTTGCTTGAAGTATTGCGCCGACTCGGCATATTCTTTCTGGCGAAGCAACGCTTTACCAATACCTGCATAGGCATATTCCAGATTGGCATTCATCTCGGCAGCCTTCGCAAACAGTTCCGAAGACTGATCTTCTTCGCCATTGTAATAACTGCGCACGGCATCATGTAGTGTGCGTCCATACTCTGTCGTCTGGAATACGGTAATTTCACCAAGCGCTTTGTCCAGAACAAGCATCCGGTCTCCCGCTCGCTCCAGCGCGACAGGTGTATTAAACATACCCATCCGGTTCCCGATGCCGCCAAAAATATGGAGCAGATAACCGTCGCCATTATAGGTAAAGATGCGGCCCCTGTTTGAATCGAGTACAGAGTACATATCGCTGTCACCTACGTCGACATCAATCAGACGTGATGGTCCAGCTTCCGTGGTATACCTTAGATCACCTTGAGGTGCTGAATATCCTTCTCTCCGCAAAATGTCTGTTCCCTGAGCATTCAACTTCTTGATCGGATCTTTGCCGCGATCACCACTGGTGGCGTAGATGAATCCTTCTTCGTCCATATCCAGATTGGTGAACTCGGTCGGGGTAAACATGACCATCTGACTTCTCTGCTCCCGAGTAGCGAATCGTTTCCAGAGATATTCGACCGGATCAACCTGAACCCGATTTGCACCAATGAAGGAGGAGAACTCGCCATCGGCGCTGAATTCCATGAAGCCGTCAAATACACCTGCGGCCATTACGTAAATTCGCTCACCCTGATCCATCACAATCCGCATAGGTTTGAATTGAAAGTCCTCATTTAACAAGTCTGACTTCGGTTCAGATACAATTTTCACGAGCTGTCCCTTGTTATCCAAGTGCACAACCCGCTGATTATCCGAATCAGCCACCAGTAAATCCCCTTTTTCCGTTACAAACAATCCTTGCGGGTTTTTAAATTGATCTGTTTTGCCGTCATTTTGGAACGACTCAATTGTCCGTACTAGCTTGAAGTTGCGATCCATCTCGACAATTCGTCCATTACCCGAGTCAAGCACATAGACACGCTCATCTGCGGTAACATGCATATCACTCGGTTCCTTGAAAGGCGTTATATTCAGCTTCTTACCTGTAATAATCGTTGTGGCTTCATAAGCAGCCGGAGCTGGAACGGTATCTCCGTAATAGGAATAGTGATAGGCATCTGGATCACCGTCTGCGCTTGCAGGCAGTGCTGCTGAACTGAACAACAGGAGGCAGACCATGCCCATGATGACCCATTTACGTTCTTTCCATGTGCTTTTTCGCGTGCTATGCTGCACTTTGCTGCCTCCTTTCTATTCTTTCATGCCTGAAGTAGCCATCGTCTGCATCACACTGCTCTGAGAGATAACAAACAACGTGATCGGTACGATCATGAGCAGTAGCGCTACGGCAGCACCAACCCCTGCTCTGGCAATCCCGCCTTGTACGATCTGACTGAGTGCATAATGCAACGTTTTGAGATTTTCACTGTAAATAAAGCTACCGCCGTCTGTTCCCCATAGGGCAGGGAATTGCAAAATCATAAGTGTGAGCCATGCTGGCTTCACATTAGGCATCACAATGCTCCAAAAAATTCGATATTCATTCGCGCCATCAATTTTCGCTGCTTCCAGCAACGCATCAGGAATCTGTTCCATGAACTGTTTCATTAGAAATAGTCCTAGTGAGAACGCCAGCGAAGGAACAATGATGGAAGCGTGTGTGTTGATCCAACCAAGCCAGGACATCACCATGTAGTTCGGAATTGCCGTAACGTGCGGCGAGAACATCAATGACAGAATAACAATGGTGAATAATATTTTCGACCCCGGAAAACGATATTTCGCCAAGGGGTAAGCTGCTGCTGAAGCAAGCAAGATGTGCCCAGCTGTGCCCACTAGTGTAATGAGTAGTGTATTGGCAATATATCGAGATAAGGGGACCCAGGAATTGCCCATCAGATTAATCAAATCTGCGAAATTTTCTGTCGTCGGATTGTTCACCCAGAAGCGCGGCGGGAAGATAAACAGCTCATCCAGCGGCTTAAAGGCATTGTTGACCGCATAAATCAACGGAAGCACCATAAATGATCCGAACACAGCCAGTAGCGCAAACAACATGAAACTGACGGTAAATGACCGGTTAAGTCTCTTCGGCATGCCGAAGACGGCACGTACTTTGCTGGTCATCGTCATTCACCTATCTTTCTCAGCATTTTTTGCGTGAAAATGTTCGTTCCAAGCATCAATGCAAACAGCACGGTTGCGATCGCTGAAGCATACCCCATCTCAAAGCGAATCGTACCAAAGTCCATCAAATGGGTGACTACCGTATGCGCTGCATAGTTAACACTTGGGAATCCAGCCAAGGCAATCGAAATTTCGGCTACTGCGAACGATGCTGTAATCTGCATGACTGCACCAAACATCAACTGAGGTCTCATGGATGGCAGCGTAATATACCAAAGCTCCTGCCAGCGGTTTTTGATACCGTCCACCGTTCCGGCTTCCACGAGTGAGCGATCGATGGTCTGCAGACCTGCAATAAAAGCCAAAAAGCTGGTTCCGAGACTAAGCCATAGCTGCACCAATATAACGATGCCCAGTACATACTTCTCGTTAGAAAGCCACTGAATCGGCTCCAGAATCACGCCAAGGCGCATGAGGAAACCGTTCATATATCCGTAGCTGTCACCAGAGAAAATGATCAGCCAGATGAAAAATACATTACCTGAGATCGATGGGGCGTAGAAAACCAATGTCATAACTGCTCTGACTTTAGGAGACAGCTCATTGATAATCCAAGCAAATAAAAAACAGGCAATATAACTGACTGGACCCGTGATCACTGCAAACAACAACGTGTTTTTGAGTGCAATTAGGAATACGTCGTCGTTCAGGAACAACCGGGAATAGTTTTGCCAACCAACAAAACGTGGAAATTCAAGCATATTAAAGTGAAAAAAGCTGAGACCGAGCGATATGCCGACCGGAATAACCGTAAACATGAAAAAAATCAGCATAAATGGTGCCATTAAGACGTAATAATGCCTGCTGAGATACAGATTCCTTTTCAATAAGGACCACCAGCCGACCTGGCGTGTATGCATAACAGGAGCGGCGGCTGTCTTGGATGTTTTAGCTTGCAACCGTTACCCTCCCTTTCCTTT
The DNA here is from genome assembly GCF_019748695.1 of Paenibacillus cucumis (ex Kampfer et al. 2016). Taxonomy (NCBI): domain Bacteria; kingdom Bacillati; phylum Bacillota; class Bacilli; order Caryophanales; family Paenibacillaceae; genus Paenibacillus; species Paenibacillus cucumis (ex Kampfer et al. 2016). The sequence continues at coordinate 287,938 of NZ_JACLIC010000020.1, read as the reverse complement.
ATTTCAGATTAAATTCCTTGCGTTTCAGTTCAATCTCATCGTCAATATACAGTACATAGTCTGATAAAGCCTCACGTGGATTTTCATTCGCATTAACGACTTTTCGGAAAGCATTATCCAAATGTCGACCTGTAAAATAACCCCCTGGCATCTGCGGAATCCCTTGCACCCATTCCCACTGCTTCTCCAGGTTCTGGTAATCCTTCACTGGCCAAGGTAACTGTTCTAATGCTTCAATGTTCGCTGTAGGGTAACGGGCAGCCGCGCCCATCAGACCTTCCATTTCTCGTCCGTACTCGATCTGGGTTGACTCATCCGTCCACCACTTCATGAATTTCCATGCCGCTTCTTTGTTGCTGGCATTTTCGAGCATCATGACTGCACTGCTCGCGCTAGCTACCTCATGCCGTATAGAACCATCCGGAAGCTGTGTGCCAGGCACAATCGTGAAGTCCCACAGGTTGCGGATTTCCGGTGCTAATACAGTCAGCATGTTATAGGTCGTGTAGTCGGCTATGCCGATTGGCATTTCTCCTGTACGGAAACGGTTTGGAAAATCGGCTTTCAACGGGAACTTGTAATTCGTATAAAATTGCGTCCAGCGTTTGAATGCCTCCATCGAAATTTCTGAATCAAGCGCACTCTTTTTCCCATCTTCGTTGTAGAACTTTCCATCATTCTGATATAAAAGCATTGCAAATGTGGCGTTAGGAACCATGTTGGCATTGTTCAGCGTATCTTCAATCGGCAGATAGAACTCCATATTGTGTTTCTGCAATACAGCGATCGCATTATACACGTCCTGCCAAGTTTTTGGTGGCTCCAGACCTAATTCATTCAATATATCCTTGCGGTAAAATAGCATTGGGAAATGTTGCTGCTCCGGTAGTGCGTACACTCCACCGTCATACTCATAAGGTGTTATTCCACTTGCCCGGAATCTGCTAGCCACCTCTTTGAAATCCGGAAACTTGCTTAGATCTGCTGCCGCATTTCTCATCGCATAGTTCACAGGAATATCTTCGCCCATTTGCATCGCCACATCGGGACCTTCTCCGGCCAGCGTTGCGGGCAACAAAATATTTGGCGGCACAAGTCTCAGCTGCACAGACACATCGGTATCCGGTGTAAACGTATCGTCAATCATGCCCTTAAGCACTTGAGCCTGATCCCGTCCGGTGGTGATCCATACGGTGATTGAGTCCTTCTTTTTCTCCACGTTACCGATACTGTCATAGTCTTCCGTGTAGGAAGCGACATAAGCACCCAGTTCATGCTTCACCTGTTGGAACGCAGACGCTTCAGCCTTTGGCATTTCTTGTCCTGAAGGAGCTACAACCAGGTAATCCATCGTAATCGGTTGCTCACGTACAGTCAGAATCCATGTGCCCAGGCCACCGACATTAATTTTGAATGTATCCAATCGTTTCGGAACGGTTTCCGGCCTTGCCGCCATATCCTTGAGCTGTACAACCATGGCATTCAGAATAGCTACTTTGTCACTCTGTTCTCCGGTTGCTTTTTCGAGATACTCCGCGACAGATGTGAGTACCACAGCTTGTTTTTCAAAAACCTCTATCATCTCTGGAATACGCTTCTCCAACTGATAATCCCGAAGTGGATCAGGTTTGTTGGAGGTAATCATTAGAATTTTGCGGTACATTTCATTCAGTTCAAGTACGCTTGATTCCACCGTTCGAAGTAACGGGGCAATATCGCCAAGTGTGACTGTCATCCGTAAGCGGTGTTTCCCCTTCTCCAGATGGAACTGATAGGGTTCTTCTTCACTGTTTCCAAGCACTTGTGTCTGCCAGGACGGACTATAATTGAAGCGAATTCGCTTCATCTCTTCAAACGGAACTTTGCCGTTAATGGTAAGACTGCGTGTGGCATAGATACCCCGAAGCTGATCCTGCTTCACTTTTAACGCAATCTGGTACAGTCCATCTTCAGGCACATCAATCTCCCATTCAACCCATTCCCCCGGAAGTTTCCAGTTCACGCCTCCGATGGCATTGATCCGAATTTTGGATACGTCGTAGGGTTCAAGTGATGGACTGGATCGATCCGAGATGGGCGCAAGTGTAGGTGAAGATTTGGTGATCGCTTCTTCGCCTTGCACTTTCAGCATGATGGGACTGGCTGGTTTTAAACCTAACGAATCATACGTCTTCTGGATTTCGGCATACGTAGGAACGGCCTCTTCCTGATACAGTTCGATGTAATCAATCGCCATACTCTCTCTGAGAGAAGTCAGAGATAATTGCTGGTTGCCTTTTTCAAAATAAAACTGAAACGGTTCCTCAAAATATCCGGCACTATCTCGAAACGAAGCGAGCTGCCATTCCGGCTTCTCCACCTGCCTTGGTCTGAGATCGTTGCCTCGATCATCCTGACGGACGTGATCTTCGCGATTGCCCCATACCCTGTCGAACAAAAGTACATCCGCTTCCCGGAAAGGAACTTCCCCGTTTAACTCCAGCTTGCGCTCAATTCCAGAACTTTTGCCTTCGACAGGATAATAATGAATGCGAACCTGATATAAACCACTCACTTGAACGGGAACATCCCAGCGAATGGTTCCGGATTCGGGTGTAATGACTGCACTGCCTTCCAACCCTTCATATCCTTGCACCACCTTGAACTCTCCGTTATCCGCCTCCGTATAAGCTTCACCTTGAATCCTTACGGTAGTGTCCGGTTTGGCAGTGCTCGCATACGTTTCCTGATAATGTTCATAACTTCGTGAATCCCTGGTGCCCGCTACAGCTTCAAAATCCTCAAGTGCATGCACTGTCCCGGGGCTCTGATTCTTGGATGGATAGATCACGATGATCGAGAACACCAAAGCCAGAACAAGTGCCAGAATCAGTACCTTTTTCTTACGTGACCGCATGTTTGCATGTATCCCCTTTCCTGTAAGCGTATCAGCAAAAGAATGATTGACTAACCCGGGCAGACCGCACTTGGTACTCGCGCGTTCTGCCCGTATTTAGCAGTGCTTATTTGTATACCTCATCAATAGCGGCTTGGAAAGGAGCCTTGTATTTCTCAATCAACGTAGATACGGATACGCCTTCTTTCAGTTCACCATCAAAATCCCAATAAGGAAGGGACGGGAACGTGTTATGGTCAAGAACAAGCATGCCAGCTGCCACTTCTCTGGCGTTGTTAATATCTGCTTCATCCGTCAGATGTCTTTCGAGCGTGGATTGTTCCGGATAGTCATAGATGGAATCAATCTCATTGATTTTTTCCCAGATGTACATCAGTTGCTCTGGATTCTCTACAGCTTTAGGGATCGTGATCGCTTGATAACGTGATTCACCAGAATGGTAGGCCGAAGCGCTTGGGCCTTTAGGATAAGGCAGGAAGCCGATATCATAGTCAGGCATATCTGTTTTGATGCCTTCAATCTCGTACATTGCGCCAGAATACATGAGTGTATTGCCTTGACGGAAGAAAGTAGCTGGTTCAGTCCAGTCGCCGCCTTCTGTTGGTCTGCCCACTTTCTCTGTAGCCAGTTTGTTCAAGAAATTAAGCGCTTCTTTTGTTTTCGGATCTTCAAGGTTCTGTTTATCCTCTTTGGTCAGTGAAGCTTCGTTGGAATACAGGATTGGTTCAAGCAGGCCCGTTTGAGCAAGGCCCCACGTATCCAGCTTGCCGTCATTATTCCGGTCTTTGTTGGCTTGTTTGGCTACAGCCAGGAAGTTATCCCAATTCCATTCGTCCGCATCAACATATTCCTGCAGTGGCTTCAGGCCAAGCTCTTGCATCAGAGTACGGTTGTAGAAAATACCGTTGATGAAGGAAGACTTATCTTCCGTAAATCCGTAACCTTTCCCTTCGTATTGCATATATTCCTTGGTTGTTTTTTGATTGAATACCTGATCGTTCTTGATATAATCATCTACCGGCCACAACAGATCCTGTTTGGTCAGTGCCGGAATAGCGTAGTTTTTACCGAGTCTGACAAAGTCGCCGAGCGGCTCGCCAGCCATTAATGAGGCTACAACTTTCTCCTGATATTCACCAAAATCGATGGATACATATTCGATATTGAAATTATGTTTTTTCTTCAAAGCTTCGAGATTCTCGAGTCGTTTGATATTGTCCGGATTGTTATCTGTAATTTGCATATCCCACCACGCCACAACCTTAATCGTTCTACCACCCATGTCAAAATCCATCTCCGGTGTAGAATTTTCATTTTTCGGCTCAGTTTCGGCTGGTGCTTGCTCCTCTTGTGGTGCCGGTTTTTCGGGTGCCGGCTCAGCAGCAGGTGCAGAACTACAAGCATTGATCATTAACATGACCGCAAACAAAAGACTCAGTAGCATAAACTTGTTTTTCTTCATTGTCTTCCCCCCTGATTGTCGTGTGCTACCAAAGTGTATCGTCCAAATGTAAGCGCAAACAACCCGCTTAAATACAGGTGTTTACCCGGGCAGATTATAGATCAGGTTCATTTGAGGAGTGAATTAGGGTATTTCACCTGCAATTGGTAAAGAAATGCACTATCTGCAAAATAATGCACATTGTATGCGCTTTCTTTTCTTCCCATAATGAAACTAAGCCTTATTTCAGTTAAACAGTGGATCGGAATATCAGGAGAAGGTGAGGTCATGCTTCATGTACAGTGTTTTACTTGTTGATTATAGCCGCCGCTTGAGTAGAGAGCTTGAACAGCTTCTGGAAGAAAACAAATTCCCATTTACAATTACAGATTCGGTTTCCTCTTCAAACGCTGCTCTTGCAGCACTATCCGATCGAGATTTCAGTGTTGTCGTCGTGCATACAGAGCAGTATGATACGGCAGGATTATGGTTGTGTCACCACATTCGAAAAACAAACGATATCCCTATTCTCCTGCTTGGTGGAAGGGATCAATTCAGACTAGTCCGCAAAGCATTAACTTATCAGGTGAATGATTATTTACCCTCACCTTTTAGCGCTTCCGCTCTTGTACACAGTTTATATGAACTTCTGAACAAACTTGGGCCTGTTCCTGTGAAAAAAAGCCCTGCCGTCAAGCCTACGATTCAGCTCAACGGCAAAGCGATGGATTCCAAGCATGTGATTCGGATCGTGAAAGCTTATGTAAGAGATCATCTGAATGAAGAAATTACGTTGAAAAAGATCGCTGACATGTTGCATTTCAATTGTGCCTATCTTGGTCAGAAGTTTAAAATGCAAGAGAACGTTTCCTTTAATGACTACATGTTGAAGGAGCGAATGAAAAAAGCCAAACAACTTCTCCTGTCCACCGACCTGCGGATTTACGAAATTGCTCTGGAGGTCGGATATCGGGATATCGATTGGTTTTATAAAAAATTCAAAGCTTACGCTGGGTCAAGTCCCAATGCCTATCGCAGACAAAAGGCTCACACCGCTTAATTAATTAAGTAATATACGGAGCCGTTTGTATTCGGAGCGTATCCCAGGCTACATATATATTGAAAATCTATCTAATAAAAAGCACGCAGGAGATGCTACTCCTGCGTGCTTTATTACGTTCTTATCACTTACCGATCCACCGAGCGAATCAGTAAGGATTCTCGATACTCCTGAGGAGTCATGCCCGTCTGTTTTTTAAACAGCCTGGTAAACGAATGAGCAGATTCATAACCGACCTGAAGGGCCACTTCCCGCACCATTAGCTCATGGTTCATGAGCAACTCCTTGGCCTTGCGAATTCGGCTATCATCAATAAATTCGGATAGATTAATGCCCATCTCCTGTTTGAAAAATCTGGATAGATACGAAGGATTAAAGTGATGCAGTTCTGCCAGTCGTACTAACGTAAGATCTTTTTCCAGATTACTCTTGATATAATTACATAAACTCTGTACGACTATATTCGCACGTTCCTCTTCGTTTGATCGTTTGAAGTTGACCAGTTCATCGGCTGCCAGATAGAGATATTGAACGGCATCTTTCATGCTTGGAAAATGGTCCAAATGCAGAAAACTTCGCTGATCCGGGGTTTTCTGCTTCAGTCCCCAGCGATTAAATGCTGCGTAAAAGGTCAATGCCAGATGATAGTATGTCTCCATGGCTCGCTCCATCGTCATATCCTGTTGAAGGAGCTCTCCCACAAGCTCTTCGAAGATATCATAGAAGGATTGAAAGCGTCCTGTCTCCAGAAAACCATTCATTGCTTCTACCCGGCTTGATATCCGCGGTGATTCCTTCGGCGTACCCGCTTGAGGCTCCTTGTAATTGTCTGTCAAAACCATCGACATGCCATCCCCGACTTTCATCCACTGTAACAAGCGCAGACGCTCGTATTGCTGCGGGAGTTGGAACCACTCACACCCCCGTCCACTAAGTGTGCATGCAATCGACACGCCCAGTGAAGCAAGACACGACTCCTGGACAAGCTCTAAGGTACCTTCCATGTATCTCGCAAAATGCTGGTCTGCATCTCGCTGGCCATCTTTAGGCTGAAGTAGCCACACCGTATCACCATAGTGATCCGTAGCACTGACACATTCCGTATATTCACTCATCAATGATGTTCCAATGATCCGAATAGATGATTCAGTACACCCTTGTTCAACTTCTGCCGGTTCATGTAGCTTATTCAATCTTGCAAGCACCAAAAACACCGGAGAATCAGCTTTTAGATGAATCTGCCTCTCTAGTAGTTCAGCCTGAAGTTCAATTAATGAAGCAGCAGTTGAACTTTCCTGAAGAAGCTTTCGGATGTATTCATCCTGCCTAAATGCGGTCAACCGGGATGTAATCTCGCTTTGTTGTTCCAGAAGATTATGCATATCATGACTTTGCCTGATCTCTTCCATAACCTGCTCCACCATGTGCATCACTTTATCGTACCCTTCTGTCTTAAGCAGGTACCGTACATTGTTCATCTGAAAGGCTTTGTATGCATATTCAAAATCACTGTGACCCGTCAGAAAAATAACACGGCACTGCGGCCAGCGGCTTTGAATCTCTTCCGTCAGCTCCAGTCCGCTCATGCCCGGCATACGAATGTCCGTCAACACAATATCAATTCTGGAGCGTCGCATCCAGGAGAGTGCTTCTGTAGCAGAGTATGCTTTGCATACATCCAGCCGATCCGGCATATGTCTCGCAAATGTTTCATACAAACTATCCGTAATGATCTCCTCGTCATCTACAATCAGAAGTCGATACATTCGTTTTCCCCCTCGTTCCACTGGATTCGGATGACAACCTTTAAACCTTGTAGCTCACTTCGTGACAAAAACAACCCGCTTCCTTCGCCAAAGGTCAGAAGCAATCGCCTATGAATGTTCATTAATCCCGTTATGTCATCTGTCGTTGCCTCACGATGCATGTTATGTTGCAACTTCTCTATATCTTCTGTCTGGAGATCATGCCCGTTATCTTCCACCGTAATTTCCGCCCATGATGACTCCATATGGAATTGGATACGTAGCAGACCTTCGGACGTATTTTTTTCAAGGCTATGCTCATAGGCATTTTCAATAATCGGCTGGATTACAAGTCTGGGAACCTGAATCTGTTGCATTTCCAGCGGAACCTCACCGAATTCAACCTTGATTCGTCTGGAGAATCGCAGTTGCTGGATATCCGTATAGATTCGGGAATGATGTACTTCTTCCTTCAGTGGCACATGATCTGTCCCATTGCGTGTAATGAATCGAAAATATTCACCGAGCATATTCGTAAATTGTTCAATACGATCCGTTTCTCCTGTTCGTGCAAGCGAGCTCAGAATGAAGAAACTGTTGTACAAAAAGTGTGGGTTAATCTGTGATTGAAGCTGCTTTAATTCAGCTCGCTGCATCATCATCGTTTTTTTGAAATCACGGTCAATCAGCAATTGCAGATTCTCGATCATATGATTAAAGCGGCCATACAAGAATCCGAACTCGTCTTTGCGATGATGTACAATCGGGATATCCAGCACCCCGCCCTCCATCTTTTTGAACCTTTTCACCAGCAATAATAAAGGAATGTGAATCAGTTTGTACGTTGAATAGAGATATGCTGAAATCGCAATAAACGATGTGATCGCAAATATCCATGCCCATTTATAAAATTTGCTCAAGGGTTTGGTGACCATTTTCTCAGGCAAATATGTAGCAATGGATAAACCAAGAGGTTCCATATGATGTTGGTTCACATGGTACGCTGTATCCTCAACATTTACGCGAAAGCTCTCAAGGGAGTTCTTTTGACTATATTCACGGTAGTTGGCAAGAATGATCTCGCGCTCTTCCCGGTCTAAAATAGCAAAACCTGTTTTGTCTTCAATAAGGAGGGAAGCACTTTCAGGGTATAGATTAAGTTGAGATAATTCATTCTGAAAAGCAACATTATCCAGTTCCACCTGAACAACAAACAACGGTGCGTCTCCCATTTTGCCTGTTAAACGGACAGCACTCAGATTCAGGGTATCGTCTTTAACTGTGAATCGAATGCTTTCTTCGTGCGTGAATGAACTGAAATAATCGTATGAGGTACTATTAAATTCATCAATTCCCTGCACCGCGGAGATACTCTTGTTGACTGTAGGAATATGTACATAAACGTTCTTGATATAAACGCTGCTGTTTTTGAAAGAGGCCAGCCGTTCGGACAAATAGTTTAATATTTCCCGTTTTTCAATCTGGTCCATATTGTTCCAGAGGATCGCCAGCCGATTCAGCTTGCGGTCCTCTGCAATGTCAAACTGCTGCAACTCCATCCACTCGATCTCCCGGTTAAGTTCTGTCGCGTATTGACTTAACCGCCTCTCTGTCGATAAAGAAATTTCCTGACTTGCCGTATCATAGCTCCAGTGGTACAGATACACGCCCAGAAGAATCAAAGGTATGACAAAAACCAGGTAGGTCATAATCAGCCGCGCAAATATACTGTTAAACCACGACTGTGCCGGTATCTTGAACAACGAACTCCCCTCCTGATTTCAGATCAAAGACACCTGCCTTAATAGGATAAAGCGAACGCCTGGTGATCCCTGGCGGCTTGCGTTCTATACCATGCGTTCACCTCCGATGTAATCTCTTTTCCGCCCAGTTCAAGCCAATCTACTACAAATTGATCGAATTCTTCGATAGGTGATCCATAAATAATATTCATAAATACTTCAAGCTGCAGATCCCGAAGGATAATCTGCCGATCTACCATCGTTTCCGTAATTCCGCCTGTGAATTGATCATACAGAAGCTGTCCATTCAGATCGTAATCATCCGCGATGCTAAACGCACCTGTTGGCCCGTAAGTCTGCTTCCATCCCCACCCGCTCTTCAAACCTTCTGATTCATAAGCAGCAATTCGCTTGTGAATCGCCAGCGCTTCGTTCTCCAGCACAGAAAAGTCACCTGTTGTACGTGCATCCCGAATATCTCGATATGCATCTAAATTTTTGGTTCCCGGAAAAGGAGTGACCGGAGACAGCATCCACACCGCACGTGAGTCGTCATTATAGTACGTTTCATATTCCGCATTCTGTCCCCAGTTTTTGTCCAGATGCAAATTCATCAGTTTAACGACGACTTCAGGATGGGCAAAACCTTTTCTCACAGCAAAGTAGTTTCCTGTATTGGAACGCAGCGGTACAACTCTGTTTCGACCTGTCTCAGCTACGATCGGATATGCCTGCCATTCTGCTTCCGGATCTTCATCACGGGTAGACTGGACAACAAAAGGAGTCCACTGCTCACCATAGAGCATGCCAATTTTCCCCTGATCAATGAGACGGTATGCCTTGCTTCCATTTTTGTAAGCAAAGTCCGGATCAAGCTGTCCCTCAAGGTACATGGTCTGTAATACTTCCAACGCCTTACGTACCTCAGGCTGTATGCCTCCATAGGTCAGACCGCCCTCAGGATCTTTAATCCAGATATTCGGAAACGCACCATACCCCGCCATAAATCCAGAAACGCCCATAACCGGGTCCCATAGATAACTCGTTAGCGCAAGTCCGTAGGTATCTTGTTCTCCATTACCATCCGGATCACGTGATGTAAACGCTTCCGAAACTTTCAACACGTCTTCTATCGTTTCAGGTGCCTGCAGCCCCAATTTATCCAGCCAATCTGTTCTGATCCACAAATACTGTGCCGTTTCAATGGAAGAAGAAGATTCGGGAATAGCCATTAGCTTGCCGTTAATCGTAGCTGCATCAAACGCCCCTTTCCCTTCGGCCTCCAAAATATTTTTGGTTAGTGGCGTGGCGAAATCACGATATACTTCCGTCAAATCTTCAATTAGATTGGCATTGCTCAGCTGCCTTAGCTGATATGGGTTAACTCTGACGACATCCGGGAAACGGCCGGCAGCAAGGGAAACCCCTAACTTTTGATTATACACATCGCCCGTTGCAATCCAGTCATACCGAATCTGAATACCAAGTTCCTGTTCGTACAAACGAGTCCAGCGGTTATCGACCAGTGTCTCACCGGGCAGTTGCTCAATCATGCGCTGTAAGTCTTCTCCCGTTTCTCTGACAAAAGAAACTTGAATGGGCGGGGAATAGGCCGCCAAAGATGAGGTCTGCTGATCCTTAGATAAGTTGTTGATATGACCGGAGTCTCCCTGCGTATGTCCAGTAGGTATACATACGGTTAGAAAGATAATAATCGTCCATCTTGTTTTGTACATCCATCGCTTATGCATGGTGACATGCCCCCATTTTGATTGAATGAACGTATCTATTTCTTTTTTCCATAATTGTTATCATTGTACAACATTTAATCTGTCATGAGTACGAAAAAGCCGCCGTTTGGCGACTTTTATTTATAACTCTGAGCAAGAATTGATTTACGGAGAGATATGATATTCAAAATTCGAAAAGTCGGCCATGCCCCCTATTTCTTGTGTGGAGATCAGAAACAATCCAATTCTACAGCCCATGAAGTGATCCAGCTTGTAGACCATTTTGTGCGGAATCCCGAGGCTCTTCCAATCTGCCCCATCCACATAGGCAAAGCGGCATTCATCTTGATTATCTATAAAATTGGCTGAGGCTTGCAGCTTCACTACAGGTCCTGTTACAGGTATGCGGGCGTACTCCGTGGCAGGCTCCTGGTCAATCATACTGCCAAATATGCTGTTATCCTGACTTACTCTGGCCTGCATAACGAGATAGTACTTGCCTTCATTTTTTGTCATTGCAATCAAACCATACGTGCCAATCAGAAAACATAAACCTGCATAATCACCATCGTTCAGGCCACTGCCATCCAATGTTACTGACGCTACACAAGCCGGCCCCATGGCCCGCTGAGTGAGTGTATTCACTGTAAACGTCAGGTTAGGGCTAAGTTGACCCGTTCGAATTCGGTACACTCCCGGTACTTCCGTAACAGACCACAGATCATCATGCGGTGTATGATTCCACTGCCAAACATCCCGAAGTCGCACATTACCCTGACCATCCAGCGTATATTCGAAACGATCGCTTGCAACCAGCGGTTGGTAACGGTAGCCCGGCCTTGTGCTGGCCAGATCGATTTGTTTCGGAGCCTCTTTTGCAAATACAGGTACGCCTTCCTCGAAACGCATCGGGACCAGAACCGGAATTCGCCCTACGGCCCCATGGTCTTGAAAAAGCACAGCGTACCAGTCACCATCCGGTGTATCCACGATTCCGCCTTGAGCAACCCCTGAATTAAAGTATCCCATATCATCATTGAACACTTCTCCGCCAACAAATGTACCATCCAGCATATCCGCCCTGTAACAAGCTTGCGTTCGTCGCCCTGCTTCCTTCGTCATATGAATCAGGAAGACATAATAGATACCTTCAATTTTGTAAAAATGTGCACCTTCATACCCCAAGTAGTGCGGCTGATGGTCTGTCACTAGGATGCGATGCCTCCCTTCCGGCTTGGGGCCGGAGAGATCGGTTTTTAATTCAGTTAAGTGAATCTCTCGATTACCATGTACCAGATACACCCGTTCGTCATCATCAAAAAATAACGAGCAGTCATGGTAGAATCCTTCTACAATCTGTTTATTCCAAGGTCCGGTTATCGTTTCAGAAGTATACAGATACGTTTTACGAGTATCATTGGCTACAAAAATGACGTAGAACTTGCCTTGATGATAACGGAGTGAAGCCGCCCACATGCCTTTTCCGTAGATCTGCTGCCCGTTCTCCAGCCGCTGGGCTGGTGTATTATCCAGTCTGTCATATACATACGAAGCGGTTTCCCATTGAATCAGGTCATATGACCGGAGAATAACACATCCAGGCATCATATGCATGGTCGTACTTACCATATAATACGTATCTTCTACCCGAATGACGTCCACATCCGGATAATCGGCCCATATAATCGGATTTGAATACATCGTGTAAAACACCTCTTTTCGGAGTTCAGCATCATAGCTGTTCACTCTGGCTCCAGCTCTCCAATCAACAGGAAAAATCCCTTCCTGATGTTAGGCTTCTTCAAACATCCATTGGTTTAAAAGGATGCATGGGTTTTCTTCTGATGGTTTCAGTACAAGATACAGGTCGTGTTCATGCTGAGCGCCAGTTATTGAAGTCGATGCCTCCATCCATTCTTGACCCTCCGCTGATGCAGGAATATGCACTTTTCCAATTAAATTACCGTCTTCTCGCCCTAGTCGAAGTTCAAGAGTACACGATCCACCTTGACTGCATACGGTTGCAGTAAAGCTTGCCGCCCCTTTTTGACCAAAATCCACACGCGAGATAGCAATCCAGCTTCCTTCATGCATCACACTGACAACTTCATCTGGTTTTGGAGACTGGCCTTGTGCCGCTTGCTCCGAACCCGAGCCACTTATTTGACGGGTGATCACTCCCGCATTCCAGCCAATCGTTGACCCGCTGACCTGTTGATATGGATTGAATGATTTCAGTTGATCTACACCTTCGTAGTCCGCTTGAATCGCTTTGATTCTTCCACTTGTCTCTTCGTACTGCACCTTGTTCAGATGTGTGGAACGATACCCTTCCGGGATATCCATCGCCTGGCACAGAGTCTGCGCATGATAAGCAATATACCACTCATTCCCCAGTGGGAAAATAGCATGATGATTGTTACCGCCAATCCCGAAGAAGTGGCCCGGGTTTTTAAGGATTGTTCCCTGATACGTCCATGGACCCATAGGCTGCGCACTTGTCATGTATACAATTTCTCCCGGCGGCGGGCTATCCTCGTCACGTTCAACTTGAAAAAAGTTGGAGCAGTAAGTGTAATAATAGATGTTATCATATTTATGTATCCCCGAATTTTCAAACATAAAAGGAGCAGGAATGATCTTGGCCTTACCCTCAACACTGACCATATCCTTTCCAAGTCTCATCACTCGCGCCGTATCCGGACGCTCTGGTTTCCCCTCAGGCACGCCTCCACCAAAATAAAGATAAGCTTGATGGTCATCATCCACAAGCACAGCAGGATCAAATAACCACGTTACGTCTTCAACACCCGGCGTTTCTCTTGTCACCAACGCTTTTCCGATCGGATCTGTCCAAGGCCCTATAGGTGTTGGTGCGCTCAGAACACCAATACCGCTGGCATTATTGGCAAAATATAAATAAAAACGATCTTCACCATTCAAATTGCGATGTGCAGCTGCTGGAGCCCAAGATTGGGAAGCCCAGGTAGCTGCCCCTTCTGGACCTGCTACTTTGATTTCCCCATGATCTGTCCAGTTGATCAAATCATCCGATGAGATGACTGTAATTTTATTGATCGACTGATAACTGTTTTTCTGAGGAATCTCATTCGCATCATACTCCAGTTTATCACTGGTCATATAGAGGTAGACCCGGTTATTAAACACGAGTGCATAAGGATCAGCTCCGAATTTGTGTGCCATTAGAGGATTAGCGTTGGGACGAAGCTTTCCAATCTCCTTTGGTGTATGCCGCAAGTGACCCGTTAAGCCAGCTTCAGTCTTCTGCTCCCCATTTTGTGCCATCGTTTCGTTGTTCATTTCATTTCCTCCCGCAAATAGAATGGATCTTGCATTATTTTCATATCTAATCAGGTATCCATATATTAGGGCACAACAAATAGAAAGCGTTTGCAAATCAAACGTTTTCATGATAGTATGATTACATTTTAAGTGAAACTAAGTCCAATTTCATTGCGTAGTTTGCATGTTTTATTGCGTGAAATGACAGGAGGTACTTCTACCATATGTCTTCTGATTATTTTTATGATGCGATTCAGCCAGAGCTTTTGTACCGCCATCCCCTAACAACCTACAGGTATGATTCCAGTTATCACCGCCACAACGCGTATGAAATCTACTTATTCCTGCAAGGAAATGTACACTTCTATGTCGATCATCGTTGTTATCCCATGCAGCGTGGTGACTTGCTTGTCATATCTCCTGAGGAGATGCATCGGACACTTATTGTGGACGAGACTGAATATGAGCGAATCACGATTAACCTCAAGAAAACCTATGTGTGCCAGCTATCCACAGTTTTGACGAATTTATTATCTTGTTTCGATCATCGCCCTGACGGAAGTGGCAACATCATTCATCTGAATGAGAACCAGTTAAATCAGCTTCTGTATTGGACCCGTCAGATTGAAGAATCTGCTGATTCTAACAAATATGGTGCAGACGTGCAGACCAATGCTGCTATGGCACAACTACTTGTTCTGATCAACCAGTGGTTTCAGCATAATTCCTTTGTACCCCAAGACATCATGCCTGAACTGGTACGCAGAACGATGGAATATATCGAAGCACACATCACGCAACATATTACTCTCGGACAATTGGCCGAACAATTTTATATGAACAGCACCTCCATCAGCCGGCAATTTAAAAAGCATACCGGGCTTACGCTTCGCTCCTACATTCTAGGTAGACGCATTGAACTTGCCAAAACACTTCTTACAGATGGACTGAGCATCACAGATGTTTGCTTCCAGTCAGGGTTTAGTGACTACGCCAATTTCATTCGTAGCTTTACCAAGATCGTTGGAATCTCACCGGGAAAATATATGAAACATCGGCAAGCCGAGCTTAGAATTGATTTGTTGCCGGAAACCGATTACCATTAAGAGCATTGTCATCATTAAAAGGAGATCAGAACATGCTTTTAAAAAAATGGTTGTATCCTCTATTCGTCTTGCTTTCCGTATTATTGCTTGCAGGTTGTACCTCACAGATTATTACCAATACCAGTTCTCACGCTGGTCAACCCTCCAAAGAGATGGGATTTCAGGAGGTCGCCGATTATATCAAAGAGCATCATGAACTTCCGCCCAATTATATTACGAAAAAAGAAGCTCGTAAGCTGGGCTGGGAGCCTAGTGAAGGCAATCTGGGTCAGGTCGCTCCAGGAAAGAGCATTGGCGGTGACGTATTCAGAAATCGCGAAGGGCTGCTTCCCAATAAAAAAGGTCGGATCTGGTATGAGGCGGATATCCATTATACTGGTGGAAAACGCGGAAGCGACCGAATTCTATATTCGAATGACGGTCTAATCTATCAAACCACCGATCATTATAAGACTTTTCAACAGATCAAATAACGGAGGAACACATGAATATCATTCAGATCGACGGTCGTTACCTTCTTAATCGGGAATCACTCCATAAGTTGTTACAAGATAAATTGCAATTGGATGAACATTACGGACACAATCTGGACGCTCTATGGGATGCCTTGACAGGTGAAGTCAAGATGCCGCTGACGATCCGCTGGAGTCACTTTGATATAAGCAGAGAAAAGCTCGGTGATTATGCAGATCAGGTTCTTGATTTAATGCGCGAAGCAGAGCAAGAGATTGACGAATTCTCATTAGAGTTATGGTCATAGTAAAACAGGCTGCCTAAGGGCAACCTGTTCTTTTTTCTTCTACTAAATTCTGCTATCTTATTTTAACTTCTTTTGACTTCAATTCCCTTCTATTTACTTCTTTGCCTCGTTCTTCTCGTTCTTCTCTTCCTTATATCTATACTTGCTCTTTTGCTTCTTGCCTTGTTCTCTTCATTAACATCTGTCCTTACGGTTGCACAACAAATGTTGTTACACTTTGGGCTGGCAGGTCTGCCGAGAATCCGTTGCCGGATATCTGCAACGCAGAGCCAGCCCCCAGATTACGTGTGCTGTCCGTTACCCAAGAGGATACAGTAGAGGCTGTTCCATTCTGTACAGTAAATCGCTGATTCACGCCTGATGTATTTTTGTTAATAGCAACGATAACGATTTTGTTGTTCGCTCCCTTGTATGCCGAGACATATACACCATTTGCCGGATTTTTGGTTGCATCTACTCTGACATCACCAGGGCGCACGAATTTGGAGTAATGAGCCATACTATAGCCACGTTTACTTATCGTTCCATCCTCTTTGATCGGTCCATAATGTCTACGGATATACCACCATACATACGTCTGAAAATTACCTTCAACCATTGCGTTATACATATGCTCCGCTACTCCTAAAGCTTCAGGCCAGCGATCTGCAGAATTGGTCTCGCTGTTCGGATAGTATACCTCTGTCATCCAAAGCTCTTTTCCTGCTCCCTTTTGTTCAAATAACGGATATGGAAAGTCGCTGTATTGCGTACCATACGTATGTGCACCCAAAATATCCATATTCGCAAGGGCTTGCGGATCATTCAAAATAGGGTCCGACATGTTTTTCACATAAGAGAAGGATTCCGGGGCAATGACCCGATTGTTGATGGAACCCGCGTTTTCTTTCATGAAACGAAGCATTTCCTCCGGAGACCACCATGTCCAGTCATGGGCATAGTCAGGCTCGTTTTGTACGGAAATCGCATACAAGTTGACGCCGTTATTTTTCATAAATGTATCGAATTCATTCAAATATTGAGCGTAAGCCGCGTATTTGTCGTACTTGAGTCGTTTGGCCTGTGTAATCTGCGTATATGCGGTTACGTTGATGTTATCAATGTTCGGTCCACCCGTTCCTGTAGTAACCAGCTTCAACGTGCTTGTGCCATTCACCATCGGTACCTGAATCGATTTGTCCTTCCAAGTGTTTCCACTGCCTGTAGCTTCAAATGGTACGTTACTAAGCGCTAATGTGCCGTTCACGTATACATCCAGGTTACTCGTTCCTGAAGGAAGTGAATACCGAATTTTAATGTTTTTGGTGCCGGTGCTGCCAATCAGAATCGTATTCCACTGAACAGCCGAGCCGCTCGCATTTTGGAAAGTAACATAACCTGATCCTGTATATCCTGTCAAAGAACTCCCCGCTACAGCCCCGGTCAACGTTGTCGAGGATTCAGCTTCATACGTTGAACCACCGCCCGAAGTAGTGCCGATGGTGACCAGTTCCGTCATATCTGTTGGTGGATTCCAAGGAGATGCAAATACAATCGCATCATGTTCAATCGCCTTTTTGGCTGTATCCACTTCCCGTTGCCAGTTGTTCTTGTTCTCATCAATCGGAATTCTTAGAACAGAGAAGCCCAGCTGGTTAGGCCCATTGCCAAAAGCGGTTTCCCTCTCAGAGGCAGTGAGATCACCAATCCAACCGGAATGTGTCATACCGCCAAAACCCCGAATCACTTGTTTGGGTGAAGTTACGTTAATTACAGCATCGTTCGCCGCCATTACTTTGGAGGAAGCAGGTACATAAAACAGGGGTAGTGCTGTTAACGCTGCAAGCATCGTACAGAGTGATTTTTTGAACATAGAATTCACGATTTCTCATCTCCCGACCATTCAAATTCAAACACAACAATCTTAACCTTAACCTAACTTTTATCCCTTTACGCCTCCGATGGTCATACCTTGAACGAAGTATTTCTGCAGGAAAGGATATACCATCAGAATTGGAACACTTGCAATAATAGTCATCGTTGCCCGAATAGAAGTTGGTGTCACGGCAACTCCGCTGTTCTCGGCAGACTGATACACATCACTTGCCGATGACGTTGCCGCCGTTGTTGACGTCTGCAAAATCTTCATCAATTCATATTGTAGTGTACTTAGCTCCTTGTTAGATGAGTTATAGAGAAAGACGTCAAACCAGGAATTCCATTGACCTACTGCCACGAAAAGAGAAACGGTTGCCATCGCTGGAATCGTTAATGGCAGTACCACTCGAATAAATGTCGTAAATTCTCCTGCTCCGTCAATGCGGGCCGACTCCAGAATGCCTTCAGGCAAACCTTCAATAAACGAGCGAATGACAATCATATTGAACACACCGATGACACCCGGAATGATATAAACCCAGAAAGAGCCAATCAGGCCGAGATCACGGATCAACAGATAACCCGGAATCAATCCTCCGCTGAAGTACATTGTGAAGACAAAAAACATCGTCACAAACTTACGAAGTACAAATTCCTGCCTGCTGAGTGTATAAGCAAGCATCGCCGTACAGAAAACAGACACGATCGTTCCGATAATCGTACGAAGCGCCGAGATCAGTGTGGCATGGTAAATGTCGGATTCTCCAAAAATATATTTGTAGTTATCCAGTGTCCACTCCCGAGGCCACAGATAAATGCCTCCGCGAATCGCATCATTTGCATTATTCAGCGAGACCGCGATCATATTAATAAACGGATAAATTGTAACAATCATCAAACAGATCATGAATGTGATATTAATGGCATCAAATGCCCGGTCCCCGGCACTGCTGTTCCGCAAGCGGGATGATTTTGCTTTTGGCATGGCCTAGGCCTCCTCTTAGAATAGTCTGCTTTCTCCCATTTTTTTGGCGATATAGTTGGCGGTAAAGAGGAAGATGAAGCTGACCACAGTTTTGAAAATCCCTGCTGCTGTACCCAAAGAGAAGTTCCCCATTCCCAAACCATACTTCAAGACAAAGATATCCAGGTTCTCAGAATAATCCATATTCATTCCGTTGCCCAGCAAATATTGAGGCTCAAACCCGGATTCAAGGATGCTTCCCATATTCATGATCAGCAAAATCACGATAACCGGTTTCAAACCTGGCAGTGTAATGTACAACATACGTTTGAAACGACTGGCTCCGTCAATCTCAGCTGCCTCGTACTGAGCAGGATCAATGGCTGTAATCGCCGCCAGATAGATGATCGTGTTCCAGCCGACATCTTTCCATACTTCGGTGGCCCCCAATATGCCCCAGAAATACTCCCCTTTGCCCATCCACAGCACAGGACTGTCGATCAAGTGCAGCTTCGTAAGAATGAGGTTGATGATACCATCAGGTGAAAGTACAGTAAGCACAATACTTGAAGCAACAACCCAGGAGATAAAGTGAGGCAGGTAACTGACCGTTTGTACAAAACGTTTAAAAACGATATTTTTCAGCTCGTTTAACAGAAGTGCCAGCGTTATCGCTGTAACAAATCCGAGTACCAGCTTAATAGAACTCATCACCAGCGTATTTCGCAACACCCGATAGAACGTATTATCTTCAAACAGGGTTTGGAAATGCTTCATTCCTACCCACTGTTGATCTGCGAAAGCTCTTGCCGGTTTGAAGTTCTGGAACGCCATCGTCCAGCCCCATAACGGCAAATATTTAAATACAAAAGCCCAAATCACAAAAGGAATACACATAAATGCCAAGCTGCGCTGCTGCAGCAGTCGTTTGTAGAAGCTGTTTCCTCGATCACCTTTTGGACGGGAAGCCCGTGGAATCGATTGAAGGGGTACATTTGGTTCCTCCACGATGCAGATACTCCTTTCCCTTTTCTGTTATTCGTGTGCGGAGAAAGATTTTATAGAGGGTTGTTCCCCTTTTTCTCCGGCACACGTAACAGTTTGTTTTATATTTTTTTGTATTTGTTGGATCGAATTACCACTTACCTGCAACCCGATTTTGAATGACTTCAGTCATTTTTTTCTCGTAACCTGCTTTATCCAGTTTGCTGAATTCGGCCATGTAAGCATTCCAAATATTATCGAAGTTGGAAGGCGCGCTCAGAATCATCTCAGGCAAATACTTGCGCTGTATATCATCTGATTTGGTGGTGAATACCTGTTCAGGTGAACCCTGCTCAAGAGCAATGGACCATGCAGGGAACCACGGACGCTCTTCCGGCTTGTTGAACAGTTCACTGAATGTTTTGATGCCATAAGCATCGAGGAATTTTTTATCACCTTCTGTATATGTTGCTGCGACAACTTCCGGCTGATTACCTGGATTGTATGCGTTCCCATCAGACAGCGTGGATTCTGTACCATAACGCGGCCAGTCATTGGCGAAATAAGCAAAGCCGAATTTGCGGCTCAGTTCTACATCGTCATGCATCTTCCGCTGTTCATCATTGGCGTAATAGAAGCGGCCCTTTTCATCTACGCTATATGTTTGATCCTTGATGCCCCACTGCACAAGGATCTGATTCTCCTCTTTGAGCAAATTATCAAAATACTTGATGATCCGTTCAGGGTCTTTCGCATTCACGCTAATTCCGGTTGCATAGTTGTTTACGAAACCGGGAGGATCAATGTATTGATCTTTGATGTTTTTGTCAAAGACGATTGGCAGAGGTGCGTAACGCTTTTCGTCAATCCCTGCTGCAAGAAGGTTATTGGTTGCATCTCCAACCTGCCATGCGTAGTTAAAATAACCGAGAACCCGCCCCGAGGTCAGTTTCGCTAAATACTGATCCTTATTCATCGTGAATGATTCCGGATCAAGTAAACCTTTTGCGTTAATTTCATTCAGTTTTTTGATCCAGCGTTTCTGTTCTTCCGTGCCTGAAACCGTTCTTGCGACATGGGTTTTCATATCTACCATAACGCCGCCGTCGTTAGGATATCCTGCAAGGTGCATAGCCGGATTCTGCAGGGTGAAGAAGTTATTGGCTACACCAGCTAGGGAAACAAACCCGATCGTTTCGGCTCCATCCACTGTAGGGTGTTTCTCCTTATAATCCTCGATCAGATCAAAATATTCATCCAGCGTCGTAATTTTAGGATAGTTAAATTCCTTCAATACAGAACGTTGAATCCAGAAAGCTCCCCCGCCAATGTTAGGACTGCCTGAATATTCGCCCTGGTTGGCTGTATAAGGCAGTGCATATATTTTACCGTCTTCCGGGTTTCTCATTTTGTCGAAGTACGGTCCATACACTTTCTTAATGTTCGGACCGTATTTTTCGATCAGATCATCTAACGGGATGTAAGCTCCGGCATCCAGCAATTTGGACATCTCTCCGCTGGAGGCGATAACATCAGGATAGTCACCGCTAGCAATCATAACCCCTGCCTTTGTGGCACTGTCACCAACGAGATATTCCATTTTAAAGTCCACACCCGTCTGCTTCTGCAGCTCTTTACCAATCGCCGTTTCACTTGCCAAAATGTCCTTCTTGCCAGAAGAAAACATATAATACGAGAATGTGACAGGGCTGTTATCATCTTCTTTTCCTGTAGATGAGACCCCTGGAGATGAGCTTCCAGACGAGCACCCAGCCAACAGGGATGCCAGCAATACGGCTAGTCCTGTCGTTTTCAAAAACGGTTTTAACATGTGTTTTGTTCCCCCTTTTTAGTTAAACGATGTATGTAAGCATTTTCAATATATCAAGATAACGCTTTCATAGTTACCCACAAAACTGTACATTGTTCTTAAAAAAGTATATCGAACTATCATTTACCTTCCGCCTCATCCCCATCAAGTGGAAGCCAGATTTGAATACATGTCCCCTTGTCTTCCTCTGATTGAATAGAAAAAGAGAATCGATCTTTGTAACAAAGCTTCAACCGGCTATAGGCATTTTTCATCCCTACATGCTCACCTATATCCATATTCTGTTCCAGATATCCTGCCAATTCTTTCAATCTGGCTTCGGACATACCAATACCGTTATCCTCCAGCCCGATATGAAGATTCTGACCCTCCAATTGAACCAATAACCGAATAATCCCTTCACCCGGTGTAGATTCAATACCATGTATGCTGGCATTTTCCACAAACGGCAGGATGACCATTTTCGGAATTCGGTACTTTAATGCGGCAGGATCAGCCTCAATGTAATACTGAAGTTTTTCTCCAAAGCGATATTTCTGGATTTGCAAAAAGCTGTCGATTAGCTCCAATTCCTCCTTCACAGTCACGTCATGCTGATTCCAGCTAATGGACTTACGGAACATTTTGGCCATATGATGCACAATCTTAGCGGTCTCTTTCTCGCCCTTGATCAGACTGCGCATCCGCACAGATTCAAGCGTGTTAAACAGAAAATGTGGATTAATCTGACTATGTAATGCATGAAGCTGCGCCTGCTGCTGTTTGAGCTCCAAATCTTTTTTTTGAATATCCGCAAGGTATACTTCATCAATCAGGTTCCGAATCGTCTCAGTCATCCGGTTGAATTCAGTTGTTAATTGACCAATCTCGTCCCTTGCATCTTCAGGAGGAATGGTCTGAAAATTTTGCGTTTTTACTTTTTTCATATGTTTGAGAATACGTACCAGTCTAACGTGAATGGATCGGGACATCGCCGCAATGATAATAGAAGGCAGCACAAAATTGATGCAGGCCAGCCAGACGACGAAGGATCGTGATTTACGAACTTCCTGTAACACAATTTCCTCGTCCATCACACCTTGCAGGGACCATCCTTGTAAATAGTTAATGCCAGAATAAACACGATCAAATCGAATCGTTTTATTAGGAAATTCCATCTCCCGGTATAGTTGTCCAACTGAAACATTCTCTGTTTTCGGATCATTCGAAAAGCGTATGTGACCTCCTGGATCAACCAAATACACTTTGCCATCAAAGCCGCTGTTACGAAACTGCTCATGAAGTAGATCCATATTAAAGTCAATTTTGAGTAGCTGTTCGATTCCACCCGTATCCATATTGTTTAACCGCTGCACGAGACTTAACATCTGATCGGTCGCAATCAAGGTTGGATAAGGAACAACATTATCCTGTAATTGCTTGTACCAGCTACTGTTGCGAACCGCTTCATTTAAGTGTTCAATGTAGCCTGAGGACAAAATCGTTGGATTGTCGGTATACACTTGGTACCAGCGAATGCCTTGACTCAGTTGACCGGAGAACTCTCCTTTGAGATAGGAGTTATATGCCCGAATATACTCCGAGTTACTTTCAAATGAACGAGATAACGTGTCATTGAATACAGGATCAGCATAGAGCGAATAAGACAGACCTACCCCTTGATCAATCGTCACACGTAATTCGTTTTTCAGGTTGTTTAACGCCATTCCGGCATCACGAGATTTCTGGTTACGGATATTGGCTGTGGTTACTTGATAGAAAACGACATTCGTCACAACAATCGGAATGAACACCGATAACACGTACATCAGCAACAATTTGTCCCGAAGCTTCATGTAGTTCCACTTCCACCTGATCATTGGGCCCCCCGCTGTCCATCCTCTTTGAGAAGATTACGGTAGGCTGTTGGCGTCATATTAACGATTTTCTCAAACTGAGTCACAAAATAATCCGCATTCTGAAATCCGATACGAGCCGCCACCTCATACATTCGCAGATCCGTCTGGCGAAGCAACTTCTGGGCTTCCTGAACCCGAAGATTCAGCAGATACTCATTAAAATACTGGTTGTAACTTTTACGGAAAAGTCGACCCAGATAGACCGGATTCATATAGAACTGGGCCGCTATACTTTTGAGACTGATATTCTCCATGTAATGGGAATCGATATATCGTTTGATCTTGTTGATATCTCCTTTGGACTGCTCCATCCGCAGTTGCGCAATATACTCCTCTGCTTCCTCCAATGCAGTCAAAAATGCAATTTTCAATAGTCGCAAATTCCATCCATCCTGACCTTGTTCGGCTAATAACTTGAGTTTCTGCAACCCTGCGTCCGTACCTCCCATTTCATGCACAACCGCGAGTATGCCTGTAATGCAGCGCAACAGAGAACCTGTAACTGCCTGAGTAGAAAACCGGCGAGAGTGAAACTTGTTGAACATATCGTGCACAATCTCATGACAAGCCTCACGATTTCGCTCTTCCAGACTTAGAATCAGGGGATCAACCTCTTCCTGATTTATGTTAAATACGTATAACGCTTTATCCTTCACTTCTGCATAATGGACAACACTTCCAGGCTCTGCAAACTTATGCTTGGATGCTTCCTCTGCTTCCGCATAAGACCGAGGTGCATCGCTCATGTCATCTATTAATGTACCTGCGTACAAGCCTACATCTGCGCCAAGGTGGTCGCTGAGCATGTTTTTAATCCATTGAATTTTATCGACTACACGTTGTTTTGGTGAGGGTTCCTTCAATAGAACAATCAAGGCAAATCTACCTAGCTGTTCCTCAATAACGTATAGGTTGAACCGATGATCCGCCAACGAATGAAGGATTTCATTAACCTGGTGAAGAGTCACTTTCCGGTGCTCTGAGCCTGTTTGTAATTCAAACAGCACAATGATCAATGACGTCTGATGGTCAATACCTAACATTTCTGCATACCGGATCTCATCTTCTTTTCGAATCTGACCCTTGATCATATCTTTTAACATAATTCGACTGGCTTGTCCTTCCTCCAAAAATGCATGTTTTCGCTTATTCTGGATCAGGTTAGCCGCCTTTTGCAGCGTTGCGGTCATTTCTTCGTCATCAATCGGCTTGAGGATGTAATCCTGAACACCGTACCTTATTGCTTGTTGTGCATACTTGAAATCATGGTAACCGCTAATGATAATAAATACAGGCTCTAGCGTAGGTGACTTGTCAACGGCACGGATGAGCTCGAGTCCATCCAATATAGGCATTCGGATATCGGTAATAATGACATCAGGATGTAAACACTCTGCCTTATTCAGCGCCTCCAGTCCATTCTCTGCTTCCCCCGCAATCTCCATGCCAAGACTGTGCCAATCAATCAGTTCATGCATTCCTTTACGGATATACATCTCATCGTCGACCAGAAGTACTTTTAACATATGATCTGCCCCTTCCCTTCAAGCGAAAATCGTTGAATGAAATCAACAAAAAACGGTATATTCCAATTATAATTAGAAACCGCTTACAATTCTGCAGCTATTTATACAAGATGGTTCTCATTCTATCCTTTGCCGTGAGCAAATTCATTGCGTGAATCGTTGATTTTATTGCGCGAAAGTACAGACATCAGCTTCATAATATAAAAAAAGCGAAACAGAACCGAGTTTAACCCGGACGTTTCGCTTAAGAAATAGAGGTGAATTTTATGCTATATCCTTATCCTTCTAATCAAGAGGTTACTTTCCACTTTTCCCCTTTTAAAATAATTGAATCTTGTGCACTCTGAAAATTCAGTTCTATATGTTGATCCAGATAAGAAACGCTGACTTTACTTGCCTCGCTTGCACGTATGCTGGCATGAAGCAACTTCCCTTCGCTCCATTCCATATCCACTTCAAATCCGCCGCGCGCTCGCAGCCCTCGAACGGAACCTGTAGGCCATGCTTTTGGCAACGCAGGAAGTAAACGAATCTCACCGCCGTGACTCTGGAGCAACATTTCGGCTATGCCTGCCGTACCTCCAAAGTTTCCATCAATCTGAAACGGAGGATGATCACAGAATAAATTAGGCAGTGTCGAGGAACGAAGCAGCTCCATAACGTTATCATGTGCCTGTTCAGCCTGCTCCAGTCTTGCCCACATGTTCAGAATCCAAGCCCGGCTCCAGCCCGTGTGTCCCCCGCCATGTTGCAATCTGCGCTCCAGCGTGATCCGGGCGGCAGTTGCTAATTCAGGAGTCGTTTTCGGAATAATCTGTGAACCCGGATGGAGCGCAAACAAATGTGATATATGTCTATGACCTGGTTCAAGTTCATCATAATCCTTGCTCCATTCTTGAATCTGTCCGTGTTTTCCCACAGCGATATCCGGAATGCGAGTTAATGCTTCTTGCAACTGTGATGCAAATTCCTGATCTTGTTGCAGCATGAGTGCACTTTCAATACACCGCGTGAACAGCTCCCGAATAATCTGGTTATCCATCGATGCCCCGTAACAAAGCGCACCCGACTCTCCATTATCCAGGATGTAGATATTTTCCGGTGAGGATGAAGGACATATCGTGAGATTCCCCTCCGGGTCTTGTACAAGGAAATCCAGAATAAACAAAGCTGCCTCTTTCATCGTGTCATATACTTTTTTCAAAAAAATCTTGTCCCTACCGTATTCATAATGATCCCACAGGTGAAGAGACAACCACGCGCCGCCCATCGTCCAGAAGGTCGACGTTAGACATACATCCTGCGGGGCAGGATCTGCCCATATGTCAGAATTATGATGTGCTACAAATCCGCTACAGCCATACATCTTGCTGGCCGTTTCCCTTCCACGTTCCTGTAGTCGCTCGATAAAATCAAATAACGGGATGTGACACTCCGGCAGATTACAACTCTCGGCTGGCCAATAGTTCATTTCTGTATTGATATTAATGGTGTATTTACTATCCCATACCGGAAGCATGTCTTTGTTCCATATGCCCTGCAGATTGGCAGGTAACGAACCGGGCCGGCTGCTGGAGATTAGCAAGTATCGCCCGAACTGGAAGTACAAACCTACGAGTTCAGGATCATCACCGCCTGCTCTAAGACGCGCGAGCCGCTCATTTATCGGCAGACTCATATAACTGGTATCTGTGCGTTCACCCTCCAGATGCAGATCCATTCGTGTGAACAGCGCCTGATAGTCAGTGATATGATCCTGAAGTAACTGCTCATATGTTTTGGCGGAGGCCATATCTATTCTTCGTAAACATTCCGACTCCAGATCTTCCTTGGCATAACGAAAATCGGTGCATGATGCTATTAGCACAGTGGCTGAATCCGCATTTAAAAGTGATAGTTGACCGCTCGAATACTGAAGTTCTCCTTGTTCGTTCATGACCCGAATCGCACAGCAAAAACGGATCCCCCCTTCTCCCCCGCTTCTTCCCCGGATAATCATATCGCCATTACTGCGTTGTTCGATTCGATCGATCAACGATTGGAATCCGACCGGATGTCTTAGCGCCCCCGATAACGGCGACCAATGTAACACGGAACCTCTGCCAAACAAGGCTGTGAATGATAATTCGCCCGGCACGCTACTAGACAGACGGACTGCCATGACCTGATCAGGATAACTTGAAAAATATTCTCGCTTGTGTTTTGTGTTGCCTGATGTGTACTGAACGCGAGCGATCCCTTGTTCCAAATCAAGATATCTCTGATACTCTGTTGCCTCCTCATCTGCATGATGCATGGCCATATAGAAATCACCAAGCGGTTCATAATGTCGTTGTCCATCAGGCACACCCACTAATGAGGTTAACGCTAGTTCCTCTGCCTGCCCAATCTGGCCTTGAAACAGAAGTTCCCTTATGTTATCCAGTGATTGAAGTGAATGCGGGTTGTTCCGCTCCATCGGTCCGCCGTACCAAAGGCTATCTTCATTTAACTGTACTCTCTCCAGTGCTGTTCTTCCAAATACCATACCACCAAGGGTTCCGTTTCCAATTGGAAACGCTTCTTCCCACTGCTCGGCAGGGTGATCAAACCAAATTTTATTCGTATTCATCATTATACCTCCAACGAGAGATGCCAAGGTTCACTGCTGCACTAGCAGCATGACGAACAGGACTCAATATGACCCATCTTACAGGCCGTATAATCAGTTTACTTTGTTCACCCGGCTTCGTTGAATGAAGAAAACTAACCTAAACCTTCACAATGCTAACCCGTTTGGAGGCATGATCATATCTATTCAATCGCTGGAGGTGACTTGATCCCAGTAGTCACCAACGAGACCTTCGATGATGGAGCCGCTGGCCCACGGCATCAGACAGAACCAGGTGCTTGCCGGCGTACCATCGGCATAAGTCTCCGTAACGAGTCCTTGCGAGTGACAAAAGCGCTCGGACATCCATCCTTTTTTGCCATAACCATATTCACCATCAACACGATTATAGGTTTGACAGCCCCAAGCGACCGTATCATTCATACGCTGACGGATATAGTCATCCTCACGTTGCTGAAGATAATATAAAAGCTCATCGACGAGATTGCTCGACATGGGATGAATGTGCGGATTAGCTACCGAAGTGACGCTTCCCCCCGAACTTGACCAGTTCAATGTACTTAGCGGCGGAATCTGCACTGGCGAGTTATAACAAAATTTAAAACTGAACTCGTAGCTGATGGCGTCTCTCATATGATTAAGGAACGTCTCCTCACCGGAGAGTGCATGCAAGAAACGGAGAGCTTTGATATATGCCAGAATGCCTTCCGAATCCACTGCTTTGTCCGCATCAAGCGGAGCACCGTAACATTCCATCTGTTTCACATAGGCATTGTAATAATGTGTTTCACTGCGTCTCATTTCCTCCAAATCGGATAAATCATTGATCAACCAGCTGTAATAAGCTTTCGCAGCAAGACACCACGCCCCGCTAAAAGCGTCATACTCCAGGCCTGCACCCGTGCGCTCGGATAATATCGTCGGATATTCGCCATCCGCATTTTTGCTCCGTTCCAGGCATTCAAGTACTTGCTTCACATAGGCGAGCCAGTCATCATGTCTAATCTGCCTTATGCGACATTCATAGTCATAACATTTGAGGATATAAAACATGGCTTGTGCAACGAGATAGGATGAGTGACCTGGTGTACGCATACCGTCAAACCACCAGCCTTTAATGCTCCATTTTCCATCCTGATAAGCATCATACGGAAGTCCTGACTCGGAATTCATCGCATTTTCGATAATGTTTGTGATACAGGACAAAGCCTGCTGACGCATGGGTTCATCGTTCTGACGCAATGCTGCAAGCAGCATGGGGGTTGCAATGGTCATGCCATTGGTCCAACTGATCGAGATGATTTTGTTATATCGATACCCCCCGCTCTCTGCGTCTTCGTACACAAAAGTAGAATAGTGACGGTCATCTGGAAGCCACGCGTAGTCTCGAACAGCAGCGGACATGTCGGATACGGCTGTGCGGATGTCGCTTCCTTGTCTAGGGTGTTCATGGTACTTTTGGTAGACATGCTCTAATGCAGGGTTAATACCCAAGGGCGAAGAGGATTCATAATCATATAATTCAAGGGTGAACGCCACCGATTCTCCTGCTTCCAACACAAAGACGCTCTCTGCCAAGGCTGAGCGCTCGTGCACAAGTCTTGATTTGATAAACAGCAACGGAGCATTCTCATACCCTAAGGTATAACCAACGGTGCCTTTCTCTATTGAACATGTGAAACCTCCATATTGTAGAAAAGTTCCTGTTTGACCCGGATACCACGGCTGCTTCTGTCCACTATGCTTGCTTTCCACCCAATATGGGCTTGCGCTGAGCCCGGCAATTCGGCCCGAATCATATACAAGTGCAGCCGGATGCGATAAACGATCGCTTCGAACCATCCACCACAGGGATGAAGGACGGGAAGGTGTTCCTTCACGAATTCTTGGAAATTCGTTAGGTACATTTTGGGGGGCTTCTCCCCGATTACGACCATACATAAAGGCAGGCAGAAAAAATCTGGGCTGCTGTTTGTCAAAAGCAAGTTCTACATGAATCACTCCACTCCACCGTTGACTGCCTTCATTCTTAATGGTAATCTGTGCCTGCTTTGGATCATCTGCACTTCCTGTCCCGGCACTCATATTTACGTTAGTCTGAAGATTATGCGTTCTCATTCCAGTATAGGCTGTCCCTTCCTGCCTTCTACTGCGTGCGGTAAAGATCAGTTCCATACAATCCTCCCTTTCTGTTTTCCCTACTCCTTCAGAAAACGCTTGCAAATTTTAAACCAAGATGCTAGGATGGTACCATTTTATAGGTTCAGGTTCGCAATTTCATTGCTTAGATCGTGATATTTATTGCGCCAAACGATTAGGAGGCTTTCATGATATGAATGAATCTCAGGAGTACCAGTATGATCCCATTCAGTTGGATCTGCTGTATCTGCATCGTGTCACGACCTACAATATGGGCACATTCTACCATCGGCATAATGGGTATGAGCTGTACATTTTTCTTCGCGGCAATGTGAATTTCTATATTGAGAATCGATGTTACCATCTGGAGCGAGGTGATCTTATTGTTTTAAGTCCAGAGGAAATGCATCGGTCTTTTGCACTCGACAAGAATGAATATGAACGAATCACAATTAATCTGCAAAAATCATATCTTAATCGATTATCCACATCATCTACCAACCTCTCTGCCTGTTTTGATCATCGGCCTAAAGGTAAGGGCAATATCATTCATTTGAATGAAGAAGAGTTAGAGCAATTTCTCAAACTTACAACCCAAGTGGAGCAAATGTTGCTAATCTCAGACTACGGTGCGGATATTATGAGAAATATGCTGATCGCCCGACTGCTTCTTATGACCAATCTGACTTTTAAACATACAAATTTTGTGCCCACCGACATTATGCCTGAACTGGTTCGTAATGCGATGGAATATATCGAAACGAATCTGACCGAATCTCTCACACTACAGCAATTATCAGAAAAACTATTTACCAACAGCAGTTATATCAGCCGTCAATTCAAAAAACATACCGGACTAACGATTCGAAACTATATACTTAACCGCCGCATCGAGCTCGCCCAAAACTGTTTATCGGAAGGTATGAGTATTACCGAGGCCTGTTATCATTCCGGATTCGGCGATTATGCCAACTTTATTCGCACTTTTACCAAGATGGTCGGAACATCGCCCGGCAAGTTTGCACGCAAACCTTCAGATCCAGAACTTAAATGATAGATAAATAGTGAACATAAGTGTACATTGAGCAGAGTATTCAAGATTGGAGGAAAGCGATGGATATTATAAAAGGGACCTATGGTTTTCGATTCGCTGAAGATCGTGAACTTGAGCTATGCAAGCTGTATGCAACGGGGAGCGATATCATTACTGATCCGTCGTATTACTGGGATGGGCTGGAACGAACGGATGGTCCTCTTCTTTTATTTCAGTACACCCTTGCGGGAGAAGGTATTTATGAAACAAATGACCGTACATACCGTGTGACCTCCGGACAGGCTTTTCTTACTGAGATCCCGAGCGCTCATCGATATTATTATCATCCAGAGTCTGATGAGCCATGGCATTTCATCTTCCTACTATTCCGTCCTGATCTCATTCAGGCTCATTGGCAGAAGTTTGTGCGAGAAGCAGGTGAGGTCGCTTTTCTCTCCATGGATTCTGCTCCCATCCGTCTGCTGCGAATGATTGTAACGGATGCGGCGGCAGGAAGGATAACGGACCCTTTGATTGCCTCATCCAGTGTGTATCAGTTCATGACAGAGCTTGTTCGTTTACAGACGACAACACGCCATAATCGGGAGAACTGGCCGGAACATATTCAGCAGGCTACGAAGTACATGGAAACCGATTACGCCAGTATGATCAGCGTGGATCAGCTTGCAGATCGTGTTGCTCTATCCAAATACCACTTTATTCGCAGATTCTCGGCTAGCACAGGTCACACTCCAGGTGCCTATCTTACCCGCGTTCGAATCGAGAAAGCGATGGAGTTGCTTCGCGGCACGACATTAAGCATTGAACAGATTGCGGTACAAGTGGGATACTCCAGTGGAAGTTATTTTATCAAAGCTTTTCGAGGATTAACTGGACTTACACCTGGGGAATTTCGAAGCGGTGGCGAAAGTCTCGTATACCGCAGATTATTTTTTGACTGACCGCAATATATTGCTATTGAAGACTTAACATTACTGTAGATTATTGTATTTTACTTCATTATGATGAATGTGACTGAAGCAATAATTTAAATTACGTCAGGTAAAGGAGCCTTCAAATGGATCATACTCTTGTTGCACCAACACCCCCTCTTGGCTGGAACAGCTGGGACTGCTACGGGGCTGCCGTCACTGAAAAGGAAATTCGCGGTAATGCGGAGTATATGGCTACACACTTGAAAGAATATGGTTGGAGTTACATCACCGTTGATATTCAATGGTATGAACCTCTGGCTAACTCATCGCAATACCGCCCTTTCGTTCCACTGATTATGGATGAATACTCACGTCTGATGCCTGCAGAAAACCGCTTTCCTTCAGCTGCGGATGGTCAGGGATTCAAACCACTTGCTGATTATGTTCACAGTCTGGGACTTAAATTCGGCATTCATATTATGCGCGGAATTCCAAGGCAAGCAGTTCATTCCGACACAGCTCTATTAGGAACAAACTCCACCGCCCGTGAGATCGCTCATACCAACTCCATCTGCCCATGGAATACCGATATGTATGGGGTGGATCACCACAAAGAAGGCGCGCAAGCCTACTATGATTCATTGTTTGAATTGTATGCTTCATGGGGTGTTGATCTGGTCAAAGTGGATGATATCGCTGCCTCCAGATTATATGACACACATCAGCCTGAGATTGAGATGATCTCGAAGGCGATCAAACGTGCCGGACGTCCCATGGTATTAAGTCTGTCTCCCGGTCCTGCCCCCGTGGAATACGCTGAATTTTTCGCGGAACAGGCTAACATGTGGCGGGTAACGGATGATTTCTGGGATCAATGGCCACTTTTGCTAGATATGTTCGACCGCTGCCGTAAGTGGCAGGGCCTTCCTAAGGAGGGATGTTGGCCGGATTGTGATATGTTGCCTCTGGGGCACATTGGTATTCGCTCTGTGGATGGAGGTGGAGCCGATCGGTGGACAAGATTCACTAAGGATGAGCAATTGACGATGATGTCTCTGTGGAGTATCTTCCGTTCTCCTCTCATCTTTGGCGGTGAGTTGCGGGATAACGATGACTGGACGCTGTCCTTGCTGACAAACCGTGAGGTTCTGCGTATGCATCGTGAGAGCCATAGTGCTAGAGAAGCGCTACATCAAGGCGATCTGATCGTATGGACGGCATCTCATGTCGATGGTTCCACTTATGCAGCTGTGTTTAATGTTGGCGAGCAGTCAGTACTCTCAGTGGAACTTAATCTCAATACAATTGGTTTATCCCCTTCTGTTGCAAGCCATGGAATTGAATTATGGAGTGGCGATGTGACAGAAGTTAACGAGGATATTTTACGCACGGATGTGCCTTCGCACGGTGTGCGCCTGTACCGTTTTGCGTGAACCATTTCGCCTGAACCGTTCCATAAAGAAGTGGCCTGTCGTTTATGACAGACCTCTTCTTCTCTATTTCTTTGAAAAAAAAACGGATTGTAACTATTGGCTTGGAAGAGCATTTTCGGCTTTATTAGAACAATGTAGATGATCCATTCATTTGTCCTTCGGGCTTACGATCAAAATGCCATCTATACACAAAAGTCATTACCACAACCAACATGGCAAGCACAATAAATAGATTACTATATACAAATGCAGATGATCGGCTGATAAAAGGATTGAAACGCATCTGCTGTGCTCCCCCGTCGATGACCTTGCCAAGAACGGTTGTAGATACAGAAGCCGCGATGAAATTAAACATCGACAGTAGTCCCATACCAATGCCGACCTGTTCTTTGGGAAGGGTCTGTGCGATCGTATTAGACAGCGCAATTTGCATATATGATTGACCAAGAACCGCCAAGATTAGAAAGGATGAAACGAAAAACAATGACACGCCGGCAGCAAACGATAGACTTATGAAGCCGATAACAAGCATCGTCGAGGCTGTATAAATCAAAAAGACATTGCCTTTATCATCAGCTAACGTTCCTCCTCGTCTTCCCAGTAATGCTGCAATCAGGGCCGATGGTAACATAATTAGACCTGTCAGAGCCGGATAAGCATCATACACATGGGTTAACAGTTGCGGGATAATAAATGGAATGCTAAATCCACATGCAACTAACACAAATGAAATAATCATTCCCCATGTATAGGAGCGGTTGCGAAAAACAGCTGGTTGCACAAACGGTGATGCTGCGTGGAGAATACGAAGGATAAACAAGGCTAAAACTACAATGCCCATTAGCAAATACCACAAATTTAATTGAGTCAGTGCGAGCAAAATGGCTCCAATGCTTACGGCGAGCAGTATGCCTCCGAGATAGTCCATCTTTTCATCCCCTCCCCTCTCATCATTCAAATACTTTCTATAGAAGGGGAGCGTCAACAGCGAAAGTAGCGGAATCGCAAATAGGAACTTCCAATTAAGTGCACTGGATACGAATCCGGCAACAATAGGACCTAACGCAGATCCCAGGGCGATTCCGATCGCAGAAGTACCGAGTGCCTGACCACGCTTGTTTGGCGGAAAATATCGAACTGGTATAATCATGGCCAGAGCTGGAATGACGGCAGCCCCTGCGGCCTGAATCAGACGAGCCAAAATAATCATAAAGTAGGAAGTAGAAAGAATTCCTATAACGGAGCCAGCAGCCAACAATAAGAGTCCAAATGTGATTAAATGTTTAATGCTATATCGATCTGTTAGCTTCCCGTAAGTGACTGTACCAACGGCGTATACAATTAAATATCCGGTAACGATCCAGCTTGTCTCAGAAGCTGACCGTTCGAATTGATCTCCAATGACGGGTAAGACAACATTAAACATCATTCCGTTCATTACGGAGATGATCAAAGTGAAGACAAGCACGCGAAGTAGTGCAGTTTCTTTGCCCGTTGCAGATGTATCCTGGATCTCTAAACTCTCTGCGGTCTTCATCGTTTCCCTCTTTTCCTTACGTTACTAAAAAATACGCAAAATTTACTGTCAGTACTTACTGTCATAATATGACTTAAAATACTAGGGCGTTAGCGCCCTAGTGAACGTCCATACACTTTCGGTAATCACATCTTCTAATGAAAGCCACGGAAAATGTACATGATCCTCCATATGGTTAATAAACAAGCCATAATTCAATGCCATGAAGGAGAAAGCCTGTAATTCAGCGTTGATCTGAATCACCTTGCCTTGCTCGTACATCGTTTGCAGATATCGGGTTAGAAGCTCAAGTAACTGCTGAGGATGTCTTATCGTTCGTGTTCTTAACTCCGGCAAATGATTCATTTCCTTCAGACTGATCATAAACAATTTACGGTTCTTATGCATGATTTCATGATAGGTTCTGCTGACTAACAATAAGTCAGAATGCAGATTCCACACGACTTTTTCCTCAAAAAGTCTTGTCATTTCCTCGACATAATGATATTCGTCAAATGCGCTCTCGAGCAGATTTAGTTTCGTACCAAAATGGCGAAATAACGTCTTCTCACTTACTCCCGCGGTTGAGGCAATCTCCTGCGTTGTAACACTTTTATATCCCTTTACCGAGATCAGCTCAATCGCCGTTAACATTAACTTCTCTCTTGTGTTCCGTTTACTTGAATTGGACATGAAGCTCTCCTTCTGCTCAAATGTCAGTGATCACTGTCATAAAAGAAGGTTACCTTTTGAATCACTCTTTGTCAAGTACTTCAACTCATTTCTGTTCCATCGCCTGCACAGCAAGTTGAAAAGCTCGAATTCTTCTCTCCAGTAAAGTATGTTGCGGTGTTCCAACTGTGGATTTATCCATCATCCGTTTAAGAGAAGGCAGGAGATTATTCATCACATGACGTGCCTCGGATATCTCCAGGCTGCCATAATGTTGATCAGCTCTCCCATTCCAGGTGTGTTCCAATATATACAAACTGACAATTAGCGCATGAAGTCGTTTTTCTAAAACCGATGTATTGGCTTCTTTCCCCAACATGTTCTTGAGAGCGTTCTCCGATTTTCGGATCACGGACTGAAAGGCTTCAATGGATTGTCGTTGTACAGTCTCAGATACGGATTCAATCATGGGCAAATACTCCTTTTCATAAAATTTATAAATGGTTTTATGTAGATGTTATATACAATATATTCACTGTTTCAGGAATCCTATTATAGTCTCTTATGGAATCAATGTACAAAACAAAAAAAGCCGCATATCGCGACTTTTTTTGTTGAACTAAGAAAAAACCGGGATTAGAGCACCTTTTCCAAAAAGCTGATTGTACGTTCGTGCTGCGGTTTGCCGAAGATCTGTTCAGGATTTCCTTCCTCAACAATATATCCGCCATCCATAAAAATAACCCGATCCGCAACTTCGCGGGCAAAGCCCATCTCATGCGTAACAATCATCATCGTCATGCCTTCGCTCGCGAGATCCTTCATGACACCAAGTACTTCCCCAACCATCTCCGGGTCAAGTGCCGATGTAGGCTCATCGAACAACATCACATCCGGGTTCATCGCGAGTGCGCGAGCAATAGCTACGCGTTGCTTCTGTCCGCCAGAGAGCTGGCTTGGAAAGCTCTCCGCTTTGTCTGCCAGACCGACACGGTCAAGCAAGCGAAGCGCGGTTTCCCTAGCCTGTTCTTGATTTAATTTGCCAAGTTCCATCGGCGCAAACATAATATTTTTGAGCACACTGAAGTGTGGAAACAGATTAAAGTGCTGGAATACCATGCCAATGTTCTCCCGAGCTTTGTTAAGATCGGTATCACGACTGTTCAAGTCTTGATCATCGACGATCACACGGCCTGCGGTAATGTCCTCCAGACAATTGATGCAGCGAAGAAATGTACTTTTACCCGAACCGGATGGGCCGATGACACATACAACCTCGCCTTCATTTACAGCCATGTCGATCCCTTTCAGCACCTGATTGGAACCGAAGCTTTTCTTCAGCCCTTCTACTTTAATTTTAGTCACGGCGAATCTTCACCTCCAGATAATCGGCAAGTCTAGTCAGTGCAATAATAACGATCAAGTACATTACAGCTACCGTTAACCATATGTCAAACGAGGATAAGGTTCTGGCAATAATGATTTTACCCGACTGTGTAAGCTCAACCAGCCCGATAACGGACAAGATGGACGTATCCTTAAGCGTAATTACCATCTGGTTAATAAACGAAGGAATCATAACACGAACCGCCTGAGGAATGACAATTTTCATCATCGCTTTGCGATATGGAAGACCTAGTGAACGAGCGGCCTCCATCTGTCCACGATCAATCGATTGAATACCCCCGCGAATAATCTCAGTAACGTAAGCTCCGGCATTTAAGCTCAGCGTCAGAATCGCCGCAAGGAACAGCGGCATCGTAAAGCCAAATGCCTGAGGAATACCGAAGTAAATGAAGAACGCGAGTACAAGCAACGGAATACCACGGAAAATATCAACGAATACGGTGGCAATGCCTCGCAAAACTCTGTTACGTCCTACTTTCATGAAGGCGAAGATCAAACCAATAATAAACGCGAAGAATAGAGACACGATGGTGTATAAAAGTGTATTCCCCAAACCTTTCAACAAGGCTGGAAAAGATTTGTATATAAGTTCCATACGCCCCAATTGTGCAACGGACTCCGCATTGTCACCTATATACTTATCTACAATACGCTTGTATTCACCGCTTTCCTTGATATTAGCAAGGCCTGCGTTAAACTTCTGCAGCAGCTCGGCGTTTTTACCTTTACTTACAGCAAACCCGTAAGGCGCACCTTTTTCTGGTTCTGTAACAACCTTCAGTCCGTTTTTCTGATTCTCCCCATATTTCAACACAGGGAAATCATCAAAACAGGCTGCAGAATTTCCCGTTTTCACATCATCATACATCTGTGCTGAATCATCAAAAGGTACAATGGTAAACCCATACTTTGATGCATTCGCTTCTGCAAAACGATAGCCTTCCGTCCCCGTTTTTACAGCTACCTTTTTACCGCGGAGATCTTCATAGCTTTTTACCGTATCATTGCTCGCTTTAACGCCCATGACAACGCCTGATTCAAAGTACATATCGGAGAAATCAAATTTGGTTTTGCGTTCATCCGTAATACTCATACCTGCAATGACGCCATCCACCTGGTTCGATTCCAGTGCCTGAACGGCAGCGTTAAATCCTAAGGCTTTGATCTCGTATTTAAAATTCTGATCCTTGGCGATTGCTGCCATGATATCCATATCGATGCCGACAAAATCGCCGTTAATTTCCTGAAATTCAAACGGTGCAAAGGTAATGTCGGTACCGATAACATAAGTTTTGCCCGAATCCGACTGTGCCTGCACACTTCCCGTCCAACCTGTAAAGCCGGACACCAGAAGCAGCACCATGGTAAGTATAAGTAATGTAATCCTGTTATTCTTCATATGTCCTCCTCGTCTTGACGTCATGCCATACGTATGTCCCGAATCATGCTAAGGTTATTATTCTCAGCTCTTGACCAATCAATGCTCTTTCTACCCACCTTCATTTTTGTTTCCATGGCATTTCTTCAATCCACTTGTAAAAGTCCTCTTATACTTACCCTGGTGGTCAGGTTGTCGAAACTTAAATTTTAAATTTGAAACATTAAAATGCAAAAAAGCCGCAAAATGCGACTTTTTGGCTATCTTATAGATAAGCATTAATTATAATTCTTAATAACGATCAGCAGTGTTTCAAAAACATATCATTTCGTTTATATCGTGGATTCATGCTTATTTTAACGTGATCTCAAAGACTGATCCTGCTTCACCTGCAAAGACAAGATAGCCTTTCTCGGGCAGTACCATTGTCGTCTGACCACTGACTACGCTGTGATTCAGACTGGCACCAGACGCATCATACACAACAAATGAACCATCGGAGGGTAAATTCACTTTCATTTCTTTTCCTCCGGCCGTAGTCGGAATCGAGAACCATTTGGCGTAACCATTCGACTGGATTGTCGTTTTTGATTGCTGACCTGCATAGATCGGTTTCACGATATCCTGGCTACCATATATATTGCCTCCTTGCGAGACATATTCCACACCGTCTTGTTTGAAAAAGGTAAATTCCATCGAGTCCCGACCCGCTACACCCGGAATCTGCAATTGATTCACAGCCTGATCCCCATCCGTAATAGCATTCGTATAAATATAACCTGGTAACTCACTTAACAACTGAATAGGTATCAGCGGCATTGCTGTATTATATAGAGTCGAGGTATGTTTCTCATTCACGAGTACATACGCTTTACCCACACGCGCTTGCCACGCAGCTTTGGCTTCGTCTGACAATAGATTGGCTTGAAGCTTTTCAGCCTTATACTCCGAAGAAGCAAGCTGACCGAGCCCAGGAGCCGATTGATACGAACGTGTCCAAAGATACGTATTTCCGTTATCTTCCTTAACAAATATCACTTTCTCCGTACCTGCCTCATTCACAAAAGAACCGTCAGCAATATAGGTGTACGTCTGTTTCGGGCTATTTGGTGTCGCTAACATCGACATCGTGAGTTGCCCATTCTCCTGAACATCCAGCTTCATCAACATGTTGGCTCCGCCACCATAGATTCCTGAACGTTTCATCTCTTCCTTCGGCATCTCTGCTTTCACAGGTACTCCATGTGACTTCTCCGGTTTACGCTCCGGAATCAGCTTCTTTTCTTCCAGGCTACTTAGCAACAGCTCTGTTGCAATCAATTGATTCGTTGAACTTGAACCTCCCGAAGATGTAACGGCTGCAGCCATATTATACTCAGGCAATACAATCAGAGAGGAATGATAAGCAATTGTATTTCCGCCTTTAGTCCATGCCTTGATCCCATACTGATTGAACGGAAACAAGTTTACACTATCCCACCCAAGTCCATACGCAATGGATGAATCACCGTCCTCTGGCCACATTCCCCTCTTGTACTCTTCCTGTCCGGTAGCTTTCGCTGATTCTTCGGAAAGAACACCATTCTTCTCGTTCGTGAATACTTGTGACAGCTTCACTAAATCTTCGGCTGTGGAATAGATGCCACCTGAAGCAATCATATTGGTTGTCTCCAAAGGCTGCCGTTCCTTCTTGGGGGAGTATGTCGTTGCCATGTGTTTCACATCGAGCGGATCTTGTGGCGTCTTGGTATGATTCATGCCTAGAGGTGTGGTGATATGACGATGCATGAATTCCGTAAAACTCAACCCGCTAACTCGTTCTACCAGAATCTCAGCTAATGAAAACCCGTCATTACTATAAACCGAGTAAGCTCCAGGATCTGCCTTCAAATGTTGTGAGGCTAGCTGTTCCAGTAATGTATCATGTGCGTGTGTATCTGGATCTTCGAACAGAATCGCGCTATTACTGGATGTGCCAAGTAATCCCGATGAATGATTTAACAGCATACGTACTGTAATCTGAGCATAACGCTTGTCCTTCATTTTAAATTCAGGAATATAACCCACTACAGGATCGTCCAATTTCACTTTGCCCTCATCCACCAACTTCATGACAGCGGTTGTGAGAAACATTTTACTTGTCGATCCTATGCCATACATGGTGTTTGACGTGAGTGGCACACGATTCTCCGGGTCATTCATTCCTGTCTGTCCAGAGAGAACGATCTCCCCTCCATCGATAAGTGCGTACTGTACACTCGCGACACCGTAGGTTTCGGTCAGTGTTTTCGTTTTCGCTGCAACTGATTTTTGAGTCAATCCGTAGTCTAGTTTACCTGGAAGCTCGGTAGCATATGCAGCTGTGGGCGTTAACATCGCAAATGCCAAGGTCATGGCAACGATGGACATTCTTTTTTTTCGTGTCAAATTCATCTTCTCCTATTCTGCTCTGTGGTCGTCGTGTATGAGCTGTTACCTAACGCAGTATAAACAAAGAAAATGAACTACCCACGTCCTGAATATGAACTGGAGATGAACAGGAAAAATATATTCATCGTGATTCATCATTGCAGCTTGAACCATTGTCATGATAATATTCCCTACAATGGAAGGCCCAAATTTTCATTATGTGCTATTAATATACAATCCATAAATTCAACAACAACGGAGTTGTTATGATGTTAAAAGTGAACCGAAATGATGACCGTCCCATCTGGCAGCAGCTGCTTGACCAGGCTATTCACAACATTACAACCGGGAACTGGCCTCCAGGTGAGCTGCTACTTCCGTCACGTGAGTTAGCTGGGCGAATCGGTGTTTCACGATCTACAATTCAGATCGTTTACGAAGAATTATTCAGCCGGGGTTATACAGTAACTTCACGTCGCGGTGGAACAAGAGTCAGTAGCTCGATCCAAGTGCTCCCTTCATTAGAAGAGGAGCCGCAATCCGGGCCTGTGCCTCCCGTATTGCCTTTAGTACACGAATCCATTGCCAAACTACAGAGTTGGTTTGGAGATCATGATACAACGCAGGTGGACATTGATTTTAACCCGCATGAGCCTTACATCGATGAGACGTTCACCCAATCCTGGAGAAAATCATTTTTGCAGGTATCTGCTGAACCCAACCTTGATATCTGGTCGTATGGCGATGCCAGAGGTTTCCTGCCGCTACGGGAACAGATCCAGCGCTACTTGTCATTAGAACGAGGAATTCATATTGAAGCTGATCAGATTTTGTTAACTTCAGGTGCACAGCACAGCATTGATTTGATTGCTCAGGCACTTCTGACTGAAGGAGACAGAGTGTCCGTGGAGGACCCCGGTTTTCCTGCTGCCTGGACCACCATGAAATACCGCGGTATGCAGATCGATGCCGTACCGGTAGATGAGCAGGGACTATGTGTAGATCGCATCCACCCGGAATCGAGGCTCGTATTTGTCACCCCTTCGCACCAATGCGCGACCGGAATCATCATGTCAGAGCCACGAAGACAGCAATTCATGCAGTTGGCTGGAAAACGTGGAATGTGGATTATCGAGGACGATTACGATAGCGAATTCAGATATCGTGGAGACCCGATTCCTACCCTGTTCAGCCAGTTGCCTCAGAATACGCTTTATATGATGAGTTTCTCCAAAATGATTGCGCCCGGTAT
Source organism: Paenibacillus cucumis (ex Kampfer et al. 2016) (assembly GCF_019748695.1). Taxonomy (NCBI): domain Bacteria; kingdom Bacillati; phylum Bacillota; class Bacilli; order Caryophanales; family Paenibacillaceae; genus Paenibacillus; species Paenibacillus cucumis (ex Kampfer et al. 2016). The sequence continues at coordinate 246,310 of NZ_JACLIC010000020.1, read as the reverse complement.
ACGTTTATCCGCAATTATAGGACCTCAAGCAGCGATTGAGCGGCTTACCCAGATTCATGAACTGACTTATCGCCATCTGCCCATAATGGAGCAGCTGACGCTGAATCATTTTATTGAGCGGGGGCAATTTATGCGCCACATGAGAAGAGTTCGTAACATTTATCGCCGCAGACACGAGGTCATGACCAAAGCGATCCATTCTTCCGGTCTTAGTTCGCGTTTTAGATTAAGCGGAGTAGAAACGGGATTACATATCCTTCTTGAAGCAGATGCGTCATGTGATGAAGCAGCAATAACCTCTGCCGCCCGCAAGCAGGGTGTCTGTGTTTATCCGTTGAGCAGATACTGTCTGGAGAGTGATCGTAAGGGGTGGGTATTAGGTTTTGCAAAAGTGGATGAGGCACGAATTGAAGAAGGCATCTCCCGATTTGCCCGCACCGTATAATAACAATTGAATAGAGCCCGCCGGCAATGCTCATGGATCATTAGAGAAGATTGCAGACGGGCTTTATCTATTTATGAGGTAAACGATGTCCCTGCTTCGTAGAGAGGAAATCGTGATGTGATTTCGCGCACACAGCCTGATATGTGCTGTTTTACTTTAGTGTTCGTTGGATTTTTAAAAGCAAGCGCGATAAGCTCGGCAATTTCTTTCATCTCCCCAGCACCAAGTCCTCTGGTTGTCATGGCAGGCGTTCCAAACCGAATACCGCTTGTAACTAACGGACCTGCTGTATCATGAGGAATCGAATTTTTGTTTGCCGTGATGCCTACTTCATCCAGCATGATTTGAGCGTCTTTACCCGTAAGACCAACGCTACGCAGATCAACGAGAATGAGATGATTATCAGTACCCCCAGAAACAAGTGAAAGCCCTTCATTGATTAGCGTTTCCGCCATTACTTTAGCATTATTCAGAACGTTGCTCATATATACAGTGAAATCAGATTGCAATGCTTCCCCAAAAGCGACCGCTTTTCCCGCAATAATATGCATAAAAGGCCCGCCCTGCGTTCCGGGAAATACAGCTTTATCGATGGCCTTTGCCCAAGATTCTTTACACAAAATAGCACCTCCACGCGGACCTCGCAGCGTCTTATGTGTCGTGGTTGATACAATATGTGCATGCGGTACGGGGTTAGGGTGTAATCCTGCTGCAACAATGCCCGCAATGTGTGCCATATCTACAAACAGTAAGGCTCCCACTTCGGAAGCAATTTGAGCAAAAATCTCAAAATCAATACGCCTCGGGTATGCACTTCCGCCTGCGACGATCATTCGTGGACGATGTTTGTGAGCCAGTTTTCGAACTTCGTCAAAGTCAATAAGACCTGTTTCTGGATCGACACCGTAGGGAACAAAGTGATAAAATCTTCCTGAAAAATTAACAAGATTCCCATGCGTCAGATGACCGCCATGAGAAAGATTCATTCCAAGAATCGTATCCCCCATCTGGACTGAGGCAAAGTATACTGCCATATTCGCCTGTGAACCGGAATGAGGCTGCACATTCGCATGTTCAGCACCAAATAATTGTTTCAGGCGATGATTAGCAATATCCTCTACCGTATCCACATGCTCGCATCCACCATAATATCTTCTGCCCGAATAACCCTCTGCATATTTATTGGTTAATACGCTGGCCGTGGCCTCCATTACGGCTTGGCTCACAAAATTCTCTGAAGCAATCAGTTCTATCGTATCCCTCTGCCTTGCAAGCTCGTGACGGGTTGCTGCTGCCAAAATTTCATCTTGGCTCTCTATATGTTTTAACATTCTGATCATCATCCCTTCCAGGTTTCTTAACCATTTGTTCCAAGTGGTTTTTTGGCAAATTTAAAATGAATTAGTAGATGCGCCATGACTCCAGCCACAAGTCCCCAAAATGCTCCGCCGATGCCAAACAAAGTTACATTAGCCGCTGTTGCTAAAAATGTAATTAATGCCGTCTCCCGTCCGTTCGGGTCCGCCAGAGCGTTAGCCAGGCTGCCGCCGATCGTTCCAAGTAAAGCTAGCCCTGCTAATGTGGCGATAAAAGCTGCGGGAAGAATCAAAAATAATGCGGCTAAAGTCACGCCAAAAATTCCGACAGTTATGTAGAAGATTCCGCAGGCAATGCCCGCAATATAACGCTTGGACTTATCTTCATGAGCATCTTTCCCTGTGCAAATGGCTGCGGTAATGGCTGCCACGTTAAATGCATGTGAGCCGAATGGTGCAGCGATTAGTGAACCCAGTCCGGTTACCGTTAATATAGGGTTAGCACTCGTTCGAAAACCATCATTGCGGAGGACCAGCATACCTGGCATGTACTGCCCCGTCAGCGTAATAATAAATAACGGCAGGGCCACACCGAGCAACGCTTGAATTGAGAATTCAGGCGCAGTGAATACAGGTAAAGCGACTGCGAGCTGAATGGAACTGAAATCCGTTTTTCCCATAATCACCAGGTAAATCAGACCGAGAACCAATATACCAACGATGGCATAGCGAGATGTAAACCGTTTTAATACGATATAGGCGGTGAACAACAGAATAACCAGTACAGGTTCGACCTTGGCCCCTTCAAACGCGGAGATACCAAACTGGAGTAAAATGCCTGCAAGTAAACCCGAAGCGATCCCTGGCGGGATCAATCGCACGAACCGTTCGAACAAACCAGACATGCCCAAAATGATAAAACCCACGGCTGATATCATATAAGCACCTACGGCTTCTGAATAAGGAGTTACAGCCAGCATGGAGACAAGGAAGGCTGCAGCTGGAGTAGACCACGCAGTAATGATAGGTTCTTTATAGCGGTAACTAAGCCATATCCCCGTGATCCCGACGCCAATCGAAATGGACCATATCCAGGATGCGGTCATTTCCGGGCTCAATCCAGCTGCTTTGGCCGCTTGAAACACAAGAATGAACGTCCCTCCGTAATTGACAATTACAGAAATTAAAGCAGCGGTCACTGGTGATATCAGATCGCGCCCGCGAATCTTATTAGATGCTGTTTTCAATGTAAACCCCTGCCCCTCAACTAATCTTCTATCTTTTTATGTTCGTTCCAGTAATATTCATCGGGCAGATAACGTGGGCCAAACACATTGGTTCCCACACGAACGATGGTCGCTCCCTCTTCAATCGCCATACTGAAATCACCGGACATACCCATCGATAACATTTCCATCTCGACGCGTGGGATGTTTCTCTCTCTGATCTGCATGCTGAGCTGTTTCAACAAGCGAAAACATTGGCGGGTCTCATCAGCTGATGCATGCAGCTTCCCTATCGTCATTAATCCTTTTACATGAAGCGTTTCAAATTGAGACAATTGTTCAACGAGCTCCACTGCATCCTCTGGAGAAGCACCGAATTTACTTTCTTCATAGGACGTATTAATTTGTACAAGAATGTCCATTGTCCGCTGTTCTTTGACAAGCTGATCATGCAAGACCTGCCCGAGCTTCAGACGATCCACCGAATGGATCATTGTCACATACTTAACTACCTCCTTAACTTTATTCGTCTGCAGATGGCCGATAAAATGCCATTCCAACGCTTTGGACTGCTCCATAAGAGGATATTTATCTCGCAGTTCCTGCACCTTGTTTTCTCCAAACAGATGTTCACCTGCCTGCACGGCAATCTGTAACTTCTCCAGCGGTACCGTTTTCGTGGCTAAAAGTAGCTGCACATCGTTAACATTTCGTCCAGAAGCCTTGCAAGCCAGTGCCATTTGTTTTCTAACCATTTTTAAATTTTCTTCAACCGGATAATCCAAGCCGGATGCCCCTTTCCACTCACCATTTGAATGACAGTATAACAATCTATGGATTGAATACATATATCCAAAGATATGATTTTTGAGCAATCCAAAACTCTGCAATATGCAATTGGAGTCACGAATGAGCTTGATTCCAGTTAAACCAACTATAATTCTCACAATAAAAAATCCCGCCTCCGGCTTTCTCAGCCAGAGCGGGATTCATACAATACCTTATAAATATTTGATTATTGATTCACGTTTTCCTTGGTTACCAGCTTCAATTCAGCCGGGATGGATTTCTCCACTTGTTTACCGCTCAGCACATCGAGTGCGGCTTGCAATGCAAGCTGTCCGATCAACTCAGGTTGTTGAGCTACAGTTGCTGTTAGTTTACCATCCTGAATCGATTTAATGGCATCATCATTACCATCAAATCCGATCACCGGGATATCTTTCCCCGAACTTTGGATTGCTTCAATGGCACCAAGAGCCATTTCGTCATTATGGGCAAACACGGCTTGCACTCCTGGATTACCTTGCAATAAGTTCTCCATGACATTCAACCCTTTGGAGCGGTCAAAGTCAGCGGATTGTTTCGCAACCACGTCCAGCTTTTGGTCTGCAATCTCGTGGAAACCTTTGCCACGCTCACGGGTAGCTGATGCACCCGGTACACCTTCAAGTTCAATCACTTTAGCACCTTCACCAAGCTGTTTCACGATATATTCAGCAGCCATGCGTCCACCCTTTGCATTATCGGAAGCAACAAGTGCTGCAACTTCACCTTTATCCGCAGAGCGGTCAAGCGTAATTACTGGAATGCCCACACTATTAGCGGATTGAACCGCTGTAGAGATTGCAGCGGAATCTGCCGGGTTAATCAGCAAAGCATCAACGCCTTGCTGAATCAAATCGTCCACATCATTCGTTTGCTTCGCAGAATCGTTCTGTGCATCTACGACAACAACCTGAATACCTTGTTTCTGTGCTTCGGCTACGACACCATCTTTCAGTGAAACGAAGAACGGGTTGTTCAGTGTCGAGATCGACAAACCGATTTTCTTCTGTTCCTTACCTCCGGCTGACTTTGGTTTCGCCCAGCCTGGCGGCTCCAGCGAACATCCGGCTAGAACAACGATCAGTATCATGCTAACAAGCGTTAGTGTCCATTTTTTCATGTTGTTTTCTCTCCCTTAAGCGGTTTTCTTGCGGTCCAGCAGGACTGCGATAGCAATAACGACACCCTTCACAACCATTTGGTAGAAGGAGTTCACACCGAGCAGGTTCAGACCGTTATTCAGCACACCAATGATCAGCACACCAATCAAAGTACCTACAATGCGTCCGCGGCCGCCGGAAAGGCTTGTTCCGCCCAGCACAACCGCCGCGATGGCATCCAGCTCATAAGATGTACCTGCCGTAGGTTGAGCGGAGTTCAGACGCGATGTCAGAATCGCGCCGGCCAGCGCAGCAAGCATACCTGCAAGGGAGTAGATCATAATTTTGACGCGGGATACTTTGATACCCGAGATGATGGAAGCTTTTTCATTACCGCCGATGGCGTACGTTTTGCGGCCGAAGGCCGTTTTATGCAAAATCGTCCACAGAATTACAAACGTAATCAGCATCGTAATTGCTGGTACTGGAATACCGAGCAAGTATCCGCGTCCAAACAATTGGAACAGCAGGCTATCGCCCAAACCTGTAATCGGATTACCATTGGTATATACCAGTGTCAGACCTCTAAAAATGGTCATCGTTGCAAGGGTTGCGATAAATGGAGCCATGTTACCCTTGGTAATCATCAGTCCATTCACCATACCCATGACTCCACCAAGGGCTACCCCAATGATGATGGACAGGATTGGATCAAGACCGGATAACATCATATTGGCTACGAAGGCACTAGATAGCGCAAGTATAGAACCAACCGACAAGTCAATCCCGCCAGTAAGAATAACAAACGTCATGCCAAATGCAATTAAAGCATTAATGGAAACCTGGCGTAGCAAATTTAGAATATTAAGTGGTTCCAAAAAGCTTGGATTGAGCACGGAAACAATCACAATTAGAATGATTAATCCGAGAAGTGGGCCGAGTTTTTGTGTTACGCTAGACAAGCGGAACCCGCTTTTGGCTGTTTTAGTATTCTGCATCGTTGTCATGTTACTGTCCCCCTGTAGCTAGAGTCATAATGTGTTCTTGTGTCGCTTGTTCCTTCGGTAGAACGCCGGTAATGTGACCTTCATGCACAACGGCAATGCGGTCGCTCATACCCAGCACTTCAGGCAGTTCGGATGAAACCATGATAATAGCTACCCCGCGATCCGTCAGTTCGTTCATGAGCTGATAGATCTCACGCTTCGCTCCAACGTCTACCCCGCGTGTAGGCTCGTCCAGAATGAGCACGCTTGGACCGATACCTACCCATTTGGCAATGACAACCTTCTGCTGGTTCCCACCGGACAAATTCCGGGCTGCGGTTTCCGAGGATTGGGTTTTGATCTGCAACCGTTTGATGAGTGTGTCTACAAACTCCTGCTCTTTCCCATTCGAGATGAAGCCTTTGTTGGAAAAACTGAATAGGTTCGTCAGTGCCATATTTTCACGGATGGAAAAGTCGAGCACCAGCCCTTCATCCTTCCGGTCTTCTGTTATAAAACCGATACCGTGCTTCACCGCATCCGCCGGTTTGCGAATGTTTACCTTTTTGCCACGTATCTTGATTTCTCCGCTGTCCAATCGATCCAGACCAAAGATCGCTCTCATGATCTCCGTACGCCCCGATCCCATCAGACCGGAGAAACCGAGTACTTCACCGGCTTTTACATCAAAGCTGACATTTTCAAATAATCCCTTCCGATTCGCTTCCCTCACCTCAAGCACGACTTCACCATATTTCGGATGACGGGACGGATAACGCTCAGTCAGTTCACGACCTACCATCTTGCGTACAACTTCATCAAAGTTTGTCTCGGGAATGGCTTTGGTATCCACGGTTCGCCCGTCACGCATAATGGTGATGCGATCACAGATCGTGAAAATTTCCTCCATTCGGTGAGAGATGTAAACAACGGATACGCCATTTTTTTGCACAGAACGAATGACCTCAAACAATTTCTGAATTTCACGTTCAGTCAAAGCCGCTGTAGGCTCGTCCATGATAATGACTTTGGCCTCGGTCATAAGCGCTTTAGCTATCTCAATCATCTGCTGCTGTCCGACAGAGCACTCTCCTGCAGGGCGTTCTAGCGGAATGTCCACCGAAAGTTTGGCGAATTGTTCACTAGCAAGCGCTTTCATTTGTTTTGTGTTCAGCAACCCCACGGAGGACGATATCTCTTTACCGATAAACAGGTTATCCAGTACCGTCATCTCAGGCCAGACATTCAATTCCTGGTGAATAAACGTAAGCCCAAGCTGCTCTGCTTCTTTTGGACTACCGAAGTACGTCTCTTTGCCATCAATCTCTATGGTTCCTTGATCCCGTTGGTGCAGACCGATCAAAATGTTCATCAGCGTTGATTTCCCGGCGCCATTCTCCCCCATCAGGGCATGAACCTCGCCTTCTTTTAATTCGAAATCCACACCGCTTAACACTTGATTTGTGCCAAACGCTTTATGGATATTATGCATCTGAATGTGCATGGTGCTGCCTCCTTTTAACCGAAATGAACTCCCGATTGTAAAATGCAATTGGCATACGGTGTAGCCTCGCCTGTACGAATAACGGCCTTCACTTGCCGGGTTAACGCTTTAAACTGCTCATGGTTCTGGCTATCATCTATGATCTGTGAATCAAATTTCTCATTCAGGTACGCAAGTGTCTGCGGATTCCCTTCATGGATTTCACTAGCGATGATCACTTTCTCAATGACCATGTCTTCCGCAATGATGTCCAGCACTTCACGAAAGCTTGGTGTACCAAGTTTGAGTGCCAGATCAATCTTGGGCACACCATCCGGAACGGGCAAGCCCGCATCCGCAATGGCAATTTGATCTGTGTGACCCAGATCAGACAAGATTTTAGAGATGTGACTGTTCAAGATGCCGTTTCTTTTCATTACAAGCTCTCCTCTACTTCGTCCCTGGTTGGCATACCGCCCTGTGCACCAAACTTGGTTACGGATAACGATGCCGCCCGATTGGCAAAACGCACACTGTCCTGAATCGACTTACCCTCAGCCAGAGCGACTGCAAATGCTGCATTAAATGTATCGCCAGCTCCGGTTGTATCTACAGCTTCAACTTTATAGGTTGGCACAAGTACCTCTTCATTACCGTCATAATATCGAACACCCTTACTGCCTTCCGTAATGAATAATTTGTTTGGATGTTGACGTAGCGCTTCCGCAGGCTTCATGCCTTTGAACAAAATTTCGGCCTCATGCTCATTAGGTGTAATATAAGATGCATTGTCGATCACCTCTTGTGGAACCGCACGGGCAGGAGCCGGATTGAGCAGTAAGGGTGTCTTGTATTTGGCACATAATTGGCTGACATGAATCACCGTTTCTTCTGGAATCTCTTGCTGGATCAGCACAATATCCGCGTTACGAATCGCTTCAGCAGCTTCATCCACATAAGCAGGTGTCACTTCGCGATTGGCCGCTTCGACCACCACAATGCTATTATCTCCCTCTGCCAAGATGATATGAGCTGTACCACTCTCCGAATGTGTAACCGGTTTCACATTGCTTGTATTTACACGATTTGCTTTAAAGTTTTCTAAAATGTCTGTACCGAATGTATCATCTCCAACACGGCCGATCATGACAACCTCGGCTCCCAAACGAGCTGCCGCCACAGCTTGGTTGGCGCCTTTCCCGCCGGGTACTGTCTTAAAACTTTCACCAAGCACGGTTTCTCCCGCGCCCGGTCTTCTGGAGGATGTCACAACCAAGTCCATTGAACTGCTACCAATAACACAAATGTTAGCCATCGTTTCTCACCTTTCTCGTTGTTCCCCGTTCAATGAAAGACACGGGCAACTGTATGTTTTTATTCTCCATCTTATTTTGCTCTACTAACTGAATAAGTAATCCTGCTGCTTCTCTGCCCATTTCATATGCTGGCTGCCTGATCGTAGACAATGCCGGTGACAACAATCCACTCATTGGAATATCGTCAAACCCGATAACCTGTACATCATTCGGGACGTTCCTCCCAATCCGGTAAGCTTCATGCAAAACCGCCATTGCGGCGATGTCATTACTGGCAATAACGCCGTCCGTGTCCGGAAATTTTCTGAACAGTTCCTCCGCCCATACACCTGCCTCATTAAATGAAAAAGAGGTGGTTTGAATGACCTCATGATCCAGTCCTGCTTCCCGGATGACTTCAATCGCTCCTTCAAACCGATCTTGAGCCGGCCGAATATGGGATGGTCCTTGCATAACGGTAATTCTTTTGCTGCCCCGTTTGATGATCTCTTTGGCAGCAAGCCTTCCGCCTTCTCTGCCGTCGGCATAGACCGAAGGTCGTTCCAGCGAAGTTCTGTCCAGAAAGACAACGGGAATCTTCAGCTTTTCATATATCGAAGAGTGAGGGTAATTGGTGGATGAGATCACACCCACTACGTTATTCTGGATAAACGTCTGGATGTAATCATGCTCCTTCCGTTCATCCTCATCACTGTTTCCAAATATTAAGCGGTAATCCTGCTCTTGCATCCGATCCTCCACCCCCCGCGCAAGCTGAGGGAAATAAGGATTCGCAATGTCTGGAAGCAGTAGACCAATCAGTTTCGACTTGCGTGTGTATAGTGAACGTGCCACTTCATTCGGTGAAAAGTGAAGTGCCTTGACAGCCTCTTCAACTTTCTTGCGAGTATCTGCGTGCACATAGCCCCTGTCATTAATCACTCTGGATACCGTGGCTACGGATACACCGGCCAGATTTGCTACGTCTTTAATTGTTGTCATGGAATGTTCTCCTTATGTGTAACCGGTTACAGACATAAATTATCACATTATTTTTCATTTGGCAAGCGCTCTGTTGTTGGAAATAAAATCCATACACACTTTTCTCGCGATCATCTCTGTAATTTCTCTCATCACTTCATAACAAGGTTGCCTGCTCCAATCCATTTTTCTTCCAACACAAAAGCAGGTTTTTATGATATGGTCTATAAGGCATGATTGTTTATTCTTACATACAGATGTGCACAACAAGCGAGGAGAAGATTAAGCGTGATCGAGAGAGATTCAACACTCATTAGTCCAAAGGCAACAGAACATACGCAAAGTGAAAGTACAGCACGAGAAAACAAAAATCAAGGGGAACAGGAGAATCTGAGCAAATTAAGCGATCCATTCATTGTGATGCTCATTGCAGGCTTATGCTGCTTATTATGGGGGAGTGCCTATCCTTCCATCAAACTCGGCTATGTTGCTTTTCACATTTTACCCGAAGACATTGCTTCAAAATACGTTTTTGCCGGGTATCGATTCAGTTTGGCAGGTATATTGCTGTTACTTCTATATCGCGTTGGTTTCAGACGCAAGCCAAAGCTTAGCGGACGTGAATGGGCAGGTTTGAGCATGCTAGGCGTACTGCAAACAGGACTGCAATATATGTTTTTTTATGTAGGCGTAGCCAACACCACCGGTGTCAAAGGGTCCATCATGAATGCAACAACGACGTTTTTCAGTGTTGTATTGGCCCATTTTATCTATAAAAATGATAAGCTGAGCCGTAACAAAATCATCGGCTGTGTAATCGGGTTTATTGGAGTCATTATCGTCAACTTTCATGCAGACTTACTTACCTTTTCATTCTCTTTCACAGGAGAAGGATTTATCATTATGGCCGCTCTCGTTTTCTCGGTAACAGCCATTTACGCGAAGCGTTTAACTGGAACAATTGATGTTATGGTGATCACCGGCGTTAGTCTTCTAGTTGGCGGATTGGTGCTGACTCTGCTCGGTCTGTCACTCGGAGGTCAAGTTACTCATTTTACATGGGAATCCACACTGAATCTGGTGTATCTGGCTTTGCTGTCATCCGTGGCCTTTTGCCTGTGGAATCTGCTTCTGAAGTACAACAAAGTAGGCAAAGTATCGGTTTATAATTTCTTAATCCCCATCTTTGGTGCCCTGTTATCCGCATTGTTTCTTGGAGAAACGATCTGGGAACTAAAAAATCTTGTTGCGTTAATATTAGTATCTGTTGGCATTTATCTGGTCAACCGTGTAAACGCACTTCGAATGACAAAAAGCCGCTAATCAGCGGCTTTTGTTTATAATATCACAATATGATCATGTAAGAGGAAACATCTCCCTCTAGTTCCAATTACCTAAACCATAATATCATACTTTCTCCCACGGTAAATGTAAATAATAAGGAGTACGTGGCCCACTCCTTATACCATTAAAACAAACAAAAACCCTGCTGTTTTTCCTTAGCAGGGTCCAAAATAAGTTAATATTAATCAGAATAGCATTCGAGCATACAGCTTTTTATAGGCAAGAATACACTACGTTGCGTAAACGGCGCTGCACATAATGCTCCTGGCTGTTCAAGAGATGTTGTGCATACATCACCGTCAGTCCAGAATCCGGATCGATAATCGCCATACAGCCTGCCGCACCGGCCCATCCAAATTCACCAACCGGACTCAGTGATCCACTGCCTGCTGGGGAGATATGTGTACGAACCCCGAGACCATAACCGTATCCATACATATGATCCCATGAAAAGTCTGGTCGTGTCATGTCATTTAGATGATCGGCTCTCATGAGCTCCACGGAAGCTCGGGACAAAATCCGCACGCCTTCAGGGCTTGTGCCAAATCCGGTCAGTGCATTCAGGAACTTGGCGTAATCGTTCACAGTAGATAACAATCCGGCACCGCCACTATCCAGTTCTGTACCTACACGGAAACCGTTGCCGTCCATTCGTACCGCTTTATCTTGCTCTTCATCAAAAAGATATTGCGGAATCAAACGAGATTGTTGAGCTTCATTCAGGTCAAAGGTGGTATCATGCATACCAAGTGGTTTAATGATCTCATCTTGCAAATACGTGCCGAATCGTTTGCCACTTACGACTTCGACCAGTGCACCAAGCACATCATGACACATGCTATAATTCCAGTGGGTACCCGGCTCAAACATGAGTGGTTCTTTGGCCAAAGCTCTCGCAAACTCTCGCGTTGGCAGTGTTCCATTCGTGCGTTCTACGGCTTCCTTGATACTTGGCGAATGGATATCATATGAAAAACCAGCAGTCATCGTAAATAGATCACGCACCGTTATTGGTCTTGTCGCTTTCTCATAGTACACCTCGCCATTCGGAAGTGCCTTTTTCACCTGCATTTCCTCAAATTCAGGTAAGTACTGAGAAAGCGGGTCAAGTAAAAGGATATCCCCTTTCTCAACCAGTTGCAGTGCAGCAACACAGGTCATAATCTTGGTCATGGAGTACAAATTAAAGATGGCGTTATCCCGAATTGGAGTCTTCTCCTCCAGATTCTCAAATCCATTGCGATACTGGAAAACGGTTTCGTTTTGATGCATAATAAGCACTTCTGCCCATGGAACTCTCCATGAGGTTAAACGATCAATTAATGAAGCAACCGGTTTAAAGTCCATATTTCCCCATCCTTATATGTAAAATTGTGTTGTTTGTGCCATGAAGAGCACTTAGCGAAATATACTTCTCTTCCCTACGACATATACTACTATACGACCTTTTGAACCTGTTGACTAGTTTGATTAAATGTTAATTTCGTCAGGCCAGATATTGCATTTCAAATGGCAAAAAGCCGATCCATAACTGGACCAGCTAATAACCTTAATATCATATTCGCACGTTAATTTGGATAAGATCGTCTATTCTCAACCGATTTCATACGATTCTGGTCATCCGTTACGTGATCCTGACTAAATTCCTGCCCTGCCTCCATCTCACCATGACCGGATACGTTGCGGGAGAAATTGGTAAATTGTCTTTTGTGCTCATCCTGTTCGTGCTTCTGTTTCAAAAGTTCCTGCGGGTCTTGCTTTGTCATCGCACTAACCTCCATATTGAAATGTCTTGTACGTCTTCTCACTACATAAATCGAACTAAAGAGAATTTGCACACCAATCCAGTTCGACTCATATACAAAAGCTTTCCATACAGAAGCCCCACTTATGCAAGTAAATGCAAGTAATCCAGGTTAACGCAAAGGAAAGGAGATCATTCCCAATATGACGCGCCTTCTCTTGTCTTATCCGCTGGGTGTGAACACCCCGGTGTACAAAGGTAATCCTCCCGTCGTGATACAGCAACAATCCAGTATCGCTCAAGGTGATGCCTACAACCAGTTTATTGTCTCAAGCCTTAATCATAATGGTACACATATTGATGCGCCGTGGCATTTTAATCCTCAAGGCAAAAAGATCAGTGAGATTCCGATAGATGATTTTATTTTTACACACCCCGTGGTGATTGATATTCCCAAAAGTGATGATGAGTTGATCACCAAAGCTGATCTGCAGCCTTATGAGCATCAGATCGCTGGAGCTGACCTGCTGCTGATTCGCACGGGATTTGGCAGAATTCGCTCATCTGATCCTGACAGATACGCCAATCATAACCCGGGTTTATCCGCCTCGGCAGCACAGTACCTGATGATTTTCAACTCCTTGCGTGCTATTGGTATCGATATGATATCCGCTGGTGCAGCGAATCATCCAGACGAAGCCGTTGCTTTTCACCAGATTATTCTGGGTAAAGGTCGGGTCGACGGTAAGTACATTCTCGTCATTGAAGATCTGAATCTGAATCAGGATCTTTCCCATATCTCTAGGGTCTACGCGATCCCTCTGTACATTGAAGGCGTCGACAGCAGCTTTGCTACTGTTTTTACGGAAGATTAAGGCTGGCTAGCGGAATGATTATGGTTTTGTGAAAAAAAGATAAGAAAAAGCGCCGACAAGAGGGCTGCTCTTATCAACGCTTGTTCTTAGTGAATGTCTTTCTTCTTGAAATTGCCGCCCTTCACTTCGGCTACATCGTAGACAACAACAAAGGCTGTAGGGTCAATCTCGTTAATGATTTCTTTGATTTTACTCTCTTCCATCCGGTTGATGACACAAGTGATTTCCTTGAACTGCTCGTTGGAGTATCCACCATATGCCTCGGTGTACGTTGCTCCGCGTCCGAGTCGATCACGAATAGTCTCCACCATGACTTCCGGTTGTGTCGTAATAATTTTGAATGTCTTCGAACCGCTCAAACCTTCTTCAACAATATGTATCACTTTAGAGGCAATGAAATAAGCGAGTCCTGACAAAATCGCACCTTGCAGACCAAATACGGTCGAAACAACGATAAATACAAACATGTTCAGGAATAGAATCAGGTCACTCGTTCCGAACGGAAGCTTACGAGATAACAATACGGCAAGCATATCAATCCCATCAAGTGCTCCGCCGTTACGTAGTGCAAGACCCATACCAAAACCGATAATGATACCACCCACAACCGTTACCAGCAACGTGTCCCCTTTAATAATCGTGGGCACATGATGCATCAGACTGGCACTAATCGCCAGTGACGCAATACCAATTACAGAGTAAAGTGCAAAGCTTTTACCAATTTGCTTGTAACCGAGCCACACAAACGGAATGTTTAGCAATCCGATGAGTAATCCGAGTGGCAATCCGAACAAATTCGAGCCGACGATACTGAGACCGGTTACGCCACCATCGGATACCTGGTTTGGAATCAATATGGCCTCCAGACCATAGGCCGTGATGAATCCCCCGATAATGATGAGTAGCGCTTTGGAAAGGATTTTGAGCTGGTTCGACTTGTGTGGTTTGTGTTGATGCATTCCATTTCCCCCTTGATAAACGATAAACACGATAGATTTTAACAAACATAAAAAATAGTCTATAACAAAAATCACACATTTGGCAATAGAAGGGCAATCCAAAAGTTAGTTCAGTCTTCCGATCGCATTCTTTCTACGTTACATTATTTCCCGATAAAGGATCGATATGCCGTGATTTTAAGTTCAAGCATTTCATTCGCCGCATGAAGGGTATTCATCTGATCTTCAACGGCTTTTTTATGGTTCTCGAGCAACTTTAAACGTTCTGGAGCCGTATGCTCACCTTCTTGAAATAAAGAAGCATACTGTTTGATTATCGCAATCGGCATTTGTGTTTCTTTCAGCTTGATGACAAACTGCAGCCATTTAAGATGCGACTCATTATAGCGCCTGTCCCCACTGGAGTCACGCAAAGGAATTATAATTTGTTCCTTCTCATAATAACGCAACGTATGTGCACTGATGCCCAGCATCTCGGCGACTTCTCCGATCGTATGCATGGTTGTTTCACCTCCTCCTTCGGATGGCTTGACTTAGAGTAAACTCTAATCAGTATAATCAATTCGTGGTCATCCCACAATATAGATTGAATTTATCTCAGGAGGAGTTTCATATGAAATATACCGTTATTACCGGTGCCAGCTCAGGTATCGGGTATGAAGCCGCTTTGGCTTTTGCAGCCAGAGGCAAACATCTCATTTTAGCAGCCCGCAGAACCGAAGCTTTGGATTTGTTAAAAAATAAAATCGCCGAACTCAACTCGGAACTCGATGTTGTTGTTCGTACAGTGGATTTGTCCATTGCCGCAGATGTACATGCTTTCTATGAAAGCTTGAAAGGTTACTCCATTGAAACATGGATCAACAACGCAGGCTTTGGCAACTTTGCTTCGGTCGGTGAGCAAAATTTGCCTAAAATCGAGCAAATGCTTCATCTGAATATTGAAGCACTGACGATTCTCTCCACTCTGTATGTTCGGGATTATGCCAATACTCCGGGCACGCAGATCATCAACATCTCTTCAGGGGGCGGCTACACTATTGTTCCAGATGCGGTGACCTATTGTGCCACGAAGTTTTATGTCAGTGCCTTTACCGAAGGGCTAGCACAAGAACTCCAAAGCAAAGGCGCTCCAATGCAAGCCAAAGTGCTGGCACCTGCGGCCACAGAAACTGAGTTTGCTGAACGTGCCTTTGATCTGGATCAGTTCCAGTATGAAGGCCGTGTGCCCAAGTTCCATACAGCCGAGCAAATGGCTGGATTTTTACTCGATCTCTATGACAGCAAACATGTTGTAGGTATTGTGAATGGTCTAACGTATGAATTCGAACTGAAGGACCCAATCTTCCCCTATGCCGCAAGAGCTGCAAGCAAACCTGTCGATTCTAACGAATAATAGAAGTAGCCAAAAAAAGGCTGTCCTCTGGTCATACGAAGCCTGTGACCTTGGACAGCCTTTTACTTGTACTGCACTATTATTACTCTCTATTGTAATATCTCTATATTGCTCGGATATATAATAAAGTATTATGCCAAACGCATTTTGAAATCCTGATATCCGAATTCACGTACAACTTCGCAATCTCCATCTTTGCGTTTAACCGCAATGGCAGGAAGCGGCATGCCGTTAAACGTATTGGTTTTAACCATGGAGTAGATCGCCATGTCTTCAAATACGAGACGGTCGCCTTCTTTCAAAGGCTCATCGAATGAATAGTCGCCAATCACGTCACCAGACAGACATGTTTGACCACCTAGACGATACAGGTGAGCTTTCTCGCCCACTTCACCCGATCCAATCAATGGCGGACGATACGGCATCTCCAGAACATCTGGCATATGACAAGTTGCTGAAGTATCCAAAATGGCAATATCCATGCCATTCTTGTGGAAGTCCAGTACGGAAGTCACCAGATAACCTGCGTTGAGAGCAACCGCCTCTCCCGGCTCCAGATACACTTCCAGACCATAATCATTTTGCATCCGTTTAATACAAGCTTCGAGTCTTGGAATGTCGTAATCTTCACGGGTAATATGGTGTCCTCCGCCGAAGTTAATCCATTCCATCTGCGGCAACCATTGTCCGAACTTCTCAACAAATGCATTCAACGTTGTTTCCAAGTCGTCCGAGTTTTGCTGGCACAGCGTGTGGAAGTGCAGTCCAGACACCCCTTCAAGCAACTCTGCACGGAAATCCTCCTGCTTCGCGCCGAAGCGTGAACCTGGAGCACACGGATCATAGATCTCGTGTCCTTCCTGAGTGGAGCATTCCGGATTCACACGCAAACCAACCTTACAGCCCGCTTGCAGTGCTTTATCCTTGAATTTTGCCAGTTGTGAAAAGGAATTAAAAATGATGTGATCACAGATCGAAACAATCTCATCCATCTCTTCCTCACGAAAAGCCGGAGCAAAGACATGATTCTCTTTGCCCATCTCTTCGTGACCGAGACGCGCTTCATACAAACCGCTCGCAGTCGCACCGCTCAGGTATTCTCCAATAAGCGGATACATCGCCGTCATGGAGAACGCCTTCTGCGCAAGCACGATTTTCGCTCCTGTACGCTGCATTACACCGTTCAGGATTTTCAAGTTTTTCTCAATCAGACCTTCGTCAACAACAAAACAGGGTGTCGGTAATTGCTCGAACCGCATGTTAGCGAACAAGCTCCGATTCTTTAGCTTTAGACTCTTCTGGCAGCTCATCCACGAGAACCGGATTGAAGTCTTCTACCCAAGGAAGTCCCCATTTGTTCAGTTCTTCCATGAACGGGTCCGGGTTGAACTCTTCCACGTTGTATACGCCTGGTTTGTTCCATTTTCCTGTCATCACCATAGCCGCACCGATCATAGCCGGAACACCAGTTGTGTAAGAGATCGCTTGGGAACCTACTTCTTTATAGCACTCTTGGTGGTCACAGATGTTGTATACATAATATGTTTTGTCTTGACCGTCTTTTTTACCTTTGAAGATACAACCGATGTTCGTTTTACCTACTGTACGAGGTCCGAGGGACGCCGGATCAGGCAGAACAGCTTTCAGGAATTGCAAAGGAATGATTTGTTTTCCTTCGAACTCGATCGGCTCGATGGAAGTCATTCCTACGTTTTCCAGAGCTTTCAGGTGAGTCAGATAGCTTTGACCAAATGTCATGAAGAAACGGATACGTTTCAAGCCAGGCATGTTTTTCGCCAGAGACTCCAGCTCTTCATGATACAACAGGTACATATCTTTTTCGCCAACTTCTTTGAAGTCGTACACACGTTTGATTTCCATCGGTTTAGTTTCGATCCATTCACCATTCTCCCAGTATCTGCCGTTCGCAGAAACTTCACGAATGTTGATCTCAGGGTTGAAGTTTGTTGCAAATGGGTAACCATGGTCGCCGCCATTGCAGTCGAGGATATCGATATATTCGATCTCGTCAAAATAGTGTTTCAATGCGTATGCGGAGAATACGCCCGTTACGCCAGGGTCAAATCCGCTACCCAGCAGTGCAGTGATGCCTGCTTTTTCGAAACGCTCTTTGTAATCCCATTGCCAGCTATATTCGAATTTCGCCGTATCTTCCGGCTCATAGTTTGCTGTATCCATGTAGTTTGTTTTCGTAGCCAGGCAAGCATCCATGATCGTCAGATCCTGGTATGGCAATGCCAAGTTCATTACGATATCCGGTTGGAACTCGTTGATCAATGCAATCAGCTCTTCTACATTGTCCGCGTCCACTTGAGCTGTTGTAATTTTTGTTTTGCCGCCATCCAATTTTGCTTTCAGTTCATCACATTTGGATTTGGTACGGCTTGCGATACAGATTTCTTCAAAAACCTCGCTGTTTTGAACGCATTTGTGTACTGCTACAGAAGCTACGCCGCCGGCGCCGATGATTAGTGCTTTTCCCATTTTCTCATTCTCCTATCCCCATAATCAGGTTTTTTAGTTTTTGTTTTTTTCGTAAAATTCCATGACGTTCGCAGTTGTATTGTTTCATTATGCAACGTCCACCCGCTCCTGATACAATAAAAAAAGCAAGGTGAAAAATGTCGCACTTTTGCGCACACCATCACACTTGCTTGTCGATATACATCATAAAAAAGACGTGAAGACTCCTTGACCAAAAAAGTCCATAAGAACCCCTTCAGCGGAAAGCTTCTTCATGTATATCAATATTGGATCAGAGTCTATATAGCAAATAATTCGCCTTTACCACTCTTATTGACCGTTTCACAAGTTGATGTGCAGATGCACTGGTTGTAAAGTAACCAACTTATAAAATTTGAGCTTTGAACTCAATCAATAAGGCAACAGAAGTTGCCAATCGGCATTTGACCCGGCTGTCCGTATGGCCTTAACTCCTTGGTAGAAGTGGTCAAAAATTATCTGCTGGAAAGCTCTAATTCATATTGATAAATCAACTTTCCAAAATCACAGGTATTACACTATCAGACGTTTCCCGAAAAATCAAGGGATATTTTAAAATTTATTTTTTATTTTATTAGATCAGGAATGAACTGTTCATCATAACCTTTAAAGTCAACTTCAGCGTTCTTCACTTGAGATCAAACTTTTCTGCATAAATATGCCCCCTCTTTTATTCAAGTCCACTTCTCACGTAATTATAGATAAAGTCATGACTGTTATATTTTAACTTCAGCCTCTACCCTTCTGTATTGATTTAATCGATATATCCTCCTAATGAAGCCATACTTTTTCGAAAGAACGTTTCTCCATTTGTCAATATAGTTCTCTGATGGTGGTTTACGAATAATTCAAACAATCTACAGGGATGTAATCCAAAGAGCATCAAAGCATGCACTGTGTCTATAAAGTACAAATTTTAAATCGAAATAAGGTGCATATTAATAAACTATTATTGGATATTCATTCACACCATTAATTTGCACAATGAGTAAATTTGCACATTGGGCAAATTGTTGTTATGATTATTTTCACAAAAGAGATACTGTGGATATTTTCCTTTAATCCATCTTAAGGAGGTGAACGCATAGGCGGTATAAATTATGAAACGAACGTTGCGACACTTAAAAAAAGAAGCCACGGAGAAAGCCCTTGCCGGAGTTGCTTTTAATCTGACGCTGGAGCATGGACTAGATGGATTTACGGTAGAAGATATCGTGCGACAGGTCGGATGCTCTCGTAGAACATTTGCCAACTACTTTACGTGCAAGGAAGAAGCTGTTGCGCTTGGAGCTCTATCTGTACCAAATACAGCCGAGCTTGAACATCTGATCACAGAGATTCCGGATCATGCCTCACTGCTGGAAATTATGTATGAACTGGTTAAAATGCAACTCACGTCCGAATTGATTGGCAGACTGCATCAACTTGTCATCTTGTCCCGAACCTATCCCGTGCTTGAACCTCACTATTTGGCAGCGATGCACAGACTGCAAACTCAGGCGCAGGAAACCCTGCTTGACCTGTCGAACGGCCAAAACGACGAAATCTATACTTACTTGTTGATCAGCGCTATTTATGGCACCGTGTTGCCCTTAATTGAAGGAAGACTGAACGTACTGTTGCCCGGTAAGCAAATTCCTGCCGACTCAGGTTCAGATGCAGTCCCGTTTGAGCAGTTTATGGAAACGGTGTTTGATCATTTGCGAAAAGGATTTTAAGCTCCTTCTTTTATCGTCTTTTAATCATAATCCACCATTAGAATTGTCATACTTATAATAGAAGGAGTGTAAAAAAGAGAAATGTCTACCTTATTATATAAAATAGGAAAAACTGCTTTTCGCAAGCCGGGATATTTTATTATTGGCTGGGTGATCATTCTGGGGATCGTCATCTCCATGATCAGTATCAACGGCGTGCACATCAGCTCGGAAATGAAAATTGAAGGAACAGAATCACAGAAAGTTTTGGATCAGCTTGCAAAAGAACTGCCTGCCGCCTCCGGCGGTCAAGGAAGCGTTGTGTTCAAAGCGCCGGACAACGAGCGGCTGGATACACCTGAACGTACCGCTGCCATTATGAAAGGTGTCAGCGAAGTATACGGGCTGGATAAAGTGATTAATCCAGCCGACTATGCAGCTGCGCAGGCGAATAACTCAGGGGCATCTGCGGACGCGGCTCAAGCGATGAACATGGCCCAGTCGGCTACAGCCTCGCCGCCTCCATACGGACCATTCATGGTAAACAACGTTCCCGTACCAGGTTTGTTAATCTCATCGGATGGTAGCACAGCACTGTTTCAGTTCCAATTCACGATTGAACAGTCTGCTATTACGCAAGATGTGTTTGATTCTGTTATTCAATCGGTCATGAAGGTTGAAGAAGGCACACAGATTAAGGTATTGCCTGGTGAAACGCTTAAATCCGTATCCATCGGGGTTGGTTCCGCCGAAATTGTAGGGCTGGTTATCGCGGTCATCGTACTGCTCATTACCCTTGGTTCCGTTGTTGCAGCAGGCCTGCCGCTGATCACAGCCCTTCTTGGTGTCGCTATTGGGGTTGGGGGAGCATTCTCGATCTCCAAATTTGTTGATATGCCAAGTGTGACATCCGTTTTGGCTCTAATGGTAGGTTTGGCTGTCGGCATCGACTATGCACTTTTCATCGTCAATCGTCAGCGCCGGATGATTATTGACGGGCGCCTAAGCGCACAGGAAGCTACAGCGCGGGCAATTGGCACATCAGGCAGTGCTGTATTTTTTGCCGGCTTAACCGTCATTATTGCCCTCTGCGGTATGCTCGTCATCGGACTCACTTTCTTGTCCACGATGGCACTCGTCGCAGCGGCAACGGTACTGATCAACGTATTCGTTGCATTAACCTTACTGCCAGCCTTGCTCGGCCTTGTTGGTGAACGAATCTGCTCGAAGAAAGCTCGTGCGAAAGCTATTAACTCATCAGAAGCGTCAAGTCATGGCGTGGCTAACAGATGGGTCAAATTCGTTATTAAACATCGCTGGGCAACCGTTATTGCGATTATCCTTGTCCTTGGTTTTGCCGCAACTCCGATTACTAAAATGGAAATGGGCATTCCGGGAGCTTCCTCAGCAAACCTGGATACGGATGCAAGACAGAGCTATGATGCCATTTCGAAAGGTTTTGGTGAAGGCTTTAACGGTCCGCTAATCCTGGTGGCCGAACCACGTAATGCCTCTGCCAAAATGACACCAGAGCTTCTGGGTGGACTCGCCATGGAGTTGCAGGGTCAGAATAACGTGGCTCAAGTCTCTCCTTTAGGGATGACGGAGGATTTGGCTATTTTCAGTCTCATTCCCAAGACAGGTCCTAACGATCAATTGACTAAGACGTTGGTTAACGACCTGCGGTCAGCAGACTCTAATATGGCTAAGACCTATGACGTCAAACTTGGTGTAACCGGACTTACCGCCGTAAATATTGATATGTCCGCCAAGCTGGCTCAGGTTTTCCCGATCTATGTAGGTATCATCATTCTACTTTCATTGATCATCTTGTTGCTTGTGTTCCGTTCGATCATCGTTCCGATCAAAGCAACGATTGGTTTCCTGCTTAGCATTCTAGCTACATTCGGCATGACAACCGCAGTGTTCCAATGGGGCTGGTTGCACTCCCTTTTTGGTTTCGATACAGGCGGCCCGTTACTCAGCTTCATGCCTATAATCGTAACCGGGATTCTCTACGGTCTTGCCATGGATTATCAGGTATTCTTGGTTAGCTCGATGCGCGAATCCTATGTTCATGGTCACCGTGGAACGGAATCCGTTATACATGGTTATAATCAGGTTAGTCGTGTCGTTGTTGCCGCTGCGGTTATCATGGTTTCCGTATTCGCTGGTTTTATCTTTACTGATGATGTCATGATTAAACAGATCGGCTTCACACTCGCGGTAGGTATTTTAGTTGATGCTTTTATCATTCGCATGGCTCTGGTTCCGGCCATTATGGCGATGTTTGGCGATAAAGCTTGGTCTCTTCCGAAATGGCTGGATCGCATCCTGCCTAATCTCGATGTGGAAGGCGAAAAACTGATTGCTTCCCTCAATGCCCAAAACGAAGTTAAGTCACAGTCGGGTTCCAAATCATAACGGATTTTCAATAATATATCTTCAACAAAAGACCTCCTCAGTTCATGAGGAGGTCTTTACATTAAGCCTATTATCTAACACAAAACTATCTAACCCAAACAACTCTCGCACATCAATATACATGCTATAGCATGTATTAAATGTTCTTTAACTCTCTATCTTAAATTCACTTAATCCTCTTGCACATTCATGTACAGCTTTTCTAATATTGCCTTTAATTGTTCCAGTTCCTCAGGCTCTATCCCTCGTGTAACATAGTTATGAGCGTCTTGGACCGTTAACAACAACTTTTCTTTCACTTCTTCTCCTTTGGGAGACAAATATAAATGGTGTGAACGTTTATCTTGATCATTAACGATACGTCGAACCATTCCTTTACGCTCTAGTGAATGGATCATTCGAACGACAGTCGTTTGATCCCGATCGATAGCCTCTGCCAGCTCTTTTTGAGTCGTAGCTTTATCGAGATCCATGAAAGATATAATACTCCATTGTTCAGGTGTGACCTCGTAAGGCTTCAATTGTTTGATAAAATAATTCGTAAGCTTGAGATCTGTCCGGTGAATTAAAAAACCAGTCACACTGTATAAGTCCATTGTTGTACCCTCATTCATCATTTTCTTACACCCAATTATAGGTGATCTGAACGAATGTTACAAACGACACTCATCAAGGAATGAAGCGGCTAAACTGATTTTCAATCAGATGCTTGCTTAATTAATCGATTTCAAATTTATATCCTAACCCCCATATCGTTTTGATCATAGAGGAGGAACCCGCCGAAATGTCATCCAGCTTTTCCCGAACTCGTTTGATGTGTGTGTCTACGGTACGATAATCCACACTATAATCATAATTCCACACATTTTGAAGTATATTCTCTCTCGAGAATAACTTATCTGGTGACGTCGCTAAATAAAATAACAATTCGTATTCTTTAGGAGTTAAATGAATCTCTTTCCCCCTAGAAGACAATTTGTGATCGTCTTCCAAAATGAAATCACGCAATTTCAATCTTCGATAAAAAGTAAGGTTGTCGTGATTCCCCGCTTGTCTTCTCCGAACGACACTTCTAATACGATGAACGACTTCACGTGGACTAAACGGTTTGGTGACATAATCATCCGCTCCTGACTCAAAACCTTGAATAACATCCTCTTCACTATCTTTTGCAGTTAAAATTAAGATGGGAGTTGTCTTATATTGACGTATTCTTGAAGTTACGAAAAAGCCATCCATGCTAGGTAACATGACATCAAGGATCAACAGATCGTAGTCATAACGAAGTGCTTTTTCCAGACCAATCTCTCCTGTGGTAGCTTCATCTACTTCGAAACCTTCTCTCTCTAAATACAACCGTAGAAGATTTCGAATTCTCAGCTCATCTTCAACAATTAGAATTTGTTGGGATTGTAGTCCCATCTTACGTCTCCTCCTTATTCAGCGCTTAGAAGAAATAATACAGTGATACAATCAAGCTAAGAACGAATAGAACAATGGCAGGAATGGCTTTTTGTATAGGATCTTTAGCTAAAACAATCAAAGTAAAGGCTCCAGCAATCATTGTACCCCCCAGTAACAATCCTGCCCAAAATGCAACACCAGGTACCCATATGCCAGCAAGCATACCCATAGCTCCAACAATCTCAAACGATCCGGTCAAAATATTAAAGAATGAAGGCAATCCAAAACGTTTGAATTCATCGGCCATCTTCCCCGAAATAATTTTGCTTCCTGTAACCAGGAAAAAGAGGCCTAACAGAACCTGTAAAACCGTAATAAAAATGAACATCGCTATCCTTCTTTCATTCGTTATTACATATAGATCGCGCAAATCAATTACATGCTATACCATGTATCTGGTCTGTGACTCTGCTTATGAAAAAGGTTATTTAGTTGCACTGACAGCTCTCACGTTTAACAACAACCATCAATCCCATTGGCATTCTATATGCTATAGCATATATTTTGTTTTAAATTTAATCTAATGTCAACCCCGGAGTATAACTTTATTGAAATGTAACCATTCATACGTTATCTCGAATAAAAAAATAAGAATCACTTTCAAGCGTATGCTCTAATCTATACTCGAAAGTGATTTTTGTGTTCAACCTTTCATATCCATCGAACTAGAATCAAGCCGTAATGTCCTGCACAGGGCTCTTAAATCGTGCTGAACTGCATGCTCTGACGAAAGCTGCAAATAACTGCTGACTGTACCCGTCCACGGCATAACTATACTCCGGATGCCACTGAACAGCGAGTACAAACGAATAACCTGGCATGACGACAGATTCAACTAATCCATCCTCCGCAATGGCAACAGCCACTAATTGATCGGATAACGTTTTGATGCCCTGATGATGATAGCTGTTAACCTGAATCTGATCCGTCTGCAAGATATCATGAAGCAGATTATCTTTTTCAATATGTACGGAATGTACGAGATTGGTGTATGGGGGTTTTTGCTGATGAACAATCTTCTGCTCTGCTTCCATATCTGTAGGAATATCCTGATATAACGTTCCCCCTAATATGGCGTTAAACAGCTGTAATCCGCGGCATATGCCAAAAGCTGGTTTACCAAGCGCTATTACTTTATGAAAAAGAAAAGCCTCCATCTGATCCCGCTCCATACACAACTCGCCACAGACGCTCTGCATCCGCTCATCATAAAGTTCCGGATTAACATCATGGCCACCAGTAAACAGAAATCCGTCAAAGGCGTGCGCTAGCGTTGTGATCATGTCCTCGTCTGTCGTTAATGGCAACATGACCGGTATACCACCTGAATCTTCAATGGCCTTCATATAGTGAGGAAGCATCCAGTAACTTTTTTTGTCCGTATCGTACAAAGGCAGTACCCCTATCATCGGCTTGTTCATCTCAAGCCACCTCCTGATTTATATTAGATTCAACGCTTCATTCGTTGTTTATGTTGTAATGGGGTTTACATTCAAGTTTGTTTTATTTTATCAGAGTTTTCGCTGAACAACATGCACAAAACCTTGCATTCCCTTACCTGTTACATCCTCTGTTAGCATGAGAAAAAATAGATTTCAACGTAAAAAAAGCCGCTAGATGCAGCGACTTTCCTTTGACGTCTTAGAGTGTAAATCGTTGAACCAGCTGTTGCATATTGTCAGCCGTTTGGGCCAGCTGAACCGTGGATGCCGAGATTTCCTCCATTGCAGCCATTTGCTCCTGTGCCGCTGCCGAGGTTGTCTGAGCACTGTCCGCAGACAGCTTCGAGATGTCCGCCATCTCGGTTACTGCAGCCGAAACTTGTTCGGTACTCGCAGACAGCTCTTCAGATATACTGGAGATATCCTGAATCTGATCTACTATTTTAGACGTGTGCTGTTCAATGTTTCGAATGGTTGTGGAAGCTTCTATGCTAATGCGCATACCCTGACTTACCTGATTCCGAACCTGCTGATTCATCAGCATTGTCGACTGTTCAATCAAGTTCAGCATGTGCTCAATAGTACTGCCAATCTGTTCGGCGCTTTGTTTGGACTGCTGGGATAGCTCGCGAACTTCCGAAGCAACAACCGCAAACCCTTTGCCATGTTCTCCAGCTCTGGATGCTTCAATGGAAGCATTTAATGACAACAGATTCGTTTGACGAGAAATATCTGCTATGGCATCGTTCATCTGACTTGCTTCCGAGGAAAGAGCAGACAATTGATTCATCAGTGAACTGGTTTCTTCCACGACTTCCAATATGAGTCCCATCTGTTCTTCCACTTGTTTAATCGTATCGCCACCGCTTACTACTGCACGTTCCGTCTCTTCGGCCGAATCCACAATCGTCGTTGCAGATGCTGCTATGGTGCTGATTCCTCTTGCCATCTCTTCCACAGCATTAGCGGTTTGACGCGAGCTTTCAGCTCCATTTACGGCTGTCTCAGCCGTTTGTTGCATAATCTCGGCTACATGCTGAACAGATTGGGTCGTCTGCTCTGTGCTCTCTTGAATCATCTGTGAAGATTCCCCCAGCAACGAAGAGGTCTTGTTCAGTTCAAGGACAACAGATTGAAGGGATTGAGTCATTTCATCAAAATCCTGAGCCAGCATACCAAATTCGTTAGCAGAATTCAGACCAACTCGCTCAGATAGATTGCCCTCACGTACTTTACGTGCAGCCACTCTGAGTTTTCTCATCGGAACAATAAAGGCTCTCAATATCAGAAAAATGATCCATCCGGCAATAAGGACCGAGATGCCAATGACCGTCAGACTTGTAATCAAAATTGGTTTGGCTGCAACAATAAAGTCTTCATGCCCCATAAGCACAATCACATTCCATCCCGTTAAGGCGTTAACACCGTTATATACATCCAAATCATATTCCAGGTCTGTACGTACAAAATGAGATAATGCCATAGGCTCATCCACATCAGACGCCGTATTAGGGTTTACCGGGATGCCTTCGATCAGCGGTCCACCCAGTTCACCGCCCCCTCCTTTGGAAATAGCCCCTGACCAAGCCGCTATGGAACGATTGCGATCCACAACAATTAAGCTGCCATTACCGCCAACCTCTATCGCGGCTATCTCTGTTGCTAATGAAGTCAGATCCAGTTGAATGCGTACAGCCCCTTTATCACCCGAAAGTCTCTTTGATATTTCTACGTATATTTTTCCGGAAGCTGCATCTTTGGTAATGTTTGAAAAATGAATTTTGCCACCATCGCTAATGGCGCTTTTGTACCATTCGGTATTGCGAACATCGGAGGTTGTTTCTTCGATATTGGAGTTCGTAATAAACTTCCCTTGTTCATTCGCCATGGAGAAATCCAGAATCTCCGGATATGTAGTCGAGAAACGATTCATGTCTAGCCTAACTTCTTCATACTGCTCCGTTCCTGGGTTTGTACCCACCAAATCGTCTATATAATGAAGTAACTTCACTCGCTCACCAACGGTGTTGTTAATATGCTGCCCTACCATCGTTAAGATCGTTTGGATGGGTGCTGTCATTTTTTGCTGAACCTGATCCTTGGCACTGGTATACGAAAAATATCCGATAAGTGCGGTAGGAATCAAAAGTACAGCAAGAAATGCGATTGTCAGACGTGTGCTCATCAAACGTAATGCCGAAATCCCTTTTTTCCAAAATGAAACCTTTCTCTTGTTCTGCTTCAATCCAATCTCCCTTTCTGAATCAAATCAGTTGACTTTTATTTAATAAACTCAGCTTCAATTTCGCCATCATCCTGCGTTAAAGACGGGAATGGAGCCAAGTTGATCATTGGATAAACGCAAAAAAACCCATGCATACACACACTCAGAGAAAAACTGAGTGCATGTAAACATAGGTATTGCCTGAAAAAATCAGTAACAAGCCTTATTTGAACCGTATCATAGCATAGACTGTAAAATATGTTAAGGATAAATATGGAAAAAGAGGCTCTTATACATTTTTCACATCATACAAGTTCTCAGGCAATGCCTGCAAAAAAGGCGACCAGTCCTTCGACGTATATAGATTCAACCGATGCATCGCGCGAGTACAAGCCGTGTAAAGAAGCTTGCGGTCATATTCTTCCCCATATCGAACTGCGGAGGCATCATATACAAGCACTGCATCGAATTCTACACCCTTGGCGAGGTAGACGGGAATGACCATCAGGCCTTTTTCAAACTGCTCCGTGTCTTTCGTAATCAGCCTTAGTCCCTCTACACCGACCTCTCGCAAACATTCATATGCAAGGTGACTCTCGGCTGCCGTTTTGGTTATGATCGCAATCGAACGAAAACCCTCTTTTTGAAGCGCCTCAACGTCAGATCGAATGAACTCATCACGCTCGTTCTCTCCTGCCTCCACCCGGATTAAAGCCGGCTTCTGGTCCCTTCTGTCAAAAGCAACAATCTCATCACCGCCAGGTAGCATCGCCTTCGTGAATTCAACAATTTCACGAGTTGAGCGATAGCTCTGTACTAGCCGAATAAGCGTCGTTTCTTTGTCCCCATATAACGAAATTAATGGCGAATCAGTAGCGGCAAGTTCTGTCGCCTGCATATAGATCGCTTGCCCGAAATCACCTAGTACCGTCATGCGGGCACGAGGGAACAGCTTTTTGAGATATTCATATTGAAATGCCGAGTAATCCTGACCTTCGTCGACGAACACATGACGGATATCCGTGTTGATTCGTACCCCTTCGATGATTTCTTTTACATATAAATATGGGGTAGCATCTTCATGGAACAGCTTGTTCTGACGCAACATATCTTTGGTTTGGGTACAGATTTCATCCCAGTGAGGTGGAACTGCCGCTCCATTCGTACGTTCTTGATAGGCTGCGGAATCTACAAATAGTTGTTCATAGGCTGATTGTACATTGACGAACTTGAACTTTCGGACACGCTGCCTTAGAGGCTTGAACCTTTGCTTCACTATTTTTCGCCGTAGCAATTCTTCTTCCCTCTCGCCAAAATCGAAAGCACCTTCATCCAGATCAGCACGCTTGCTTGCATTCTCTCTTGCCGCATACTGCTCCGCCACTTCGAACACAGCCTTTTCCTTGTGCAACTTACCGTACGCGTCTGCGTAGTCGTCCGTATCGAGATAATTCAACTCTTCCTCCACCCAGTCCGCTTGTCGTTCCTGTTGCTCTAGAACAGCCAGCTGTTTCAGCAACCATTCCTGCAATAACAATATGCGGCTTGGCAACGGAAGATGGACGTCATAAGTTGAAAATTGTGCCTTCATCTGAGCTGAAGTAATGAACTCTCGTTCACGGAACCGAATGCCGATAAATTTTAACCCTTCCCGACCCAGCCATTCCCCATAGTTCTTCAAAGCTTTCAGAAATTCCGCGGATGCTTTATAGCGAATGCCTTCCATACGAGCAGTGTAACCTGGTTCCGCACCAGCAGTAAGTACATACTCGATCTGATCAAGTGGATCTTCCGGACTCAAGCTCGATCCGAGCCAATAATTCAAGTATTCCTGAAACGTCGTCTGTTGAATGTTCTCTTCACCTAGCTCTGGCAAAACGGTCGAGATATAACTCGCAAACATCGGATTTGGCGAAAAAAGAACCATCTGATCTGCCTTGATCGTCTGGCGATGTTTATATAATAGATAGGCCACTCGCTGGAGCGCAGCGGATGTCTTTCCGCTACCTGCGGCGCCCTGAACAATCAGCATTCGGCTGCGATCATCACGGATAATGGCATTCTGTTCCTTTTGAATCGTTGCTACAATGCTTTTCATCTGAGAGTTCGCACCTTTGGAGAGCACTTCCTGGAGCATGGCATCCCCAATGGTTTCACTAGCATCAAACATGCCCAGCAACTGGCCATCCTGAATTTGAAACTGACGTTTCAGTTCAACCGTCCCCTCGATTTTCCCCATAGGTGTCTCATAATCTGCCGTACCGGAGCCATAGTCATAATAGAGACTCGCGATCGGCGTACGCCAATCATAGATGAGAAAATCCAAGCCTTCCTTGTCTGTAAAAGAAGACACCCCAATGTAAATTGGCTCCGTAAAACCAAGACCCTTTTCCTTAAAATCAATACGTCCGAAGTAAGGTAGAGGCAATAAACGATTTACATTTTTCCACTGCTGTACTAATAACTTATGCCCACGTTCTCGTTCAGCCAACACTCTCGCTTGCTGATTAATGGTATAAAAGGCTTCTTCAAAATCCGTGTATGAACCCGTATTAATCGTGACTTCTTCCCAGAAACGTTTACGAATTTCCGTAGCCTGATCCGCAAGACCTTTAACTTGGGGTTCAAGTTCAGCAAGTCTCGCCTGCAGTTCATTTCGCACGTAAGCCAATCTTTCTTTTTCCAATTGCCATTCGTTCGTTTCTGTCATATCGTTAACCACACTCCTCAGTCCATTTTCTTTGGAGAAAAAAAGCGCGTTGACAAACCGAAGAATCCGATGTATGATTAATTTAGGAGAAATAATGATACATCAATTACATATTCAACGAAATCAACTGCGCTCATGATTATATCACAGCGTATTTTTGCGTTCAATCTTTTTTTATTGTATTTACGGTCATGAGACCTCTGCATATCAAAGTTTCAACATTTAAACGATAGCTCCACTCTCTTTAAAGCCCTTTGGTCTGTTCCAAGGGGCTTTATTTTATTAGGTGCTCTACGTTTCTATACGTAAAAGAGTGCTACTCCCATTTTGATCGGATCAGGCAAACTTTTGATTGAAATGAACTACAGTTTCAATAGAGAATCATGACATAATAGAACAGAAAACAGCCATCCTATTAGATATGTGGAATACGTGGTAACTTTGAGTAGAAAGGAAATGTGATTACGATGGAATACGTTAAACTTGGTAATACAGGACTCGATGTCTCGCGCTTTTGTCTCGGATGTATGGGATTCGGGGACGCCAGTAAATGGGTTCACGAGTGGGTGCTGAACGAAGAAGACTCCCGATCCGTGATTCGCAAGGCACTGGATCTTGGTATTAATTTCTTCGATACAGCCAATATATACTCTCTTGGTACGAGCGAGGAATATCTGGGACGGGCTTTGAAAGACTACGCAGACCGTGATCAGGTCGTGATTGCGACCAAAATTCATGGACGAATGCATGAAGGCCCCAACGGCTCCGGGTTGTCCAGAAAAGCCATTTTAAGTGAAATTGACAAAAGTCTCAAACGCCTCGAAACGGATTATGTAGATCTATATATCATTCACCGCTGGGACTATAACACCCCTATTGAAGAAACGATGGAAGCACTCCATGATGTAGTGAAGTCAGGTAAAGCCAGATATATTGGCGCTTCAGCCATGTTCGCATGGCAGTTCCAGAAAGCGTTATATACAGCGGAGAAAAATGGCTGGACCAAATTTGTTTCCATGCAGAACCATTTGAACCTGATTTACCGTGAAGAGGAACGGGAGATGCTGCCACTTTGCAAAGAGGAAAAGATTGGCGTTACGCCATACAGCCCACTCGCTTCCGGCAGGTTAACAAGAGATTGGTCGGTGACGACGCATCGCTCTGAAACGGATATGATTCAGAAATCAAAGTACAATGCCACAAGTGACGCGGATCGCATTGTTGTCGAACGGGTGGCGGCTATTGCCGAGAAGTATGATGTGCCTCGTACACACATAGCGCTGGCATGGCTGTTACAGAAAGAGACCGTGACTGCTCCGATTATCGGCGCAACGAAACATTCACATCTCGATGTTGCCATAGGCGCATTGTCGGTAAAGCTTACCCTAGAGGACATCGCTTTTCTGGAAGGGCCTTATATTCCGCATCCTGTCGTGGGCGCACAGTAAACAACATTGATGGAGCACAAGAAATATTTATGATCTGTCAATGATATGGTCGTAAGGTTTACGGTCTTCAAAATGTTATCGTAACAACAATAGCCCCTCCTTTCCTTATGCGGAAATAGGGGCTATTTGCTGATGCATCAGTTTTATTTATTAAAGGCGAAGGCGTTAACTGAACTCCTTCCCCTCTGCTCTGTTAAATGGTGCTTGTATCAATAACAAAGCGATATTTCACATCTGAAGCGAGCACACGTTTATAAGCTTCATCAATCTGATCTGCCGAAATAACCTCAATGCTAGGGGCAATATCATGCTTAGCACAGAAATCAAGCATTTCTTGTGTCTCACGTATGCCGCCAATCATGGAACCTGCGAATGAACGACGATGTCCGATCAGCGAGAATGCATTGACGGGCAGTGGCTCTGGCGGAGCCCCTACATTAACGAGTGTGCCGTCCAACTTGAGCAGCGAGAAATAAGCGTTGATATCAATGCTGGCACTAACCGTATTAATGATCAGGTCTAATGAGCCTGCAAGCTTTTCAAATGTTTCCGGGTCGCTCGTTGCGTAGTAATGATCTGCGCCAAACTGCAATCCGTCTTGCTTTTTACTCAGGGATTGAGAAAGAACCGTAACCTCAGCTCCCATCGCATGTGCGATTTTAACCGCCATATGACCGAGACCACCCATCCCTACGACTGCGACTTTCTTACCCGGACCAGCGCCCCAATGATGCAACGGAGAATAAGTGGTAATTCCAGCGCATAGCAGAGGTGCGGCAGCATCCAGCTCAATATTATCAGGAATGCGCACTACAAAATCCTCGGTTACCACGATATGGGTGGAATAACCGCCTTGGGTTGGCTCACCGTATTTGTCTACTCCTGCATACGTTGGAATGTTACCTTTCAGGCAGTATTGCTCTTCTCCTTTACGGCAATTCTCACATTCGCCGCAAGAGTCGACCATACATCCAACACCTACGCGGTCGCCTACTTTATATTTCGATACACCACTACCTACTTCAGTTACAATCCCGGCAATTTCGTGTCCCGGTACGAGTGGATAATTAACGGGTCCCCACTCCCCATGAGCGGTATGAATGTCCGAGTGGCAGATGCCGGCAAACTTAATCTCAATTAATACATCCGTGGTATCCAGATCACGGCGGTTAATCTCTGCGGAACGGAAGGGTTTATCGGGTCCATCCACGGCTCTGGCTTTAGCTGTAATCAATAGTATAACCTCCTCATGATTTTGGAATCTTCTTTATCTTACGCCCTATAGTTAACTCTAGGTCAAATGTTTTGCTCTACTTTTTCTAAAAAAGTGTTCGTTTTGACATCACTCCTGACCGCATGATAGAATTCACTCGCGTCAGCGAATGCCATGCAGCCTATCGGCTTTAATCTCGATCTGATCTAGAACTGAAAGGAACAAACTCGATATGACCTATTCCATTAGTGAAGTCGCTAAAAAATTGGATCTGACTGTGTATACATTGCGCTATTATGACAAAGAGGGACTCATGCCCTTCGTCGAACGTAATTCGACCGGAACGAGACAATTCAAGGACTCCGATATTGATTTTCTGAAAATAATCCAATGTCTGAAAGCTACCGGAATGCCTATCAAGGATATCCGGGAATTCATAGCCTGGTGCTCGGAAGGTGATGCAACCTTGCATCAGAGGTACGATATGTTTACCGAGCGCAAAGCCAGCGTCGAGGCTCAAATGGAAGAACTCCGAAGAACAATGGCCGTTATTGAGCATAAGCGCAGTTATTATCAGCAGGCCATCGAAGCTGGAACGGAGAACATTCATAAAACTGCACTGGCTCCCAACCCAGAGCATGTTACAAGCTCCTAGAGGAAACGAAAGGAACTTATGTTATGACTATGCTATATCAGCAGCAATTAGATGAAGTTGCCAGACTTATTCACAAGTACACGGTCAATGAAGGTGTCCATTCAACCGAACTTCGCTCCCTTTCTCTGATTCGTGAATCTGACATCACTGAACCGATTTTCAGGTTGAACGAAGCTTCTTTTTGTATCGTCGTCCAGGGTCAAAAGGAAATGTTGCTGGGACAGGAACGTTTCCAGTACGGACCTGGCAGCTATATTGTAGCTACGATGGATTTGCCTGTAAGCGGCCAAGTCATAGAGGCTTCGCCTGTCGCTCCTTATCTCGCATTAAAGCTTGAATTCACAGGCAGTGAAATTTTGGAGGTAATTCAGCATACCCGTCTCTCCCCTAATTCGAACGATACAAACGATGTTACCAGACGAGCCATGTATGTGAGCAAAACTTCTCCAGAGCTGCTGAATGCCGTGATCCGATTAGCTCAGTTGCTTGAAGGGGATGCGGAGGATATCTTCATGCTCTTTCCATTGTTTAAAAAGGAGATTTTGTACAGAGTACTCAAAGGACCTCAGGGCAGTGCGCTGAAGCAGATGGCACAAGAAGGATCTCACGCGTACCGTATTCGTAACGTGATTGAACACATGGTGACACATGTTAGTCGGCCCGTCCGGATTGAAGAACTGGCAGAGCTGGCGAATATGAGCCAGGCTTCCTTCCATCGACATTTTAAAGCAGTCACTGCAATGAGCCCGCTTCAGTTCATCAAACAACTGCGGCTACAAGAAGCACGTCGTCTGTTAATGTCTCAAGCTGTAGACGCATCAGAGGCTGCTTATCAGGTTGGATACGAGAGCCCGTCACAATTCAGCCGTGAGTATTCACGCATGTTTGGTTGTCCGCCAATGGAGGATATTAAACGTTTGAGAGGCAGTACGTACTAATTTCATCTCCAGAAAATAATCCCGTTCCACGTAAAGAGACTCACACCTAAACGGTGAGAGCCTCTTTTTTTTCTTCGTTCCATTTGCTCTAAAATACAGTCTGCCTGCCCGAAACTACTTGGATGCCGAAAGTAAGCTATCCGTAATAAATTTAAGCTGTCCTTCCAACGATACCGGATCGTTATACGTATCAGACGATGGATCTAGCTGAAATACATGATTGGCTTTGACAGCCGGGAGGTTCTTCCATAACTTATTTTCGTAAATCTTTTTAGAATCACTCGTGTCCCCGGACCACGGGCTGGTGAAAATAATGTCTCCTGCATAATCCGGCAGCACTTCTATCGAAATGGAAGCCCAGCCTGTTCCGCTGTCAATAGCTTCCGCTTGAGCCTTGGTTGGTGCTTTCAGTCCAAACTCACCATAAATAATCTCTCCCCCGCGGCCATAGTTATGACCGAAGACATACAACCCTTTATCATACGGATTCAGGATCGATACGGTACGATTGCCTACAGCTGCTTCTACCTTCGGTTTCAACTCGTTAATCTGAGCTTCCCACTTGCTTATCCAGGCCTTAGCTGCTTCTTCCCTGTTTGTAAGTTTGCCCATCTCCAGCATTAAGTCTTTGTAGTTACGTTTACCGTACTCAATCTGAACCACAGGTGCAATCTGTGACAGCTTGTCGATGCCTTCTGTACCTGTGTACACAATAAACAGATCGGGTTTCAAAGCAAGCAGTTGCTCCGGTGTTGGCGGCTGATCACCTAAATCTGCTGTTCCTTGTGCAGCAAGCTGCTCTTTGATGTATTTGTTGTTCATCGCACCTGTAGTTGCTCCCACCACTGGAGCATCCAGTGCGACAAAGTATCCCGTAGAGAAGGCCGTCAGATCCACAATCCGTTTAGGATTTTTCGGCACTTTCACTTCACCAGCATCAGACTGGAATGAAACCATCTCATCTTCTGCACCTGCTCCTGTGTCTGTCGTACCATCTGAATTGTTACTGGTTTTGCTTCCCGCATCGGATGATACAGTAGTCTTCTCCGCCCCATCTTTAGCTGTATTTGAAGCTGACTGACCACATGCACTCAAGATCAGCATGAACACAAGCGCCATCATGATCCAAATTGAACTTCTTTTTGTACTACGCAAAAATAACCCCACCTTTAATGTATTGGATTCAATCAAATAAATGATATTGATAATCGTTATCAACGATATCACGACTCTAGCTTTTTTACAATACAAGTTTAATATATTCATTCCAAACTTCGTCTATTAAGTGAAAAAAGAGAATATACATCCCATTTCTACTGACAATTTCATTCCAAACTTGCCATCTAGTAAGTTAAAAGGCTATCATCATTAGAGTGGATAGAGAGATTTAACAAAGAGAATGATTTTAGAACATGATTTTTGAGAATGTAGAGAAATGTTTCAAGGAGGACAAGATGGATCAGATTATACTGTGGTTAAAGTACTTTTTTTTGGGTATCGTTCAAGGGGCAACGGAGCCGATTCCGGTCTCCTCCAGCGGTCATTTAATTATTGCCCAGCGACTAATGGGACTGAAGCAAAATGGCCTTTCGTTTGAAATTTTGACGAACACCGCTTCATTAATTGCCATTGTTTTTATTTTTCGGGAAGACATCATGAAGCTGATTACCGGTGGATGGGGTTACTTAACAACTCGTAAACCGGAATATCGGGCAGACTTTATGTTTTGCTTATATATCGTCATCGGTACGATTCCTGCTGCCGTTGCTGCTGTGCTGTTCAAAGATCAGATTGAGAGCATCTTCTCGTCAGTTTATACGGTTGCAGTCGCTCTGCTAATTACGGGTGTTGCACTCTGGCTTATTCGTAATCTGCGCGGTCGCAAACAGGACGGCGATTTGAAGATGAAAGATGCTGTACTGGTTGGACTCGCTCAGGCCGTTGCACTTATTCCGGGCATCAGCCGTTCGGGTGCTACCGTTATTTCGTCCATTGCGGTCGGTATGAAACAGGAAACGGCGTTAAAGTTCTCCTTTATGCTCTACATCCCGATCAGTATCGGCGGTGTGATTCTGGGTGCTTCAGATATAGCGCATGATCCTAACCGTGCTCAGCTTGCTATTCCTTACCTGATCGCGTTCATCACGACGCTGGTCGTTACCTATTTCTCAATGAGATGGTTTATGGGCATTATGGCCCGTGGCAATCTGAAGTATTTTTCATATTACTGTTTTGCGGCAGGAACATTGTTACTTATCTTTTTATAAAAAGGATCTCTATACACAGCAAAGGGACAACCATGGCGG
Organism: Paenibacillus cucumis (ex Kampfer et al. 2016); assembly: GCF_019748695.1. NCBI lineage: Bacteria > Bacillati > Bacillota > Bacilli > Caryophanales > Paenibacillaceae > Paenibacillus > Paenibacillus cucumis (ex Kampfer et al. 2016). Next base: position 209,288 of record NZ_JACLIC010000020.1, on the reverse strand, counting down.
TTGTCCCTTTGTGCTTGCAATTCGTTTTATCCGCTGGTTTCCTCTCATTCGCTCGGTTATAGCTTTTACTCTTACTAGTTCTACACTCCACTTTGATGCTGAGCTTACGGTTTGGCATATTGCAAAATGGCGATAGCCGCTTGTACTCGCAGTCCTTCATCTTTACTCAGCAATGCCTCTTGAAGTACTTGCAGCGCGCTATCAATCGTGGATTGCTCAACTCGTGGAAGTGTGTGATCATGTGTTAACGTTTTGAATAATTCTGGTGCTACCCGCTGAGTTTCTTGGTTCAATGCTGTCCCAACACTCCCCGCTGTATCGCTATTCCCCCTAAGAGCTTGATCCAGCCTCGCCTGCTTTACAGGCAACTTAAATTGGGCAACAACATTGGGTTCTTGCAGCAAAGTTTGCATGTGTTCATTAATATCCTCCAGCGGTACCCGTCCAAGCCAGGTTACACCCCTGCGGTGGCATATTAAGTCTTCGCTTGTGCCAATGGAGTCGTCATAATAATAATCACCAAGGTCTCCGACATACATCCAATCCTCATCCTTAATCACAACATAATCCCCGTCACTCATCCCGTCTGCAAACAGTTGGATCGTCTCCAAAACTTCGCCTGAATTATCAGCAATAATTCCATAGCGTTGCTCCAACAGTTCACATAATTCCTCCGATGACGCCCGCTCCAGATCGCCAAGCGCTGACCACGGAATGCCGATATAGTTATCCTCCAGAAAATTTTTTACTTTACTGACTCCGCCTACAATCGACTGCACATAAAACAGATTCACGGATGCCGCCTTCCCTTCCTGCTTGCCATAAGCTTAGTTAACCATTGGAACGCTCCTATGTCTACTTACATAGCAGATTATCTTCCTTCAATGGCGGTCACTGCTTCAAATCACCTTCGCTATCTCACCTTCCCTATCAAACAAACCATTCCTAATTAACTCTCTTGTCCCCGCTACTCAATCTTGTTAGTCCGGTCTGTTATAGCCCATAGCTATAGCTGGATATAATTTAATGGAATTACTTAATAACCATACTTCTGTGATACCTTGTTGTTAACACATTGCAGAGGGGTTATGGCAAATGACAAAAAGTAGCGTATTGGGATACCCGCGAATCGGAGCCGATCGGGAATGGAAAAAAGCACTTGAGGCCTTCTGGTCAGGAAAATTACAAGAAAACGAACTCCACGCGAGATTGCAAGAAATTCGTTTAGATCATTTGCGCAAGCAACAAACCAAAGGTATCGATCTGATCCCAGTGAACGATTTCAGTTATTATGATCATATTCTGGATACAGCCGTGATGTTTGGTATTGTGCCAAAACGCTTCGCTTATAACGGAGGCGCTGTGCCTCTCTCCACCTATTACGGCATCGCCCGTGGGACGAAAGATGCCGCAGCCAGTGAAATGACCAAATGGTTCAATACGAATTATCACTATATTGTACCTGAACTGAATGATGCTTCGCCGATTTTAACCGAGAATAAACCACTAATCGCATACCTTGAAGCCAAAGAGAAAATCGGCATTGAAGGTAAACCAGTCATCGTTGGACCGCTGACCTTCCTGAAGCTCTCCAAAGGCTATGACGCATCCGAAACGGACGCTTGGCTGGATCAGTTGCTTCCTCTCTACACTCAAGTGCTGCAAGAACTTGCAGATGCTGGCGTACAGTGGGTACAGATTGATGAGCCGGTGCTCGTAACGAAATTGAATGATGCGGATCTACAACGCTTGAACAAAATCTATACCGCTTTTGCATCAGCTGCTCCAGGTTTAAATATTTTGCTGCAAACGTACTTTGAATCCGTTGAAAATTACAACGAAATCATCAGCTTGCCAGTTCAAGGTATCGGTCTTGATTTTGTACATGGACTGGAAGGTAACTTGCAATCCGTTCAAACGAATGGTTTTCCGGCAGACAAAGTGCTTGGCGCAGGCATTATTGATGGACGTGGGATCTGGAGAGCATCCCTTCAAGACAAGCTGACATTACTCCAGACGCTTACTTCACTCGTTACCCCTGAAAGGTTAATTGTGCAATCCTCCTGCAGCTTGCTGCATGTACCTGTCACAACAGCACGCGAAGCTAAACTTGCTGCTGAGCTCAAAGATGCACTTGCATTTGCGGATGAAAAGCTGGATGAGATCGTTATTTTGACCCAAGCAATCCGCAGCACTGATGCGGACATCACCGCTAAAATTAAAGACGCCGAGCAAAAACTACAGGCATTGCAAAGCTCCGGAGATCGTAACCGCAAAGCCGTGCAGGAAGCCGTTGCTTCCATCCGTGTACAAGAGCCTAACCGCTTACGTCCATTTGCAGAACGTCACGCAGCACAGCAAGAAAAGTGGCAATTGCCTTTGTTCCCGACAACAACGATTGGCAGTTTCCCGCAATCCACGGAGGTTAGAAAAGCTCGCCAACAATGGCGTAAAAACGAACTGAGCAATGAACAATACGCTTCCTTTATCCGCGATCAGATTGACAGCTGGATTAACATTCAAGAAGAGATTGGTATTGACGTGCTGGTTCACGGTGAGTTTGAACGCACCGATATGGTTGAATTTTTCGGCGAGAAGCTGGCTGGATTTGCCTTTACGCAATATGGATGGGTGCAATCCTATGGCTCACGTTGCGTAAAACCACCTGTTATTTTCGGAGATGTTGAATTTGTAGGTGAAATGACGGTCGAGGAAACGAAGTACGCACAGTCGAAGACAAACCGTCCTGTTAAAGGCATGCTGACAGGCCCGATCACCATCATGAACTGGTCCTTTGTACGGGATGATATTGAACGGGAAACCATCGCGTATCAATTGGCATACGCACTCAGACAAGAGGTTGAAGCGCTCGAACAAGCAGGTATCGGAATGATTCAGGTCGATGAACCTGCCGTTCGTGAAGGCTTGCCGCTCAAGGAGAATAAACAAGCTAATTATCTGGATTGGGCGGTCAAAGCGTTCCGTATTACAACATGCACCGTACAGGAAACCACCCAAATCCATACCCATATGTGCTATTGCGAATTCCACGATATGATTGATTCTATCGAAGCAATGGATGCCGACGTCATCTCCATTGAAACATCGCGTAGCCATGGAGAGTTAATTCACAGCTTTGAAGAGAATACGTATGAGCTCGGTATTGGACTTGGCGTATACGACATCCATAGCCCGCGTGTACCAAGCGTCGAAGAAATGAGTAACATGATTGACCGTGCTTTGCGTGTGCTCGATCCGAAACTGTTCTGGATTAATCCAGACTGTGGTTTGAAAACGCGCGGACAGGAAGAAACCGTGGCTTCTCTGAAAAACATGGTAGATGCAACCCGGATTGCACGGGCGAAATACAGTGCTACTCCTGTTCTGAACTAGATAAGCTGAACAACTGATGGTTTATATGTACGTACGTTTCAATAAAAGATTAACTTAATCAGTATAGTCTCTGTTTTGTTCTAATAGGAACACTTATAAGCCGGAATCCTGTATCATGCAGGATTCCGGCTTTTTAACTTAAAATCAGTATAACATCCACGTATTAGGTAATTCGTCACCGTTGACTAATACATGATTCGTCATTATAATTCGGACATCGAGAGCCCGGCAGGCATGATTTCCATGAATGCATGGGTGAGCGATCTGTATAAAATTCTAACTCTACAGTGAAAGATGTGAAGAGATGATGGGTAAGGAGAAGTTATACTACGGTAAAGATATCGAGGTCATGTTTAATTCGGATGTATGCATTCATTCGGGTATCTGCGTAAAGGGCCTCCCTGCTGTTTTTGATTTGAGCAAACGTCCTTGGGTTGATCCCGATGGTGACACTTCGGAGGCTATTGCCCGGCATATTGACGCATGTCCAAGCGGAGCATTGACGTATAAGCTTCTAAATGATGAATTCACAACAAAGAAAGAGGATGAACATGCATAATGTAGAACATGAAGTTGCCAATAAAAGATTTCTTATTCAAGATCACGACGACATTGCTGCGGTGATGACATATGTAATTTCAAACCCAGAGCTGTACATTATTGATCACACGTTGGTCGAAAATGCATACCGAGGACAAGGACTTGGTGACGAGCTTATTAAAGCTATGGTGGAATACACGCGGGAAAACAGTATTAAGATTTTACCTTTATGTCCTTTTGCCAAGGGACGTTTCGAGCGTATCTCTGAATATGCAGATGTTCTCCATCAGTAATACGAATAATTGCAATTGATTTTTATAAGTGCAGAAAAAAAGTACAAAAATCCTCCCTCGATGGTCCCTAGTATGGAGGCTTTTTGTACTTTTGCATTTATTCTCATTTCATGTATCGATAGTCTAGTAGATCCTTCAAATTCGAGATTTTCTGCAGCAGTTTCTCCCCTACATTGGTTTCTTTCACCAGTTTTCGTTCCAGCTCTTTATCAACCAGTCTTTTTAAAGACAATACGTCCGTTCCGTTGCATAACACATCTTCTTTTGAATTGAATTTTTGATGGGCGACGAGTTGCATGCCAAAAGAGTTGTAAAGCAAGGTATATCCGGCAATGCCTGTTGTGGATTGATAGGCTTTGGAAAAACCGCCGTCAATCACGATCATTTTTCCGTTTGCTTTCACAGGACTCTCTCCACTGATTTCTTTGACTGGCGTGTGGCCGTTAATGACATGTCCATGATTCGGATTCAAATCAAACTCCTGCAAGATTCTTCGACAGATCTCTTCATTTTCACGTAAATGGTAATAAGGATTTTTTCTCTCCTTATGTGCTTCTTTTTCTTGAATAAAATAACGTTCAAAAGTAGTCATTTCTCTCTTGCCAAAGAGTGAGGAACATTCTCCTGTCCAGATGTACCATACCATATCCGTCGCCAGATCTTCTGTCTCTTCCGGATGGGCAAAGGCATAACGTAAATAATCTTCAAAAACATCAAGCAATTGACGTCCCGCATATGTCTTGTCTTCAATCTGCATTTCTTCCATATTTCCTTCTTCATCCATAGGAATACAGCCGTGGATTAACAAATTTCCGTTGTATTTTAAATAAAGGCTTCCCTTTTTCATGAGGAAATTCATATGTCTGGCCAGCTTTTCGGAATGCTGAACGGAGAACAGAAGTTTCTCCATCACTTGGCGTTCTTCCTCTAACAATTGCTCAGGCTTTTGCGGATTTACGGTTGTAAAACAGGTGTTTTCCAGCTTGTACGTTTTTCCACAGATCGTGATTTCATTTTTGTCGTAATCAATCTGTTCCAGCAAAAGTCTTTCAGACATATTAAAGTATGGGCGTCTCTTGATAATCGGGCTTTCAAGTTTAAACTGGATCATGGCAATGGCTTGGTGGATTTTGGTGATCTGCAGAATTTCCTGCTCTGAACCATTATGGCCAGTCTGCAGCTTAGGTCTGAAGGGCAGATTGTCTTCATAGTATTTCTCCGCCAAGTTTAGCAGTGGGCGCAGATTGATTCCGTATATATCCTCTATGATGTCCAGATTATTGTATCTGGCGCAGATCCGGATAATATTCGCAAGGCAGACCAGAGAACCCGCGTACGCACCGATCCAGAGGACATCATGGTTCCCCCACTGAATGTCTACAGAATGGTAATGGATTAACGTATCCATAATTTTATCAGGGTCCGGACCCCGGTCATAAATATCTCCAACCACATGAAGATGGTCAACCACCAGGCGCTGGGTCGTATACGCAAGGCCAATAATGAGCTTGTCCGCTTGGCCCAGGGATATTATTTGTCGATATATTTCCTCATAATAAGGATCTTTATTGTTGGTCGAATCCGTCTTGTATAGAAGCTCCTCTACAATATATACATACTGCTCCGGCAGAGCTTTACGCAATTTCGAGCGCGTATACTTGGAAGAGGCATAAGAAATAAGCTTAAGCATGTGTTCAATTGTTTGTCTATACCACTGGTTTAGAGCCGTTTTATTGCTCAGTTCTCCTATAACCAGCTGTATTTTTTCTTCCGGATAATAAACCAACGCTGCAATATCATTAATTTCCTGATCCGTCCATACCTCCCGGAACAATTCCTTGATTTTTTCTTTGACAGTACCTGAGCCGTTTCGTAGTACGTGCTGAAAAGCCTGGAACTCCCCATGCAAATCACTGACAAAATGCTCGGTTCCCTTTGGGAGATTGGAGATCGCTTCAAGGTTGATGATCTCGGTGATGATTTTTTCTTCAGTATCATATTTCTGGGCCAATAAATCTAGAAACTGCTCATCCAAAACAGATGTCCCCCTTCAAAGAAGTTATGTGGTATTGATTTTATAGTAAATTTCCAAGGGACTTTTACTTTTATGATTATCAGCGTTGTCCTCCCTAATCATACTCCAGTTCATCAACTATGAACAAATGGAACGAATTTGGATTGAGATTAGATTGAGACGTTCTGGAGTTAATTTAACCGAAGCAATAGCTCACCAGGTTAATAATGTATCGCTTGACCTAATTTCACCATAATCAATAAGAACATATCTTTGGGTTGAGGTAAAATAAAAACCGATGGGCATCTACATAAGTAAAGTTCCCATCGTTTTTTTTAGTTTCAGGTAGTTATTTGCAGGCCACAAAGGCAGTGAATCTTAAAAATAAGTTTAAAAATTATCCCTACTGATCATGAAAAGTTTACGCACTTGTAAGGCCCACCAATCGTCAACATTCACATGCTTTCCTCCAGCCATTGCTGCAAAGGAATATCCTCCGTCAGTTCACCGAGCAAAATATGGCTAAACTGTCCAGCTTGGTCAATAACCATCGTTGCTGGCAGGCCAGTGATACGGTACAGCTTGGATACTTTGCCCGTTGCGTCAATGATCACTGGGAAATCGAACTGATGACTTTTCATAAACTCGTTAATTGTGCCCTTGCTCTCCCCCACGTTAACAAACAGTGTCTCCACCTTATTTTGATTTTGCTGCGCTAGCTCGTGAACCAAGGGCATTTCCCTTACACAAGGCGTGCACCATGATGCCCAGAAGTTAATCATCACGGCTTTGCCCCGGTAATCAGACAACTGGACTTGCTCCCCTTTGGAATTAACTGCTGTAAACTCAGGAGCCTCGACTCCTGTACGAATTGGATTCCTACTTTTCGAATCAGAGTCCGATAAATTTGCCAGCACAGCCCATATACCTGTAGCCAATGCTGCCAGTGCAATCAACATCGTAAAAATCCGTTTTATTTTCGAACCCTTCTTCTGTCCGTCTTTTAGCCCACTGTTCCTATCCATTCTCTGCATCTTGTTTTGCATGAAATCACCTTCACTTTATTCCCAGACTCTGATGAAAAGCAGCATGAAGTGAACCATACTGATTCCGAATATCTTCTACGGTGCCTTCCCCGACATTACAACCTTGATTCATAAACATCACCTGATCTGCGATATCATTCGCCACTTCAAGCTGATGTGTGGAGAACACAACAATATGCCCTTCCTGTTTGATACCTCTCAGCAAATGTACGAATTCCTGCATCCAGAAGGGGTCCAGTCCATTGGTAGGCTCGTCCATGATCAGAAGAGCAGGCTTTGCAAGCATCGCCTGAGCAAACAATACACGCTGCCGCATCCCTTTGGAAAAGGTAGTTACCCGTTTATGTTTTTGCCCGTCAAGTCCAACCATCACTAATACTTCCTGCACCCTATCTCGGGGAAGTTTACGCAGAGATGCCCAGAATAATAAAGATTCCTCGGCCGTAAGACCTTGGCTGAACTGATAATCATCCGGCATATACCCAATCTGATTCGCATACCGTTTGCGATCCTGTGACCAGCGGACGTTATTCACCTGGATCTCTCCTGACGATGGACGCAGAATGCCTGCCAGCATACGTAACAAGGTGCTTTTGCCTGCACCGTTCCCGCCGCATACGGCAAGTACCTGACCAGAACCAAGATGAAAGGAGATTTCTTCGACAATGGTTTGTTTTTTGATTTGTTTGCCTAGTCCCTTCACAATAACTTCCGCTTCAAGCACGGGAACGCCCCCTTTCCCATATAACGTAAACAACAAGGATCGAGCAACTCACCCATAACAAGCACATTCCAACAAATATGGCACTGCCGCTTGGCTGTTGCACCCACGAAACCCATTGATAATACTCGGGCCCCAGTATAGAACCACCACCGAGCTTGATCACAATAAACAGCCGTACCAATTCAGCCGGGTTCAAAAAGGTTAACACCACCAGCAACGGTTTTATCCAGAGGTACGGCATTTGCCCTAATATCGCAAGTAATAATGTAGGCCAGCCAATAACGGCGAAAAACCAGATCGATACGGAAATCGTTAAAGCTTGCCAGCGATTGCGAGACAGTGAGCCGATCAGCAATGCAACACTTAGGAATAACAGCACAAGTCCACAAGAAAACGCTAAAAACAGTAGATAGGTCAGTAGATCGATCGGATTGCCAAGCAACCCGCTAACGAGCCCCATCAGGCCGTAGCCAAATGTCACGATGAGTAGCAGCACCGCGGCTAGTCCGAGATATTTGCCTGTAATGAACGATAACGTACCGATGGGATACGTCGATAGAAGCTGCCAGCTTCCGTCTTCCTTTTCAGCAGTCAATGAGAATGAACCCAGAAAAAGCGTCATTAGCGGCAAAAGATAGAGGATAAGGTTCAGCATAGAACCTGTCGTGCCCGAGTATCCTTCTACTGGATTCTGTGCATTTAGTAGTAATAAACTTAAGCTAAATGTGCAAAAAAGAACGAGAAACGAATATGACCAGGAGTTACGAAACCCCGTTTTCAACTCTCGTTTTGTTATTTGTAACATATCAGACATCGGCTTCAGCACCCCCCATCAGCATCAGTGGCTGCCTGATCCTTCTTTCGACTCACCTTCTTGATGCATATCTTTGCTCATATCTTCACCCATATTATGCTTCGAGCCTTGATCCGTCCCGCCCTCATCGTGACCATGTCCGTGCCCGTCTCCGTCTCCGTCCATATTCATGTTATCCATATTCTGAGTCCAATCATGAGAAGCAAGTTCATCCGCAGTCATAACCTTGCCTACACCCTGCTCGGCCACGAATGCCTCGGCAGAAGCTTTATCCTTGAAGTTAACAATGCCATACGCCATGGGTGTTCTGAGTGAAGGGTCATATACATAGGTCGCTTTATTGAATTCGATCCATTCCTTATCGTTATAATCACGCACATAGTCCATGCCAATGTTGTCTGTGCCGTTTTCTTTTTTCCATTCATTCATGCAGCCAAGGTCATCAAACTTGAAGTTTTTACCGTCCTTCGTTGTAAGCTGTGTGGCAAACGCATCATCCTTCACCTGCATGTTACAGATCGCACAGATATCCACGTCCTCGTTAATTGGCACAGCCGCATACTTCTGTCCACATGCCGTTAACATCACAGTACCTAAAAGCAACACCATTGCCAAAATCCATCGTTTATTCATTTTCTCCATACCCCCATATAGATCATCGTACTTGCAGACAAGCCAAGTAAAAGTAAACCAATTATCGTAACCGGACTTGGCCGGGTTCCCACATTTGTTCTATCTGTCCCGGATGTTCCCGATGTTGCTGCAACTTCAGTATGCTTTTTCACAATGCTCATCTGCGGTGATTCATCTGTTGTCCAGTTGCTTTTCCCTTCCGAGTGCAATTCACTGAGAAAGACCATGCCCGGGGATTGAAAAAACAGTTGATATGCTGCATTTCTGCTTATTACTTGTTCGTAGAACGGGTTGAGCGCATAGGAAAGCTCGCTGATTCCATCCTGATTCAGATCCAACCCCTGAAAGGAATCCCAATAGTTTTCTTTCAAAATATTATCCTTGCTGTCCATTGTCGAGGCATCAATAACGTTGGAAACAAATCGATTTTGCGTAAATTGATTTCCCTCAGCGAGCACCATCTGGATTCCAACGAAATTACTGATTACACCGTTGTCATCAATTTCATTGCCTGAGGACTCAGCGATATTCATGCCCACACGATTGCCCTCTACTGTATTGCCGTAGATCTTGGACTGATGCACGTCATAGAGCAAGATACCTTGCGAATGAACATTTGAACTTTGTTTGCGAAAGGTATTGCCTGATATAACTGTATTTTTAACCCCCATGATCATGGCACCTGTCATGTTACCTTCTCCTGTGTTATTCGTAACAGATGATCCATCGATATACATGCAATGAATACCGTACCTAGTTTGAATGAAACGATTATTGTTCACCGCTACGTTTCGGCTGTTCTCCACATAGATGCTATCGAGCACGCCCTCAATCTGATTCCCTTCAATCCTACTGTTATGCGAATTGTAGAGATCGATCCCGTTGCCTTTTTGACTGCTGGATACTGTACTTGCACCTGCCCATTGAATTGAATTATTTCGTATTACAGAAGTAGTCGCATCACGTAGAAGCAAACCAGCTCCCTTGGTACGAAGCTTAAGGTCAGATACTTCGTTATTGCTGCCCGTAATCTGCACAGCTGCTGCTGGCTGACGGCCGTTATGTTCGATTGTAAACCCTTCCAATTTCACACCTTCCGCCTGAATGGATATCGCACTTTGTTCCTGTTCATTATGGATGATAGCCGAATCATCCCCAATTAAAGTGAGTGCTTTAGAGATGAGAACGGGGGGCCTTCATATCGACCAGGTTCAAGATGAATAACCGCTCCGGCATCCGCTTGGTTTATGATGGGCTGAAGCAGGACGGGTTCACGATCTCCAGTGACTCCAGTAGCATTCACGGTAGTTTGAAACACTAGAAGGAGGCCCAGTCCGATCACGATCAGAGTATTCGCTGCAAGCCTACGGATATTGAATCGTTTATTAATGTTCATATTTTTGTTCCTGCATTTTTCATCCATATCATCCCCCCTTTCCTCCGTTCCTTCTTTTTGGTGTTACCTTAATGCGTTATCCCAGTCCTTCACACAGTGTATCGAAAATGATAAATTTCCCATATAGCCCCATCAGGCTATAGCTTGCTTACTTTTGTGTCCAAATTGTGATTGAATGAAAAAAAGCCGCCAAATTGGCGACTTTAGTAAGTTTCAACTTATGCAAATCGATAGGTCCAGAACCGCTCACGTCCAAAGCGTGCTTGAAGTTCTTCGTCGTTCAGCTTGCGATTACCAAGCAACTCTGCGGCTTGAAATTGCGAGCGGTGGGCACGAATCGAAGCCAGCTTTTGCGCCAGAAATTGGGAGACATCTACGGTTACATCTGGCTTGCCAATATGCTGCTCATGATTATTAGAAAAAGCTACGCAGTGAACGACAGGACGCTCTTCCAGCGGTAGACGGCTAACAACCCTGATCACCGCAGCTCCTGTCGCATCATGATCGGGGTGAACACTGTATCCAGGATAAAATGTAAAGATCAGTGATGGCTTAATCTCCTCAAGAAGAGCCATAATGCTGCCATCGAGCAATTGAGGATCTTCAAACTCTACCATTTTATCATGAAATCCGAGCATTCTTAAATCTTGAATACCAATCGCACTAGCCGCTTCAATAAGCTCATCTTTGCGGATAGATGGCAGGGTCACGCGGTTCGCGAACGGCGGAATACCCATGTTACGTCCCATCTCACCCAGCGTCAGACAAGCATATGTAACGTGTGCTCCAGAATCAATGTATTTGGCTAACGTGCCCGATACGGAGAATGCTTCGTCGTCTGGATGAGGATAAACCACCAGGATGCGTTGATGCTCATCGTGTGCATTCTTTGTCATATGTTGTTCCTCCACTTCCATTAGAACTTCTCCCGGCTCAGCTGCAGAGCCACAACCAGTTTGCCCTGGGTGTCATGGCCGGCCATAATCAATCTATCTTGTTCCTGCTCATCAATATGGGTTAGCCCTTCAGCATACACCCAGCCATCTGTCGTCTTGAGACCGACACGGTAAGGTCCCTCACCTGAAATGGAGCCCTGTGTATATCGAATGGCGGCATTGGTGATAAAAGCTGAAGCCGGATGCCGTGAACTATCGTAATGTTGAGCGTAAGCGCCCGTTGTCATCTCAAGATGCATATATACATCCTGATCAACAAGGCGATCGAGCCGAAGCTGGATATCTTGTGGTTGTATCAGTTGCATGACGGCCTCCTTGTTTCTTGTAAAGTATGAACTCCATTTTATCATATGCATCAAAGAATATACATTTAAAGCTGCTCAGTTGCATAAAATGACAGACAAAAATATGAACTTTCTTCTTTATTTTTTTCTATTTTTCAAATGGGACAAAATCGATTAGATTAATATAAGTGATCATGCACACTCAAATTTACTCCAGATCAGAAGTGTCAAAAGGAGCTACTTCCTATGAAATCAATCATTCAGTTATTGCATTTTGGCTATCATCAGGCCATGAGCTGCATTTTTCCCGTAGCCATTTTCGGTACACTGGCTCTTTCAACGATCATTCCATTTCCTTTTATCCACCGCTATGATGCCATTCTGCTTATTCTGCTTGCTGTTCAATATTTGATGTTTCGCACTGGACTGGAAACGTTGGACGAAATCAAGGTTATTTGCGTATTCCACGTAATCGGTCTCTTACTCGAAATTTACAAAGTACATATGGGATCATGGTCTTACCCGGAGCCCGCATACAGCAAAATATTTGGCGTTCCGCTTTACAGCGGATTTATGTACGCCAGTGTAGCCAGCTTCATGTGTCAGATCTGGCGAAGACTGCGTATGGATATGACCGGCTGGCCGGGCATGGTTCCCTCCATGTTACTCGGCGCAGCAATCTATCTTAATTTTTTCACCCACCACTTTATCCCGGATTTTCGCTGGTGGCTGACAGCCCTTGTCTTTGTTGTCTTCTGGAAAACGTGGATTATCTACCGGGTGCGCCATACAACCTACCGTATGCCATTGTCTCTTGCTTTCATTATCGTAGGTTTCTTTATCTGGCTGGCAGAAAATATCGCTACCTTCTTCAATGGCTGGAAATATCCGGATCAACATGAGAGCTGGCAACTGGTGAGCTTCAGCAAGATCAGTTCATGGTTTCTACTGGTTATTATCAGTGTAATCATCGTCGCTCAGCTCAAACACGTGAAAGCCAATCGCACAGCAAAATAATTTAAAGAAGAACATGTCCGGATCACATTGACGCTGACCTTTTCCCCAGCGTCAATGATCCGCTATCGTTTACCATTTCATTTTGTTTGCTGCCCACTTGTTTTCCCTCTTCATCATATATTTTAATGGTATAGGGTGTACCCTCCGATGAAGGCAGCATCACAAACCAGATATACTCTTCCATATCTGTTCTGATCAACTTGGCTTCAGTAATGGACATGGAGCCGTTCTGTTCTGTTTCAGCAGTTACACGCTGGATACCCGGATGCTCGATTGTACCAAACACCATTGGAAAAGGAGTTTCTATCCCTTCAAGCTTCGGTAAGTTCATATAATACAATGCATACTCAGACGGATCTATGTCTCCTATTCCATAACCTCCGCCCCACACCCACTTCCAGCCAAAACTATTTTTTCGTACGTACTCCAGCTGCATATTACTTGATGCTTCACTGTTCGTTCTCTGCGTAAACACGATCATACCGTCGTCCACAGGCTCCTGATGAACTACACGGACATTAGGAGTCGACGCTCTTAATTGTTGAACTGCATCCTCTGGCGTACTGCCGATCGGAATCGACATGGTTTCGTCCAGCCCCATAGCTTTGGACAATGTCTGATCCGCCAGACCACCCGGTTTTTCTTTTAAATACATATATGTGTTTACGGATATCACTGAGAGTACTAAGAGCGCTATCGTTGCGACTATAATATTGAGAGTCATTCCTTTTTCTTTACTCATGTTCGAGCCTCCTTCTTGAAAACAGATAAATTAACAATATAACATATAAACCCATCTAATATTACCAAAATTATCATAATCGTTTTTTCGCTTCTTATAAGATATAGCAAAAAAGCCGCCATATGGCGGCTCCATCTTATTAACGACTCATATTCTAGTCATGGCTTACACGTGCTTTAGTACCCCAGTCTTCATAAACTGTGCCTGAATTAATATTCTCCAAGGAATATCACTTCAGTTTCTAATTCCACCTGGAACGTGTCCCACACCTTTTTCTGAATAAACTGAATCAGATCCTCATAATCCTTGGCAGTGGCGTGATCCACATTCACGATAAATCCAGCATGTTTAGTCGAGATTTCAGCCCCACCGATGCGAGTGCCTTGCAATTGACAATCCTGAATTAGTTTACCGGCAAAATGTCCTTCTGGACGTTTGAACACACTTCCGCAAGAAGGGTATTCCAATGGCTGTTTCGATTCTCTCAGGAACGTTAATTCCTTCATCTTGCTAGAGATCTCCTCCTGATCCCCTTCGTTAAGCGTAAACTCGGCATCTAAAATAATATAATGATCCATCTTGAAAAGACTGTTGCGGTAACTCAGCTTCATCTCTTCACGAGGGATAACAACAACGTTGCCTTCACGGGTAATGACCGTCGCCTTTTCAATGACATCCGCGATCTGACCGCCGTAAGCGCCAGCGTTCATGTAAAGAGCGCCTCCTGTACTGCCAGGAATGCCACAGGCGAATTCCATACCCTTCAGGCTATGTGCCAAAGCGGCTCTGGATACGTCAATAATATCGGAGCCGCTCTGTGCCATGATACGTGTTCCACTGACTTCGATCTGATCGAAGCGGCTAAGCGAAATCGTGACTCCCCGGATGCCTCCGTCCTTAATAATAACGTTGGAGCCTTTACCAATAACGGTCAGCGGCAGCTGATGGCTGTTCGCAATTTCAACCACTTTGGTAATCTCCTCCACCGTCGTTGGATGCACGAGAATATCGGCCTTGCCTCCAATTTGGATAAACGTATGATTTTTTAGCGGTTCATTAAATTTTACTTTTTCGTTAGGTATGTGATTTTCAAAAATATTCATGATTTTCTCTCCCTGCGTTCTTCAAAAAGAACATGATTCCTACATTGTAAATCGAAACACACTCCAATGACAATCTATATAAGTTGAACCAAAGAATTTACACTATCCACTCCGATGACAGAATAACCTTCCAATCGCTGTTATCCCCAGATTTTTTTGATTCCCTTTTCCAAAGGAAAAAATCCGCTGATAAAGGCGACCGCTTTGCTTTTTCAGGTTTTTTCTGTCCTCTTCGTTCATGTGTAAATAAATAGTTCAACTTATATTTCCTTATATTTCCCTTTACAGGCCGATGAAATTCAACCGTATACTATCATGATATTCGCCTGTTTACTGAATAGATACTTGAATACAAGTTAAATTATACATGAACAACCATTTTCAGATTGTACGGCATCAAAAAAAGCAATAGCGCTGCGGATTTATCACCCGCAGCGCTTGAACATTCTAACACATATTCTTAAACTTCTCTATCTTCTGAATAGAAGTCCGCTTCATCCACGATCGTTATCCGGAATATCCGTCTTTGTCAATTCAGCAGATAACGCCCATAAGCGCTCCGCCTGTTCTGCATCAATCGCATATGGCTTCACGCCGTAAAAACCGCCATCTTCGGGAGCCATCTCACTGATATTGCAATCTTCACAGTACACACCGCCCATGCCTTCAAGCTTGGGAGAAGTCGCAGCCCACACCTGGGTTGCTGCACCCTGCTCCGGTGATTTGAACCCCGGATTAGCCACGTTGCCGGATTCATCAATCCAACCGAGAGCAACCATCTCATCTTTGGGCATATAACGCTGTAATGGAGTCATGATTCCACCCGGATGTACAGCAAATGCACGAACTCCATGCTGCTTGCCAAGTCTGTCGAGTTCTACCGTGAATAAGCTGATCGCTGTTTTGGACTGACCGTATGCCGGAAACTTCTCGTATCCCTGTTCAAAATGAATATCATGCCAGCGGATTGGGGAGAAATGATGTCCTGCAGAGGAAAGCGAAACGACACGGGCTCCACCTTCACTGACCAGCGCAGGCCACAATTGATTGGTTAGCGCGAAATGTCCCAGATGGTTCGTAGCAAACTGCGCTTCCCATCCCGGACCAATCCGGGTCTCTGGACAGGCCATGATACCTGCATTCAGGATTAACATGTCAATACTGCGTGCACTTGCAAGAAAACGTTCCGCAAATGCAGCAACACTGGACAAGTCAGCCAAATCAAGCTCGTCCACTTCCACGTTCTCAAGATCAGCCAGAGCTTCACGGGCAACATCTGGTCTGCGCGCAGTCACAACAACGTGTGCTCCCGCTCGAATCAATGCACGTGTTGTTTCCAATCCCAGACCGGAATATCCGCCTGTCACTAAAGCGAGATGCCCTGACAGATCCAGTCCGTTTAATACCTCATCCGCTGTACTACTCTTGTCAAAACCTGAATGTATGTTATGCTGAACTGTTCTTGTCTCTTTGTTTATGTTCATCTGACTCAGCTCCTTCATATTTGCACTTGTAACTGCTTATAGTATTTATCCCTATTAGGACTTCTATAATCAGTCTACACCCTAGAGTAAACTCGAAGTCAAATCATGCCCCTTAAAACGTCTATCCTGAAAATTCACCATTGATCTTCATTCGCCATCAGGATGAACAAAAAAGCCGCCATTCGGCGGCTTTATCCATATACATATATTTAAATGTACTGAAACATTTAACCATTTCTATTCTCTTTATTTCAGACGAATGTGGAAAACATCACCGGCGTTACCTCCAAATACGATAAAGCCTTTCTTCGGAAGTTTCGTGGACTGTTCACCAGTCGCGATAGAGAACTGTAGCGCCTGACCTTGATCATCATAAACCGCATAACCGCCGTGCTTAGGAGAATCCACCGTTATCGTTTTTTCAGCTGATTTCCCGTCAATCGCATACCATCGAGCTTGACCGTTAGCTGGTATAGTCGCAATTCCTGATTTCCCACTGAAAATAGGCCGAATCGCCTTTTCCGAGATGTACTGCTGTCCGTTCTGCGTGAGAATCTCAGCATCTTTTTTCATCATTAATTCCAAGTCGAATGCATCTCGGCCATTCATGACTGGAATCTCCGCAACATTAACGGCATAATTGACATCCTTGATTTGCGTCCCATTTACATAGCCATGCTCTGCGTTGACCTTAAAATTTTTAATAAGCTGTGATGGAACCAGGTAGAAGAGCGATGTGATTTTTTCGTCCAGCGCAAAATAGTTCACACCGTTCCGTGCAGCCCACTTCTCTTGGGTAACTGCATCCAGCTTGTTAGGCTCCAGCTTTTGATAATCGTACGTGCTCATGCCCATCTGTCCCAGTCCCGGCAAGCTAAGATATCCTTGGACTTTAACATAGGTCTTGGCGTTCCGCTCCTTTACAAAACTCACCTTCACGCTTCCGTCCTTGCCGGTAAAATACCCGTCACCTGTATACACATACTTTTGTTCAGCAATTAGTCCGCCCAGCATAGCTGGTAAGGTGAATGCTCCGTCTTGAATATTAATCTCCGTTGTTGCACCAACGGTCCCATACAAACCGGAGTAATCTTTCAACTCAGCAGGCATCTCGGTCTGGACTGGGACAGAGAAGGTGCGATCCGGTTTAATGTTGTCAATAATGCCCTGTTCCTTCAGTACTTCCAGCAACACTTTAGAGGCAAACATCTGGTCAAAAACAGAAGATCCACCTGAAGATAACACAGCCATGGATATGTCGTGCTCTGGAATCGTAATTAATGAAGCGTGATACATGATCGTATCGCCGCCCTTGGTCAGTGCTTTAATGCCATACTCACTGAATGGAGCAAGTTCTACTGCATCCCAGCCGAGTCCGTAGTTGAACGAATTGATTTCGTCAGACACCCATATGCCTTTGCGATATTCTGGACTTTGCATCGCTTTAGCCGAAGCCTTGGATAGAAGATCCGGGCGGTTACCCATCAGTACCTCAGCAAATTGCGTTAACTCCTCAGCCGTTGAATAAATGCCACCCGTACCGATGATATTGGCATTTTCAACAGGCATCTTTGATTTAAAAGTTGGCCAATAGGTTCCAGCTAATTTGTCTCTATTGAAAGAATCCAGTGGTGTCTTCGTAGAACCAAGTTGCAACGGCTTGCTGATAGACTGTTCCACATATTTACTGTAACTTTGCCCACTCACGCGCTCAACTAGAATCTCCAGCAATTGAAAGCCATCATTGCAATAAACGGAGTATTCCCCGGGTCTAGACTTGAGACGTTCGGCCTGAAGTTTGATCAGCAGTTCATCATGATTGCGTGTGTCGTTATCATCAAAAAGAATGCTGTTTCCATACTGCGAACCGTACAACCCGGATGAATGATTCATTAACATACGCGGTGTGATTTCTTTATAGCGGGGGTCTGCCATTTTGAAATCGGTAATATACGTAGTAAGTGGCTGGTCCAGGTCAACCTTACCAGAATCGACCAACATCATGACCGCAGTTGTCACCACCATTTTGCTTACGGAGCCTATACCGTACATGGTATCTTTGTCCACGGCTTTCTGGCTCGCCTTATCATGAAATCCAGCACCGTCAGATAAAATCATTTCACCTTTGTCCATAATCGCATATTGCATACTTGTGACGCCATAATTCTGAACCAGCATGTCAGCGAGTTGTTTAGCTTTCGCTTGGGTTGTCTGCTTTTCTGTCGCCTCAGCTTTAACATCTGCTACAGGCATGATGACAAGCATAAACGCACATAAAACCGTAATTATCCTTTTCATTCAGATTTCCTCCTTCAGATCGATATACTTGAATGAACTCATCATACCTGGCAAAGACGTGGCCTGCGGAAAAGAACCCCGAATGGAAAAAAACAACCCCTGAACGACAGTTCAGACGTTGTTTGTGTTGTAAGGAAGAACGACCATATTGTTAAAAGACCCTTGTCCTTGCTCAATGGTCATATGTCCTCCATATTTGCTACATATTCTGGATATATTGGTCAGGCCAAAACCATGAAATTCTGAATCCGTTTTGTCACTTTTCAGATCCGTTGCCGGTTGGGCGGTATGGTTCATAATCTGGATTACCAGAGCAGAAGCTGTAGAATGAATAGATACTACGATATAACGATCCTCGGCGACCCGTACTTTCTTGGATGCTTCAACAGCATTGTCTAGAATATTTCCGAGCACCACGCACAAATCATAACGCTCAATGCCTATGTGTTGAGAATGGAGATTGATGCGGGTATCGATTCGAATGCCGTTTGCCTGCCCGACGGTTAGCGTATTTGTAACGAGAGCATCAATGACCAGATTACCGCTATTCACACGTTGGTACGCATGCTCAATGGTGTTCATCGTAACATGCATATGCTCTGTTGCTGCCGCAAGTTCGTTACGTTTCACACACTCTTCGATATATAGAAACTGCTGATTGATATCGTGGATAATACTTTTAATGCTTTTGAAACTGTGCACGGTCTTCTCGTAGTTGGCATCCTGGTAATCCATCTGCCGCTGCAATTGTTCATTTTCATGAGCGAGATGCGCCTTCTCCACGATATTATCAAACACATACACAATAAATACGTTTAGAAAAAGGGAGCCCAGCACCGAAAAAATATAAAAGATATTTTTTTCGCTATATATTGAAATGACATTGATCTGGTACACCGTAATCGCAGTAACGATCAAAAATAAAAGATAAGACCTATGGTGCACCCGGAAGCTCCTGCGTTTGGCAATGAGATGAACAATGGGGATCACAACAAACATAATGCTGCATCCTAGCAGCAGAACTTTGGAGAACAACCATATCGCTTCCGGGCCATAGACAGGCACTTTCAGGTAGTCGATGCCGTCAATCACACTAAAAACATAAACTGAAATGATATTTACCGTGGTTAACAGCGCTGCATACATAACCGTAAACATAATCTTCAGTTTTAATTCTACCCGGTAGGATTGTGCCAGAGTGAAGATAAAAATCAATGCAAGCAAGGTCGAAAGAAAAGAAGGTAATCGCGTAGCCAAATAAAAGAAATTGAGCAGGACAAACACAACAAAATAAATCGTTCTGCGAGGTTTACGTCTGGATTTTCCCAGCACAGCATCAAAGTAATAATTGGCTTGAAAGGTCATGAGCAGGGTCAACAAAATGACGGGTACTAGATGCAAAATATTCATTTTATTGAACCCTCATGATCATATATTTGGTATACGTATCCTTGACTTCTTTGATTTTGGAACGACCTATCGGCAGAGAGGTTCCATCCAGCATCGTGACTTGTGCCCCCGTGAACTTGTGTACATGCATTAGATTAATAAGCACGGATCGGTGAATTTGCATAAAACCATGCTCTGTCAGCGTTGCAGCATAAGCCGATAGAATACCTTTCGTTTCATAAGAGTTATCACGAGTAATTACCTTTAGTTTGTTTTTAACCGTGAGGCTTTTGATTACCTCAATCCATAAAATATCTTCATATTTCAACATCAAATCATCGTAATCTGATTTAATCACCAGATACTTTTTATCCATAGCTTGATAATACTGATGCAGTTTGATCAACTTCTCTTCCAGCACAGCCTCTTGAATCGGTTTGATCAAATATTGGAACGTCATCACATCGAAACTTTGAACCATATACTCGGGATAACTGGTCAAAAACATGATCTGCACATCCATGATCTTGAGTTTTCTGATTTCCTGTGCCGTCTGTATGCCATTCAACCCACCCATCTCTACATCCAGAATAAGCAGGTGAAACGTCTCTCTCTGATCCTTATAATGAGCCAGGAGTTGTTCTCCTGAACTGAACATGGTGATATGAAACTCGATATTGGTTTTGAGCGAGAACGCTGTCAGCATATGTCTCATCAATTCTCGTTGCTGCTCGTCGTCGTCACATATCGCTACCTGATACATTTCATCCCGCCTTTCTCGAACACAAACCGTTTTTATTCATTCTAATATACTATCTTATCACGCTCAGATCGTTAAGAATGGATTGAAAAGCATTTACACTACCCTGAAATGCAAACGTAAAAAGAACAACGACGTGATCATGCGTCCTTGTTCCATCCTTTGGTTGTTTTTTGATCTTTCCACTTCCTTGGTTGTAAGCACCACCTTACTCTTGAACAAAAAAAAAACGACTGACCAGGAGTGGTCAGTCTTGTTAATACCGCTAATATAGGATGAGTATATAAGTTCTTCAACCACAGCTATTCGATGAGTGCGGCCTTAATCAATGCATTTACCCTTGAGTTATAGAGCAATCCGATATGAGTTACCAGACTAACGGAAATATTGTTTGCCCCGTCCAGTCTGGATAAAAGAGGCGAAACAATGGTGTCGCTGGTGGAGTAGATTGAGGTAACTTTAATGCCGCTTGGTGCGCTGTTCGTTGTCAACCGATTCGCCCCACCCAGCGTAATCAATTTATCCACCTTATCTATGCCACCGCGATTCAATATATAGTACAGGCTGTTAGCTCCACCCATGCTATGTGCAACGATATGAACTTTGGAATGCCCCGTTTGGCGAAGAACATCGTCCACAAATCGGCTTATCGCCGCAGAATTCAACAATTGATTCCCTGCTTTGCTCGGGAGATCAATGGCAAATAGCTCATTATTCGACCATCCTTCACCGCGCAGATACCTTTCAATTAAGGCAAAATTACTGTCCGAGCCTGTCAATCCATGAACAAAAACAATGGGTGTCCGCGCAGTGGCAGCAGAAGCTGTCGTACTCTGCCCAATTCCTGGTAAAGCAAAAGCAAAAATCGCACTCATCAAAACAATTAGCAGTGGTCTTAACCTTCTCAATCAGATCATCCTCCTGTAAATGGAATATCCACATTTTACAATTTAAAAATTGTAAAATAAATGGTATTTTAGTCTCATTTAACCAATGGAGTATGATGTTTACTGCTAATTATTTTGTCGAAATACAGAGGTTCTCCTCTTTCAGCCTGGCTCATCGTACGACTCGGAGCACGAGAAAACTATCCCTCTACAATATCCGCATGCAGCTGCGATGCCGCTTCCATCATAACCGGAACAATCGCTTCATTCGAAATAGCAACGTACAACTCCCCCATATACAATCGGAATGGGTATTGTTGTCCTTCATGCTCCCACATAAAAAAGTCACCCTCAATGGTCATCGTGCTCTCCGCGCCAACGATATTTAGCACTGTGGAGTAAGTAAACTCCGGCTTGGTAGCAAAATATGTGCTGCACTCCTCCAAAGAAATATGTTGTTCCGGATTGTTTTCCTGCATCGATCTCGTTATTTTAAAACGCTGGTTCATCTCGTTATGCCTCCAACTTCAAATTATTTGTTTTTTCTTCATATCATAGAAAGGTATTTTCTCATTTCGTTCTTAATGTGTCAAAACATACGTTCAAAATTGCTTTAATACTCCATCTAACTTTCCTAATTTGGCTAGTCCTGAGCGCTCGTCCATGCGAATGTGACCTCATTGAATATAGTATTCTATCTGAATGTGAAGGAGGAATATCACATGACCCAATTACTTGATGCAAGGGTGTCATTGAATGCAGCTACATTTAATTCCATTGCCATTCCTATTCCTGTCATCAATACACCTACATTATTTGCACAAATCGGGTTACTAACTGCTGGGGCAGGTCTTAATCCAAGAGTTTCTATGAAAGGAACGATTACAGTTCAGCTTCCACTCGCTCTCTTCCAAGTCCGAATTACGATTGTCCGTGGCACGGTTGCGACAGATCCTCTCATATATTCAGCCAATCACACGTATGGTCTGAACGGATTGCTTGTACCTGAAGTCATCATTTTTTCCGCCAATGATTATAATCCGCCTGTAACTCCGCAAATCACCTACACCGCTTTTATCAGTACCAATCTGCTTGGTACGGTCCGGGTAGGTCCTGAAAGCTTCGACGGATTTATCGTTTCGGATTAACGTTTAAGATTAAGGTCTCGTATGTAATCCTTAGCGCCCCCAAACGTGTAATCTACATCTGCATTGTAGATTACACGTTTGGGGCTTTTATATGTCCAGCTAATTTCCGAAATAAACATCCAGCTTACCTGTCGGAGGTGTAGTAGCCATCCACACGGCAGCCAGGTTATCCGGAGCATATGTAGCTGCTGTAATATAGTCACCGATTAGAACGGTTGGCACTGGGGAGACACCATTCGGATTAAAGGAGGTCGTTGTTAGCCGGCGATTACTGAAGCTTGCTCCGCCATCAAAGGACTCGGCAACAAAAACATCAAGCAGGAACCCGTCAATTTGATTGGAGTAATAGATTACCCGAATGGTTCCAGCAAATGGAGACACCGTGATGGCAGGAAAAAAGTTCTGTGTACCTGGCGGTGCGCTAGTAATGCTTATTGGATCTGACCAAAGAAGTCCATCGGGAGATTCACAAAGCAAAACATCGGTATACCCCGCGCGAGCGTCATTCCATACGGCATAAACGGTACCGCTGTTCGGTCCAATGGATATGTCTGCTGCCAAACTCAGATTGGTCTGCACTCGAAAATTATAGTTCGGAACAGGGAGCGGCGATGGCGCCGGCACAACGGAAGATATGAACGTAGACTGCCGTTCTATGGGCGGTTGATAATTGATTCCCCCATCATACGATATGCGTAGCAATGCCGAAGGGCTGGCTGGCCCTGTAATGATATAACCTGCATAGACTTCACCGGAGAAGCCAACGGCCAAAGCTGCCCGGTCATGGATTCCACGAGGACTCGATTGTCGATCCGGGGGTTCCCACGAGATTCCTTGATCAACAGATCTTTGAGTAAAAATAGCAGAAGAAGTTGTTGCAAGCGGTGTATAACCTACATACGCATGGCCTCGATATGGACTGCCAGGAGAGCGATCTACAGCAATGAAAGGTTCATCATTATGCACGATTGTTCCAAATCCTAATTGTACAATGACAGGCGGCTGCCAAGTTGCACCGTCATCAAATGAAGTATAACTTACAATGGTCCCGTCATTAATCCCGTTAAACACATGCACCGTGACGATAAAAGTGCTCGGAAACGTATAGTCGATGGTTGGTGCTTCCGCCCCCGAATAGCCTGCGGGTTGCGGAAGCACCGTTGTGGACCATGTCGTTCCACCGTCGATGGAGCGATAAAATCCTGTTAACGTTGGTCCCGTACTGGTATCTACAGCAACAACACACATAATATTAGGATTTAAAATATTTACTGCAATAGAGGGTTCAAACTGATTTCCCGCCAAAGCACCAGTAATATTTACAACGGCCATTCTCTTCACCTCTTTTCTTCTAAGGGATATTGGTGAATCGGTCAATTAACGTCATTTCAGATTGTAGAATGCGCTGTATAATCTGACCCGTAGAATCAACGCCATAGACATGGATTACCGTACTGGTTGCGCTAAAGAAATCACTTTGAACTTCAAAAAACGCAGCATTAATCAACGGATAGATGAAAGTCCTTGTTGCTTGCGGCAAGATTTCAACTAAATCATGACCAATAGGAATCCGAGTCAATTGAGTTGTATCCCACCTGAATACCTCCAATTCAACACTGACAGGAGCATTCAACGAATCGTTAATGCAAGTGACGATAATTTGTGTAGACTGTGTAGGACCTGAAGTTGGATTGTAGATAAACCCTGTAGAGTTCGGCAAAGAGTCACACTCCTTTCACACCATATACTCCACTATACTTTCCATTCAGCTTGTGTTATGCAGATTCTATGTTTTCTTGTATTGGAACAATATGAAAATTTTGTTATGATAGATTTGCCAAATTTCATTAGTTTGGTAGATTTACGCCAAACCACAACGCCTGGAGGTCCACCTATTTATGTTTATACAACGTACTGGGAAAATCGCTGTGGCAGCCGCCATGGTAATATCCATGATGGGCAGTATACCTGCAACTCAATCCCAAAAACTTCAAGCAGCCCCTGCGATCTCTGTTCAATTGGATCATGTACCCTTAACCTTCGATGCAGCACCCCGGATTGATAAAGGAGTAACCTATGTTCCATTCCGGACGGTCGGAGAAGCACTCGGCATTGGTATTAGCTGGAACAACAAAACACAGACCATGACCGCGGTGAACACATCCAAAGGAAAAACAACGAAAGTTGTTCTTCAGGTTGGAAGCAAGACAGCTACTGTAAATGGAGAGAAAGTGAATCTCCCTGCCGCACCTGTGCAACGGGAAGGACGTGTACTTATTCCGCTGAGTTCATTCAGTAGCCAATTCGATGTCCGTACAGGCTGGGATCAGGCTACACGAACCGTCTCTATGGTATCACCTCAACGTGAAATGCATCTCCGAGCGTTCTATGCCGTAAAAGCCTACCATGAAATCGATCTGTTACCTTCTATGAATTCGGTTGCTTTTGGATGGAGCCGCATTGACCGGGATGGTACGTTTACACTGGAAGGGAAAGAATATCAGGTTCCTGCTGCCGCGGGTGAAGTAACCCCTAAATCCATTGTAGCTGACGCGGCAAGTCAACAAATCCAGCCCAGTTTGATGGTGTATGCGCTGGATGGAAATGGCGAGCTAACTAAAGTACTGGGTGACAGCACTTTAAGGCAAAAATCCATTGAAGGCATTCAAGCAGCCATTCAGGAGTATGGCTTTGGTGGGGTTGTGCTTGATTTTGAGGGACTCGGCTTCAAACTGGACGCTGTAGAGCAACAACAATTGCTGAATCAGTATGTGAAACAGCTAAGGGAATCGCTACCTCAAGAGATCGCCATCTCTCTGGCTGTTCCTCCGCTCAATAGCGCCTACAAAGGGTATGATTACAAAACACTGGCTACGCTGGCGGATGACCTTATCATTATGGCCTACCAATATAATCCTGCAGGAACCAAAGCTCAAGTTGCGGAGCCGAACAGTCTGGTCAATCAGGCAATTGCACTCGCACTCAAGGCAGGAGTGCCCAAAGAAAAGATTTTGCTTGGCATCAACATCAATAGTGAGACACCTGCATCTGTCGGGGACAAGCTCGGACTTGCCAAGCGTTACGATCTGAAGGGTGCAGCCTTCTGGCGGCTTGGCCTATTCCGCACGTACAGCGCTGATATGCAATCTGCTGTGCAAGCATCGGTAATTAAGGAAGAATAAAGCTACCTTTTCATAGCTATATTGAACTTCATAATCTAATTCAAAATAAGCAGGAAAAAGCACGCTCCTTGACTGACTGTACAAGGAACGTGCTTTTTTGTGTACTTCATCACCTTCTCTTCTTATTTCATGACCTTATCTATACCGCCAAACAGCAGTTTAATGATCACACCCGGTCCCGGCAACTGGGGATCAAATAACAGGACCATGCCAATGACCGCACTGATAGCGCTGACTCCTGTTGTAATCATCCGGACTTTTTTTTCTTCGCTATGTTTCCATTCCACATAGATGATCGTTCCGGCTAACAACAGAATACCTAACATAGAAGCAATTTTCATAACTTATCACCTTCTGTCTATCATATCTCGTATCCCCATGAGTGATGGCATTACTTCCACAGTTAATCGCTCATCTCCCCTGCTCATCCGGGATGCCCTGAGGCCCGGCAGATTTACCTGTACGTACAACCTGCGCATGAATCTGGATATCCACATCAAGCTCAGAGTAGATCTGCTCCCATCTCTTCTCCTGCTCCTTCCACTGTTTCGGATAATATCTGCGGAACTCCACCGCGAACTTGAACAGATCCGTTCGCATCTCTCGCTGGGATAATCGAAGGGCCGACTCTGCCATGTCTTTCAATTGTGACGCCCAGGTTTCCTCCAGCTTTTTCAACACAGCAGGATCTGTGAGATCCCCGTTGGTTGTATTCAACAACACCTCTCCCCTTGCCTGTACATCCACCTGCATGCTCCACTGTGAACCCGAAATTTTCGGCTTCAAAATCGTCTTCACTTCTAGCGGCTGGATCGAAAAGGAACCTCTCTCAGGCTCTACATTTACAGGCATGATGATGTTGTTTAATTCATTAGCAAGCATTAAAATGCCAACGGTTAACGGCTCCTGTACACTCCGATTAAACCTATCGCCCTTATAAAGACTTAGTCCTTTGATATATGGCGTCGTTGTTAATTTATCCTGTCCCTCGTCAGGTGCAAGAGTCAACATACGGGACAAAATGACAGATTGGTTAGGGCCTTCAATGGATTGAGCGAGTTCCAGAACGGTTATCCGTGTACCTAGTTTCATATTGGCCATCTCACGCAAAGATTCCGCAGAGCTTCGTTCCAATGGGTCCAGCAAGGCAAGAATGTTTTTGGCAGGGTCAGGTGTTGAAAAAACATAAGCATGTTCCCTGATCTGGGGGTATCGAAGGAAAAAATCGATAAATTCGCGTATGCCTTTTTTTCCGGCGTCTTCGCTAATCACAATTACTTCGCAGTGTCCCCAAAACATATTTCTCGGCACTTTCCGTTGCAAGCGATTCAAAGCCTCTGCAATGGTATGACCTTCAGCCGATCGAGTTAGTGTTACCCCGCTTGGACTGCCTCCACTCCCCGTGCTGTCTCCTCCCCCAGCTTTACGGGGAATAAAGATCTGTGATGTCAGTTCGATCTGATCATTTTTGTAATCCACTCCGGTTGCCAGTACTATCGCGAGATCATTAATCTCAATCCGATCCCAGCATCCCGTGAGTAATGTGCAACAAAAACAGATAAGAAGCCAAGTATTGCATGCAGAGATCATTCTTTTTTTCATGGGATCAGCCATCCGTACGTTTTTTTCGCACATAAGCCCACCCCTTTTTCACCCAAGCTATCCCGTAAGTCACCCCTGGAAGAACCAGTAAAACGGCGATCGTATACAAATTGGCTGAAGGACTTACCAAACTGGATAACCCCGAACTGCTCGAAGCTACCCAAAACGAAAAAATCATACAGAGAAAAGAAAGCGGGCTCACTAGGGGCTTGTAATCCTTCAGACCGAACCATTCCGCTGTGGACGTCACAGATATATATAGAAATACGGAAACCTTCACAAACATACCAAAGATCCACACCGCAATTATGAGGGATTCAATATGTTGTAGAAAGTCTGCAATCGTAATGTACCGGGCAGCGATCATCACCGGGAAAACAAACGTATCTGTCAAATCTCCAATTAAAAAGAGACAAACCACATTAATAACGGTCATCACTATCGTTGTTGTCAATAAAGAGCCTAGCATCACACGAGCGGTTCTTTTTTTGCGATTTACATACGGCAGGAGAAAGGCAATTACGATATATTCACTGAACCAGGCGGCAGGAGCGAGCGCTCCTTTGACGGCAGGCATCGGCCCATTTTCCATAAAAGGAAACAATTCTGACGGGTGCAATTCCCCAATGAGCAGTACGAAGACGAGACCCAGCATAGCCATGACCAGTGTTACAAAAACCTGGGCTGTCCTGCCAACCACTTCTATGCCAAGTCTGACATTAATCGCACAAACGAGCATCATCGTGCCCATGATTACAAACATCGGTGTGCGCGGAAGTGCATTATTGGCGATAAACTCACCATATTCTCTTATAATCAGCCCGGTTAGATGAGGCATGAACAAAATATAAATAAGTCCGACTAGCTTGCCTGGAATGAGACCAGCCACGAGCACACTGGATTCAATGAGCGATTTTCCGGGGTACATCCGTGCTAGTCCAAGTGATATACCAATGGCGGCAAGTCCTATAACCGATCCAATAATAGGAGATAACCACATATCATGTCCGGCATAATGCATTGTAATTCCAGGTACAGACAAGATCGCAGTGGCAATAACAGCCGGGAAGATCATGAACGCCAGCTGTGTCTCCGATATTCTTCCTTGGTCAGTTAACATGAATCTTCCCGCCCTCTCCTACATCCTTTATGCAATCTAATCCCTATCGCGGCTTGTTCCAAGGTGCTGGACGCCACCACAGATCCTTCAACCCTTTGGCATTCGTTGGTGCAACCGGAGACAGATACGGCGCACCAAATGAGCGAAGACTGCTCAAATGAATGACGATCAAAATGATGCCCAACATAACACCGATTAAGCCCAGCGTTCCAGCCAAAATCATAATGGGAAAACGAAGAAGTCGTGTCGATATGCTAGCAGAGTAACGAGGGATCATAAAGGACGCAATCCCTGTGATCGCAACGATAATAATCATCGGAGCGGAGACGATACCCGCCGTGGTTGCAGCTTGTCCAATGATCAGTGCGCCAACGATACTGACCGCGGAACCTACCTGTTTCGGCAGGCGAACACCGGCTTCCCGGAGCGCTTCAAAGGCGATTTCCATAATCAGTGCCTCTACAAGTGCGGGAAAAGGAATCTCCTCTCTGGCTCTAGCGATACTGAGTAGCAGCACTGTAGGGATCATCTCCTGGTGATAGGTCGTGATCGCGACATAAGCCGAAGGCAACAACAAGGACAAAACATAAAATACGTATCGTAACCAGCGGAGGAATACGCTCATAAACACATATTGATAGTAATCTTCAGGTGACTGCAGCATGGAAAACAGCGTTACAGGAGCGACCAGTGTGAACGGTGTTCCGTCCACCAGTATCGCAAATCGCCCTTCCATCAGATTGGAGGCCACCACGTCGGGACGTTCTGTAGCAATCATCTGAGGAAAAGGAGAGAATCGCTGATCGATGATATCTTCCTCAATATACTGACTTTCCAGAATGTCCCGGACTCTTAACCGATCCAGTCGCTGCTCCACCTCTTTCACCAGTGAGGCATCAATAATACCCTCCACGTACGCAAGTGCAATGCTGGTATTGGAGCTTTCTCCAACGGTGCGTGTTCGGAATTTTAGTGCAGGTGTTTTGAGCCGTTTACGAACCAAAGAAAGATTCGTTGCGAGCGATTCAGTGAATCCGTCCCTTGCACCACGGACCGTTGATTCAGCTAGAGGCTCTTCTGTCGAACGATTAGCTGCTTTATACAGCGGATACGTTGTTGCGACATTGGAGCCTTCCAGTAACAGAAGTGCTTCGCCTGCCAATATCGCTTCTGCGGCCTCTTTCGACGTTTCAACGGTTTTTACGGAAGATAGAGGAACCTGAGCAGCCTCCATGCCAATCTCCTGAACTGGCGTTAGCACCTGACGCTCAAGCCGCTCCGTATCACATAAACCCACACAATATACACATAGTGCGGAGGTGAAGCCCGCGGTCTCGAATGAATGAAATATGACATCGGAACAGTCCGTAAATACGGCGCGTAATGTCTCTTCATCAATAACCAAATCTCCTGTTAAGGGCAAGTCCTGCTGCGTTTCTTGTTTTTCTTGATCCGATTGTCCCTCTTGATCCGATTGATCCTTGCCTTTGTTCTCTTTGTTCTCTTTGTTCTCTTTGTTCTCTTTGTTCTCTTTCTCTTTCTCTTTCTCGTTTGAATCCTGATCCGTATTTTTCTTCGCGTTTTGATCATTATTCTGTTTTGATTTTTCGCTGTTTTCGCTGTTTTCGTCGTTTTCTTTTTCTTTTTCTTGCTGATCTTGATCTTGTTCTTGTTCTTGTCTTTTTTCTTCTTTTGTATCCTGTTTCATATTTTGTTCGGTTGACCGCTCTGCACCTTGCTTCGAATCCTGTTGTTCCGTGGTGCTTGAGTTGGAATTGGAGTCTGTATTATTATTTGTGCTTGTGTTGGTATTGGTACTTGAGTTCGTATTCGTGTTTGAGTTTGTTCCTGAGTTGGTATTTGTATTTTGACTGTTTTGACTCATGGGCTCCACCTCCTTTCCACCGATTCGTCCAAGTATTCTCAGTAAAAGATATCATTTGCTTCCTTCACCAGAAATATGCAATCCGAACGACGAAAAGAGCCGCTCCGTGAGCGACTCTCTTCTAAACTAACATTTAACTGCCACTGCACAGATTGTGTGTATTAGCTATCCTTTTACAGCACCCAGTGCAACGCTTCCGATAATCTGCTTCGAAAATACGGCGAACACAACAATAATCGGCAATATCGAAATCGCTACGCCCAGATACAACAATCCGTAATCCATACCGTAGTAGCCCTGAACGAGAGCGACCAAGACGGGTAGCGGATACTTATCTAAGGAGAAAAAGAGTACGAGTGGTGTCAGAAAGTTATTCCATGACCCGATAAAGGTGAAAATCCCCAGAGCCGAGATCGCTGGCCCAAGGATGGGCAGTACAATCTGATTAAACGTCCTGAACTCATTTGCACCGTCTACTCTTGACGACTCAATGATCTCATCCGGAATACTGCTTTCCATAAACTGTTTGATGAAAAATACGTTAAAGGCATTCGCCGCCGCGGGTAAAATAATCGCCGCATAACTGTCCAGCAGGCCAAGCGTACTGAACAACCGGTATACCCCGATTAGCGCCAGTTGACCCGGAACCATCATCGTGGCGAGCAGAAACAGAAACAATCCGGTGCGTCCTTTGAAGTTAAACTTGGCAAAACCATAAGCCGTTAAAGCACCGATATACAGCGACAACACAGTAGAACTGCCAGCGATAAAGAAACTGTTGGCAAAGCCACGCCAAATGTTGATTTTTGAAGCCATATTCACATAATTGTCTATCAGAAACGCACCCGGAAGAAACGTAAAGCTTGAAGCAATCGACGCATTGTTATGTGTAGAATAGATCAGCATCAGGTAAAACGGAATCACACACAATACAGCGAGGGCGATCAGAAACAGATAAATGAGGATTTTCCCCAATGTCAGCCGCTGACGAAGCGCATGGTGTTGAACTACGGCCTCTCGCTGCGCGGCAACTTTAGCAGTTTGCATACAATCTCTCCCTCCCTATGAACGGCTCTTCCGTTTGGTCATGATGAAGGATGCAACCGATAACAGAATAATAATGATGAACAGACAAAATGCAATGGCAGCTCCATAACCAAAACGTGTACTTTGGAACGCTACATTATATAGGTACATGATGCTGGTCATTGCCGCACGGTCCGGCCCTCCTGTACCATTGGTCAACGTAAACGGCTGGTCAAAGATCTGAATGCCCCCAATGATCGAGGTAATAATCTGAAACAATATAATAGGTTTGAGCATCGGCACGATGATGTGCAGAAAAATATGTTTTTTCTTGGCACCATCGATTTGTGCAGCTTCTTGCAGCGCTGGATCTATCCCTTGTAATCCAGCCAGATAGATGACCATTGAATAACCAAAGTACTGGAAGAACAGAATGGATGACACGATTAGCCGCATAAACCAAGGGTCATCTTTCCAATTGATCGGGTCTTGAATTATCCCTGTCTGCACGAGAAAATGATTCAGTCCACCCGACTGCCAATCAAAGATCAGACTGACAAGCAAACCGAGCGAAGCAGCCGTAACGATGTTAGGGAAGAAGTATACCGCCCGGAAAATATCCCGTCCTTTTAACAACTTGTCGTTCAAAATAAAAGCAAGTACAAGGGAGACCGTCAGTTGTGGTACTACCGATACACCCCAAATGAAGAGTGTATTAAACAATGTTTTGTAGAAAAGCGGGTCTTGAAGCACCGCGACATAGTTACCGATCCCGACGAACTCAGGCGTGGTGATCCCGTCGAAATTCGTGAAACTGATATATAGCGAGTAGAGAATCGGATACAGTCCAAAGATGGCAAACACGATAAAAAAAGGAGCAATAAAGTAGTACCCGTAATGGTCTTTTCGAATTGTTTTGGCAAACATACGCTGTCCCCCAATCATCAACCTGGAAATGACTACTCTTATTAATTTATCTTCTAGTAAGTTCAACTAAGAGTTTACACAATCAACGGAGAGGACAGAAGAAAGCTGGAAAAGCGAAGCGGTCGCCTTTATCACCGGATTTTCCCCCTTTAGAAAGGGAATCAGAAAAATCTGGGGATAACAGCGATTGAAAGACTCTTCTGTCATCGGAGTGCTTGTGTAACCATATTTGTTCAACTTACTCTACCTCTAATTCCGGGAACCTTAAGCGCACGTCACGTTTGATGCGTTTTACCACTTCTTCCTTCGTCTGAATATCGCCGTTTAGATACAACTGCAGCAAGTTTCGATAGATATCATTGCTGATGATACCGTCATATTTAGTGCGTTCATACACCGGAACCTGCTTGGCGGCCTCTGAGAAAAATTCAAAATGCTTTTGTCCACCCAGATAGGCTGAAGTCAGCGAGTCTGCAAGCTGGTCATTCACGACCATGTTGCTCGTAAAGTAATCCTGCTCCTTGGCAAGTCCCGTCAGAAATTCGTGATTAAAGTTGTAAAATTCAATGAATTTCCAGGCGGCATCCTTCTGATCACTCTTGTTATACATCGCGATATAAGTCCCTCCTGAACTGAAGGACGAAGGCCCGTGTGCCAAACCCCATAACCCTTCGGTATCGGGTGCGTTTGCTTTGAATGTAAACTGCAATCCCCAAGTCGCCGCAGGATAGAACATCACTTCACCTTTTTGCATCGAGGCTGCATAACCTGCACTTCCATCCTCGTACTCACCAAGTACACGGCGCTCCCTTGCCTCACGCACCAGATCAAGCACCTTCATATACGTAGGATCAATGACGAGCTTCCCATCTTTCACCCAAGGAATGCCACCGTACGAGTTGGCTATCCCGTTCCAGTTCGCCAGTGCATGTACCTTGTTGCCACTTTGTTCTTGTACCTTTTCTCCGATAGCAAAAATCTTCTCCCATGTATCAATCTGGGCGCTGACTTTCTCTGGATCATCGGTACCCAGATATTCCTTCGCCAGATCACGGCGATAATAGATGCCACCAGGTGTACCTTGATATCCAATGGCGCGAACGTTCCCCTCACTATCCTGCTCATTAGCCTGAACAAAAGGGTACTGCTCCTTAATTAACTCGTTTGCATTGTATGGTGCAGCTGATAAATTTTCCAAATATGGTACATCAATAAGTTCCCGAATATTTGCATTTTCAATCATAAACACGTCGGGTGCTTTGGAACTGGTCTGAAGTGCTGATTTGAGCTTGGTCAGGTAAAAGTTGCCTGGAATATTAACGAAATTCACTTTGATATCTGGATACTTCTCTTCGAATTTCTCAATCGCATAGCCTGCCTCATCCGTAAAACTCCAGACCGTAATCTCCTGTTGCTTCGCTTGATTGGATGCACCTGTCTGACAACCGACGAGCAAGAGTATAGAACTTGCAAGCAGCGTGACTGGTACAACAAACCGCTTAAACCATCTCTTCATAAAAGTACCCTCCCTAAAAAGGAAACGCTTACAATTTATTTGAGTATAAGAATTTGAGCGGTGGCTTTCTCCACAAATATTGTCAATCATCCTTGATATTTTGCGATATTGGAACGATGACGTTTGCGAAATTCGGACGGCGTGCAGTTATTGTATTTTTTAAAAAGACGATTATAGGAGTTCACATTGTTGAATCCGTGACTGATCGCAATCTCCAAAATGGATTCCTGACGAAACAAAAGCGCCCACTCCGACTTAATAATGCGAAAATGATTCAAATATTCCATTAACGTGATGCCCTTGATTTCTTTGAATAGTTTGCAGATATGGAACTTACTGAACTTCATATGTTCTGCCACCTGCTCCAGCTTAATCGGCTCGGCATAGTGCTCTTCCAAATACTCGCATACGGATTCGAGAAACTCGAACTTTTTGGAAGATACGCAAGGCCAGCATGGCGACGAATCCGTTTGTGAAGCCGGGGGCGTGGTACGTAGTAACAAGACGATTAGATCATATAACCGGGATACCATAAGCCAGCGGTAACCGGGTTTCTGATTTGTTTTCTCCACGGCAATCGCATCAATATAAGGACCCGGGTTGGACTGACTGCCCGACGGAATGATGGACGTTTGATTCAAAAGTGTTCCCAGCTCTTGCATCTCCGCTTCACTCGTAAAGCTCCCGGTTAACAATTCAAGCCGAAACAGCAAAATCGTCAGCCTTCCGGTGCCTGGCATAAAATAATGCACGTCCCCCGGCTTGATTAGAACCATATCCCCTTGGTTCAGTTCAAATATTTGCTCATTTACACCGATTCGTGCATGTTTTCCAGTCACGATAACAAGTTCCACTTCATCATGCCAATGTGCCGCATAATTGAATTCTGCACCTGTATAAATTAACCGAATGGGAAACCCTTCGGCCATGTGACCTGTTTCGAGAAAAGTAGGTACGCCCATGTCATTTGCCTCCTCTTTTTTCCATACACATCTGCCTCATGTTTCTATACTTATGCCTGAATGTACTTCCCCGTTTCTCATATTCTATCTAAAATAGGACCAAACATCCAAATTTCTGATCTCAATGGTTAGGGAGATTGAACATAAGCATGTTAATATATGCTAAGTAAATCCAAAGAAATCGGAGTGGTCAAACATGAAATTCAGCGATTTTAAACTAGGACAGCGTTACGAAACCGGATCGGTTCTCTTAACGAGGGAGGACATTCTTCATTTTGCCGAACTTTACGATCCGCAATATATGCATCTGGATGAGGACAAAGCAAAAAAAGGACGCTTCGGAGATCTGATTGCATCAGGCATGCAGACCCTGAATGTCACGTTCCGACTATGGATCGATGTTGGCGTGTACGGTGAGCATATTATCGCTGGCACTGGCATGAACCATATTCAATTTTTGAAACCTGTCTATCCAGGGGATGAACTTCACGTTATCGCTGAAGTCACTGGACTTCGTCCGAGACGAACCGGGAATGGCACGGTGACGGTATTGCTCAGTACATATAACCAAAAGGGTCAGAATGTATTTCGGGCAGAATTGAGTGCGCTGGTGGACAATTAAAAGGCTAAAAAAAGAGTCGTCTACTCGGTAAAATGTTTGTATCCTACAAACAACCGAATAGTGACGACTCCCTGGTCAACCTATAGCAATGCCTTTTAGTAGCAACTTAACCGCTTTGACATGCAGAGCCGCGTATTCATCCCCGCTTAGATTTGGCTTAGTTAAGCAGAGTTGGGTTGCTCCAGCCAAGGTTGACATGACCCCAAAGCTCAATGTTTCGATGTCCTCATTCATAAAAATACCTTGATTAATCCCCGTCTGCAACACCTGCCTAATTGCAGTATAGGCTACTTCTGTGATCTCCTTTAATGTAGTCAATGACTCGGATTCACTAGAAAGTGTTCTGGAATACTCTTCAAGCGCCTGGATTAATGGACTTTCACAGTCTCTTCCGAATAAATCAGCCATTTCAAGCAGCTGTTCGCTGGGGGACGAAGTATGCTCCATCAAACGAAGCCATTTTTGTGACATTTGTTCAGTATGCTGAGTAAGCAGCTGGAGAAACAGTACCTCTTTATTTTTAAAGTGATGGTATAAGTTTCCTTTGCTCATCTGTGTCAATGCACATAAGTCATCCATCGTAGCTCGGTCATAGCCTTTTTCGATAAATAACTGTTTAGCATGGTTTAAAATGATTGTTTTAGCTTCCTCTGCTGGCAATCTTCTTCTGGTCATGAGTCCTCCCGAAACCTTACGAACGGTTCCTTTTATGCTTGAATAATTGAAAAGCAACATATGAGATAACGATAACAAAAATCCCAAAGAATGCAAATGGCATGTCTAATGTGTGGCGGTATACAACATTTTGCAGACCCATGTTTTCCAAAGTCGATGTTCCATATCCCCAGATGGATGTATTAAACATGTTCGTGGCAAAATGAATACCGATGGGAGCAGCTAGACCATTCGTATGGTAAGCTACGATTCCCAAAAAGAGCGCTACCAGCAAATAATACAGAGGTCCAAAAATCCCGTAATGCAGCATTTCGGGGTTAAACCCATGGAGCAGAGCAAAAATTAGGGAAGTGACCAAGATAGACCAGAATGCACTGCCTCTTAATGATCTGAACATACGGTACATATAACCTCTAAATAAAATCTCTTCAGCAGCACTTTGAAACAAAACCAAAGGAGCAGTTACTACGAGTACACCTAACCACGGAATCGGATCAAAATTAAGCGTAAAAGCTTGAGGATGCAAGGCGACATCGACAAGTAAATACAGGATAAGCGCAGTGAAGTACCATGCAAAATAAATAGCAAACTTGCGGAAATCAGGTCTTTTACCTTCAAACAAAAATGTTCTAAACGGGATTTTAAAGAAATACCTGGTGATCATGTAA
This sequence comes from Paenibacillus cucumis (ex Kampfer et al. 2016), assembly GCF_019748695.1. NCBI lineage: Bacteria > Bacillati > Bacillota > Bacilli > Caryophanales > Paenibacillaceae > Paenibacillus > Paenibacillus cucumis (ex Kampfer et al. 2016). Next base: position 172,182 of record NZ_JACLIC010000020.1, on the reverse strand, counting down.
ACGCCGAGAATCAGGAAAGAAAAAGACAAATATAGTGTGATCAATTGAGGTAATCCGGAACGGGTAGCAGGAATCAGAGTATTTACTAAATGAAACCATAATATAGTACCACCCTGCCAAATGATCAAAATAAGTACGAAGCCTGCTACGGATTTTAAACTCAATGGGATCGGCGGCTGAAGGCCATAATTCCTTTTCATGATACACATCCATCTCTTATTGTATTTACCGACTATTTAGTCGGTAAATACAATATATATAGTCACGTAGACTTCTGTCAACATTGAACAAAATTTTAATGTTTGCTGTCGTGCAGATAAATATTCGGTTATGAAATGCTGTACCAGACTCACAGCCTCTATTTTCCCTTGTTATGCGAACCGTCTAGTAACGACTGGCTAATCTGATCATACAAAAAGCCGCCCATGGGCGGCTTCGTCATAAATTTGTTTTTTTACGAGAACGAGTTCCTTAACACTTGTCCAAGGATCTCCACACCTTTGGCAATTTGCTCGTCTGACGGTGTTGAGAAATTCAATCGAATGGCATTGCACGGATCTTGCTCATTCACGAGGAACGCATTTCCTGGTACTACAGCTACACCTTGCGCAGCAGCAGTTTTGGCATAATCCACCATCGGTACATGAGTAGGCAGATCACACCATAGGAATAGTCCACCATCTGGACGAGTATAGGTCACAGCATCGCCTAGATGCTCTTGTAGCTTGTCCATCATAAGTGTAGCCTTTCGGAGGTAGACATCACGAATAAGATTGATATGCCCTGCATAATCATATTCCGTCATAAAACGATGAGCCAGAATCTGCGGAAGCATCGCTGTATGTACGTCTTCTCCCTGCTTGGCTACAACCATCTTCTCCACGACTTCATGCGGCGCCTGTACAAAGCCAACTCGCAGTCCGGCCGACAAAATTTTGGAGAACGATCCGACATAGATGACCAAGCCGTCTTCGTCCATAGACTTAATCGTTGGCACATCCTCACCCTTAAATCGAAGCTCCCCGTATGGATTATCCTCCAGAATCATAACACCATATTTCTTAGCCAGTGCATAGATCGCTTGGCGCTTCTCCAGACTGGTGGTTACACCTGTAGGATTTTGGAAACTAGGAATAACATAGATCATTTTTACATTCGGCTCGGTTTGCAGCGCATGCTCCAGTTTATCAATGTCCATACCGTCCGTCTCCATCGGAACCCCTGCCAGCTTCGCACCGGAAGCACGGAAGGAATTCAGAGAACCGATAAAGCTGGGACTTTCGCAGATAATTGTATCGCCTTCATTACACAGCACTTTACACGCAAGCTCAATCCCCTGTTGTGCCCCTGACACGATAAAAAGCTGGTCGGACGGCTTACCTGTGTTGAAATTCTGCTCCAGGTGTTGCTGGAGTGCTTCACGAAGCGGTACGTATCCTTCCGTGATGCCATATTGCAACGCTGTAACCGGGTCTTGTTCCAGAATCGACTGGGTGAAGGTACGAATCGCTTCAATCGGGAACGTTTCTGGCGCAGGATTGCCTGCTGAGAATGGGATTACATTTTGACCTGAAGAAGCTTTCAAAATCTCACGAATAATAGACGGTTGCAGTGATGCAATCCGGTTGGAAAAGGTATAATTCATCTTTAGTAACATCCTCTCGGCATCTAATCTATCTGAGTTCTAGCTCTAATGATACATTAGACTCTATTATACGAGCATTTTTCAATTTGCCAAAGAGTCCTGCTCCTTTTTCATACAAAATGTTGTGAATCCTTGTTTCGAACACCTGTAGTAACGACAAAAAGCTGCTCTCGGCAGCTTATTTCATCTCAGACAGTCTCGTCGCTTTTACAACGTAGGTCGCAAGCCCAGGAAACATTCGAGCTAGAGCAGGATAAAAGCGGTTGGTTTTAGCAAAGGCAAGATTTTGAATCGTTCTGGCTCTTCGAAGCAATGGTGCGAACTCCCGATTCGCTTCGAGTGTATACTCGCTTTGCCATGTGGTATAGTCAACCTCGTCCTTAAGGTATGCATCTGTCCACCGCGCGCACACGATTGAAGAACGAAGGGCAACGGACATCCCGTCTCCGCACAGAGGTGGAATGACCATCATCGTATCCCCAATATGCGGATAATCGGACCACGGTTCCGGGACATTAGACAATTGCAAAGGCGCAACAGACACTTGGGTTCCCTGAATGGCTTCCCCTTCTGCTAAACGAGCCGTCAGATTTGCATTCGTCATCGCGGCCGCCTGCAAAATCTCTGTTACGGACTTGCCGCTCCCCTGTACAGAATCAAGTGTTAACAATGCGGCAACATTAACCGTGTCGTTTTCAATCGGGGATATGCCCACATAACCACCATCACAAAAATATAATTCTACCCTCGCCGGTATGTTAATACCTCTGTAATGAGATTTGACACCGACATATATCGTCTCGTCCCGAACCCCTTCTTCGCTACTTGTTCCTCTCAACTTTTTGCTGCCATATGCCCCGATAACCGCCTTGGCTTGATAACATCTCCGTTCATTGCCCTGCTTCACCTCGACTTCATAACTCTGATTTTCAAGTTGCCGGATCGAAGCAATATTCACTTTCGTTAAAATTTCGGCCCCGGCGGTATATGCCTGCTGATGCAGTAGTTGATCCAGCTCATATCGGCTTATTCCATAGGCAGATCCAGGCAAAGGTGCTTCAATCTCACCACCATCCGGCATCGTAATTCGAGCATGATCCATACTGCTGGATCTCTTCTCCTGATTCAATAGATGAATGCCAAGACGCTCCAGCATCTCCTTCGTTTCAGGTGACATGAACTCCCCACATGTTTTATGTCTGGGAAACTGTTGCCGATCGAGTAACAACGTTCGATGACCTTGCCTGGCCAGTTCGATCGCACAACTACTGCCCGCAATGCCAGCTCCAACAATGATTACATCGGTTGATTTCATCATGTTACGAGGCCTCCCTTTCGCGGAATCACCACAGAATATCGGAATAACGGTTTCCACTCATAGGTCATCGTGTCATGGTTCAACCGCTGCTTGAGTTCCTGCCAATCCTGATCTGTAAATCCCTTGGCTACCGACAACGGTCCGTCATGACGAATATAACGGTTACGCGAGATAAGTCTTGTTGTAATCCATACCGCTTTATAAGACACCGGATGACGGTGAATATCGTTGATAACCACACCATATCTCGAAGCACGAAGCATATGACCAACCATGTCCACAAGCTGTTCTCCTTCGAAATGGTGAATGAACTGTGAGCCTGTAACAATATCGGCTGAATCATCAGGCAACGCTGTTAGATCGGCACGCTGTACTCGAACACGAGGCTCGCTCTGAAACAACTGTCTTGCTTCTTCACAAGCCTCTTCGGTCAGATCCACTAGCGTAATTTGCATATCTATCCCTTGTTTTTTCGCCCAATGTAATAGCTTCTGATTCACATCTCCTGAACCCGCACCAACATCCAGCAGTGTTAGGGTATCCGGCTTACCGACGGATTTCCATAACTTCTCCACACCGGACACAGTGGGACCAGGAGCAGCAAATATTTTGTTCAACCGCCGTAAATGTCGCAACGCTTCACGCAGTTCTTCTCCACCCATCGAAAAGTCATCCATCAACTCTTCTTCCTTGGCACGACTGTTTAATCTCCTAAAGAAGGACATGATCCTGCTCCTCCATGACCGATGTTAACGCCGGAACATACGTGAATTTCATTAATTCTGCAGTAAGTCCGGGACCAAAAGCCATGGCTACGCCTTCCGTCGAGGATTGTTCCTGCTTTTTCATATCCATGCGCATCGCTTGCAGTACAAACAAGATCGTATTCGAAGACAAGTTGCCGTAATCTCTCAAAACATCCCGACTGTACTTCGTCTGTTCCGACTTCAAATTCATCACTTCCTGAACAGAATCTACGATTCCTCGTCCGCCCGGATGTATTGCCCATAGTTCGGGGAGCTGTTCACTTTGCAGCAAAAGACTCAGTTCTTCTTGCAAATGATTGCCAAGTAACTTCGGGATGCGTGGCGACAGATGCAAATCATATCCGTAATCGGCCACTTTCCACGTCATGTCCTCCGTCGAATCCGGTAGCAACACCGAATAGCCGGTTCCCAGACTCAGGTAGTCTCTGTGCTGCGCTTCTGGCGTACCCACGATGGATGCAGAAGCCGCATCTCCAAAGAACGACGCAGCAAACAGTGCCTCCCGATCTTGCACCGGCTGGAAATGAAGCGTGCATAATTCCACGCAAACAACCAACACTTGCGAGCCTGGAGCACCCTGTACGACGTCACGAGCCATCTGGATTGCTTTTAATCCTGCTGCACAACCCTGGAAAATAAGTGGTAATCGGTTCACTCGAGCAGAAAGTCCGAAATGTTGGATCAGTTGCACATCTAGTCCTGGCAGATACTGTCCGGTGCAGCTAACCGTTATCATATGAGTTATCGCTTCGGGAGAGATCTGCGCGTCTTGCATCGCTTCTTCCGCTGCTCTGATCGCCAGAGGAAGCGCCTCCCGCTGGTATGTATCCATGCGTTCCCTTGTCGTTGGAATATCTGTCTGTTCACCTAAGGGGATATAACGGCATTCTTCCAATGTTCCAAGATAACTCGGTTCCACGGTATACCGTGTCTCTACACCACAAGATTTGAAAATTCGCTTGGCAAACCTCGCCAAATCCGGTCGATCAAGCAGTGAAGAAGCGATAAGCTCCGCAATGTCCGGCTGAGCTACCTTGTGTACGGGGAGAGCCGTTCCCATGCCAAGAATGGCGATATCATTCAAAGAATGTTTTGAATTCATATGAACCTCCTGTTTTTTTGGTTATGATTACCTGCAATTAACACCTCTTACCCTTTATGAAAAAGTTGTAATCCCCAATTGTATATTTTATTAAGATGATGACATACTCAGAAGCCCCGTTTGACGAACTTTATAACTTCACACAAAAAAGCCGCCCATAGGCGGCTTCAACGTCATCGTTCTATATCAAACTTCTGCGCGGCTAAAAACGTTCCTCAACTTGTCACTCATCAAATACCAAGCATCTTCAGCCATTTCAACATCGCCATGATGTGTAAAACCGTGCACTGCCCCTGCGTACTCTTTGTGGGTCACCTTTACACCGTCTGCTTCCAGCTTCGCGGCATATGCACGCGCTTCTTCAGCTAGAGAATCTCTCTCCGCAGTAATAATCAGAGCCTCAGGCAAATTAGAGAGTGATTCGGCAAGCAACGGAGAAGCTAAGGGGTTCGAAGCATCCTCTGGTTTTGATAAATACATTGCATTAAACGTTCTAGCCACATGGGCTGGGATAGCTTCCGGAAAGTCAGGTTTCTCCCCGGGTTCTGTAGCCACGTCCAGCACAGCATAATCAATAATTTGGAGCAGTATTGGTAATTCGCCCCCACGTTCCCTATTCAGCAAGCATACCGATGCTGCCAGATTGCCTCCCGCACTATGACCACCAATAGCAAACATAGCTGCATTAGCGGAGAACTGATCTGCATTGGAATGCATCCATTTCACGACGTCATAACACTCATGGACAGCCGTGGGAAATTTGTGTTCAGGTGCTAACTTATAATCAATGTTTACGACGAGGCATGCTGCACGATCTGCAATCAAACGACACCAAGGGTCGTCCCCGTCAGCCTGACCCAGCACAAAGCCGCCTCCATGCATGTTAAAGAACACGGGCCAAGTTACGGCTTGTTCGTTCTTCTTGCGGTTCGGCACATACACCAACACCCGGGTTTCTCCGGCGGAGGTAGGAATCGTGTATTCTTTTACAGTAACATCATATGTAAGACTTGGTTGGAGACTCTGATCATTTCCCGAGCTTTGCTGACGCATTTGTTGAACCATGGCGATCTGCTGCTGTTGATCCATTCACATACACTCCTCATCATCTTTGTGTATTCCGAAAACTGCTACAACCGTATCTGGTCTCACTAAATCTATTCGCTCAGTGTCTCCTGAATCCTCTTTGGAAGCTTCTGCACGATCAAGTCATAGGAGTGATCAATCATGGCATATATGTCCTCATTCGGTAGGGAACCATCCAGTTTAACGGTATTCCAGTGCTTTTTATTCATGTGGTAACCGGGAATAACAGCCTCATGCTGCTCTCTCAGGTTCTCCGCAATGATCGGATCACATTTCAGATTCAAACGACTGTTCTCTCCATTGCCTTCAAACAGAAGTGCAAACATTTTATCGGCTACCTTAATCACTGCCGCTTCAGGCCCGAATGGAAATTCCTTCACAGCACCTTTTTTGCCAAGACAATAATTCATAATACTATTAGTCACAACATTTCCCCCTCTAAACTGAACTCGTTTATCTTCCATTTTAATCGAAGCCTTACACAAAGAAAACCTCCTCCAATAGATCGGAGAAGGCTTCGTTCCTAGTATGTTAATTAACTTTATCATTGCGCGTTTTGCTACGGCGCTGTTGGCTCTGATAGGAAGAACGGCTACCTGTTTGGCTATGATCTGCTTTACGCACTCTCTCAGATGACGATGCACCCTTAACTTTGGCTTGAGGGTTGTCGCTACGTCCGGAACGTGAACCATTCGAGCTACGCTCTTCGCTTCTACCACCGGATGCTACTTTGTCTCGTTTGGTAAACCATTCGGACTTTGGCTTACGCGCCGGATTGGCTTTGGATTTCGCCGGTTTATCCGCAGTAGCGCGATTAAATCCAGATCTACTGTCAGCTGTTCTGGAATTTGGCTTTGTCCGTTTACCTTGATTCGTTTGATTCATTGGTACAAACACAGGCATGTTCGTCATCGGGTAAGGATGATCCTTCACTTCGGGAATCGATTTTTTGATAACTTTCTCGATATCTTTCAGGAAAGGAAGTTCATCCTTCTCACAGAACGAGATCGCCATCCCGCTTTTCCCCGCTCGGCCTGTCCGTCCAATACGGTGGACATACGTCTCAGGGATGTTCGGCAGATTGAAGTTGATGACATGAGTCAACTCCTCCACGTCGATACCTCTCGCGGCAATATCAGTTGCGACCAGCACACGAGTTACACCACTTTTAAAATTATTCAGCGCCCGTTGGCGTTCGTTCTGTGACTTGTTGCCGTGAATCGCTTGCGCCGTTACATTAATTTTGGCCAAATCTCGCGTGACCCGATCTGCTCCGCGTTTCGTACGAGTAAACACCAGTGCAGTAGCAATCGATTTATCTTGCAAAATATGATTTAACATGTTCTGTTTTTTGCCTTGCTCCAGCAAATATACAGACTGTTGAATACGATCTACCGTTGATGATACCGGGGTAATCTCCACTTTCACAGGGTTCACCAATAGTGTTTGCACCATCTTCACAATCTCTGGCGGCATAGTTGCTGAGAAGAATAAAGTCTGTTTTTTGTTCGGCATCTTGGCGATGATGCGCTTCACATCGTGGATAAAACCCATATCGAGCATACGGTCAGCTTCATCGAGTACAAGAATCTCTACTTTGCTCAGATCAATCTGCTTCTGATTCACCAGATCCATCAGGCGTCCAGGTGTAGCAATGATAATGTCTGCTCCTTGTTGCAACGCGCGTTCCTGTACTTTTTGAGATACGCCCCCGACAATTGCCACAGAGCGAATGTCGGTGTATCTGCTGTACATTTTAATATTATCGGATATTTGAATGGCTAGCTCCCTTGTTGGGGACAAGATCAGTGAGCGAATCGCGCGGACGGATTTTACTTTTTGATCTGACTGTTTACCGGGAGACCCTTGTTTCTGCTTGCTGCCTTGACTCAACAACTGGATAATGGGCACCGAAAATGCCGCTGTCTTACCTGTTCCCGTCTGCGCACAACCAAGTAAATCTCTGCCCGCAAGCACGGCAGGTATGGATTGCTCCTGAATCGGAGTAGGTTTACTGTAATTTGCTTTTTTCAATCCTTCCAAAATCGGAGGGATAATATTTAATTCCTGAAATGTCATGTTATCTCCTTCATCTACGCACATCTCTACATAAAACGAATCTTTATGTCACACGTAACAGTTAAGGATAACACTAAATCACGATTCTGTATATCTTTTTGAACGTTATTTGATGATCAGTCCCATTAATCCGGCAAACGTTGCAGCTTGATGCGGTGCGATTGCGCACCCGGCCAGGTCCTCCAGCGTAAGAACAAGAGCATCAAATTCACTATCACTGAGGTCCAATCCTTTCATTGGTGTTCCGGTAAACGTCACCTGATCCAGTCTACACGCACCGAATGCGATCTTCTGTAATTTCAGATAGGCAAAGTCTGCACCGATCATACTACATTCGAGGTACTGCACTTGTTTAAGATGGGTAAAACGGAAATTGCTATAGTCACATATACTCTGCAGAATGCTAACGTTCTGCCACCTGCTGCCGGAAAAGTCCGTGCCGACCAGTTTGCAATTGACCCACTCCGTGCGATGCATAAACGTATTTTGCAGATTCACATTGGAAAAGTCGCAGTGCTCGAACCGCACATCCGTAAACTCACAATGTTCAAGTGATGACTCCAGAACGGTTACATGCCGGAACACCACGTTCTCGAATGATGCTTTGCTCACCTCCAGCATGTCCAGTGTCATATGTTCAAACAGTCTGTCCTTGTACTCTGTCTTCGAATCCAAAGTATAGGTCGGTTCAGATTCAAGCAACTGCAAGGTCAGCTTGGGTTTCTCTATTTTCATGCGAGCCTCCTCGGATTTTTGTGTGGTTTATGCCAGCCGGGCTATTCTCGTTCGTTAACCTTTTACAGCGACAACTCGCAATCTGGAGATATCCAGATTCCACTGCCCATCATGATAAAGCAACGGTTCTACTTTCTTTTCGACGATCCCCATAATCATCTCCTGCTCCGCTCTTTCAATATCATGGAACAGATACGATGCAAAGCTGCTCAGCCATTGACGGACTCCTTGTTTCAGCGGCCTCATCGTGTCGGTATGCTGTATGAATAACACTCGAAATCCATGTTGCTCCAGTAAGCTTGAAAATTCCCCCACAGTAGGGTGATACCACGGATTCCGCCCTTCCCATGTGTATCCTCTTGTGAGCAACTCGTCCCGAACCGCATGAAGAAGGATCGCCGTATTACCGCTTCCTGCAAACTCAGTAACAAGACGTCCTCCTTTCTTTAACGCTAATTGCACGGTTTTCAAGGCAGCTGGAGCATCAGCCATCCAGTGAAATGCAGCATGAGAAAATACAGCGTCATAACGTTCCTTTGTCCGATAATGAGCAGCGTCTGCGATCTGAAAATCCAGTCCGGGATGTTTCTCCATAGCCTGCGCAATACTCTCTTTCGAAAAATCAATTCCGGTGGTGATCGCTCCGGTTGCCGCAATTTTAGCTGTCAGTATGCCATTCCCACATCCCAAATCCAGAATCCGTTCTCCTGGAGATGGCTGTAACATCGTTAGGAGAGGCATGGATTGTATAGGAAGCATCGCTTGTAGAGTTTGGATCGCTTGAGTTGATTCATTTAAAGAAAAAGCAGACTGATTCCCAGCCAGTGAATTATTCGTTGAAAAGGATTTCTCTTCCGGTTGCATAACATCTCTCCTTCATATTAAAGACATAAAGTATCTACAATAACTTAAATCAATCAGAGAATGATGTCAATCTAATCTAACCACTTCTACATAAAATCCGGATTGGATCATTTCCATATAAAATAAAAAGAAGTGCCCTACAGGTTACATCTCACCTGCAAGACACTCTCCATTTCTATCTTAGGCACATCTCATCCTATAATTAGCTATAGAATGATCGTATGCACGCCTCTAATTATACCATTGCCGCTGTCTCTAACACCGCAACCGCTTCAGCGAATTCAGCTGGATCTTTATCCTTCTGCAGCAGTGATACAATATCACGCGTTAGTGCTTCTACGTTTTCTGGACGAGTGGCCCAACTGGTACAGAAGCGAACGGCACTGCGGGAATGGTCAACCTTTTCCCAAAATGTAAATGTGTAGTCTTGGCTCAATTGTGCCAGCAAGGAATCCGGCAAAATCGGGAACTGCTGATTCGTTGGAGAATCATACAAGAACTGCACACCATGTTGCTTAAGGATATCATAAATTTTCAAAGCCATATCTACGGCATGACGGGAAATTTCGAGATACAGACCATCTTCAAACAACGTTTCAAACTGAATACCTAGAAGTCTTCCTTTCGCCAATAATCCACCCTTTTGCTTGATAATATAACGAAAATCGCGTTTCAACGCATCATTGAGAATAACAACTGCCTCACCCATCAATGCACCAATTTTGGTTCCGCCAATATAAAATACATCGCAGAGTCGAGCAAGATCGGCCATCGTCATATCACAATCTTTGGATGCAAGAGCATAACCGAGACGTGCTCCATCCACAAAAAATGGCAGACCACACGCCTTGCTTACTGCATACAGCGCTTCAAGTTCAGCTTTGCTATACATTGTGCCATACTCGGTCGGTTGGGATATGTATACCATGCCCGGTTGCACACTGTGCTCTGGTGACGATTCCTGTGCATGTGCATCATAGACAGCTTTCACTTGCGCAGCCGTAATTTTGCCGTCCGGACTCGGAACCGTCAGCACCTTGTGTCCTGTCGCCTCAATCGCACCTGTCTCATGAACAGCAATATGGCCAGATACCGCGGCAATGACGCCTTGATGTGGACGAAGAATAGATGCAATTACCGTTGTGTTGGTCTGTGTACCTCCGACGAGAAAATGTACATCTGCCTCTTCTTGACCGCAGGCCTGCCGGATCAGCATACGTGCACGCTCACAATGATCATCTGTGCCGTAACCACTCGTTTGCTCCATATTGGTTTCCATTAATCGCTGCAAAATGCGTTCGTGCGCACCTTCGTTATAATCACATTCAAATCGTATCATCGTGCTCTCTCTCCTGCTTTCTTGTTCAGCTTCTCTTGGATGTTCATCATAGAGGCATATACCTCTTGAATCTCTTCTTCGTTTAAATTTTGCATTAATTTCATAATCTGCTGGTCGGATCGGTCATTCAGCTCATTAAACAACACTTGCCCTTTTTCCGTCAGGCGAATGAGGCTAACCCGGCTGTCTTCTGTGGAATCTACCTTAATGAGTAACCCTTCCTTCGTCAGCTTGTTCACGATGCGGCTCATATAGCTGCGATCAATGGTGAGGGTATCGACCAGGTTGTTCGCAATGCTTTCGCCGCGCATGCCAATCTCGATGATGACGCGTACCTCGGCAAAAGAATATCCTGTTCCGAGAATATGCTTATCAAGCACCCCGAGAATATTGGTATAAAAACGGTTAAACCGCCGCATGTCTGCCAGAACTTCCGGTTGAATATGTTGAGAGCTCATTACGAAACCTCCCTTTTAGTGGACATTGTCAACATTATATTAGTCAGGATTGTGGACACTGTCAACATTATTCTTCCAGTTCAACATCTCCAGACATCGAATATCTAAAAAAACACAAAAAAGCCGCGCATTGCGCGGCAACTTTAATGAATTTGAATCAATTTGTTGAAATTCCCAACCTAGGAGTGATTGTGTTGAACCTGATGCAGGCGGCTGTAGATACCTCCGGCAGCAACCAACTCTTCGTGATTACCTTGTTCAGCGATGCCATCGGTGTTCACCACGATAATACGATCTGCATTTTTGATCGTGGTCAGTCGGTGAGCAATCACCAACGTTGTTCTGCCTACCGACAATTCGGCGAGAGATTGCTGAATGAGTGCTTCTGTTTCCGTATCCAGGGCAGATGTCGCTTCATCCAAAATTAGAATGGGCGGATTTTTGAGGAACATGCGGGCGATGGACAGACGTTGTTTTTGCCCTCCAGACAGCTTCACCCCACGTTCTCCAATAATTGTGTCCATGCCGTCAGGCAAGCTCAGAATCAGTTCTTCCAGTGAAGCACGGCGAGCCGCCTCCCAGATCTGATCCTCGGTTGCGGTCAGATCGCCATATGCGATATTTTCCTTGATCGTACCCGAGAACAGAAATACATCCTGCTGCACGATCCCGATCTGTTTACGTAGAGATTGCAACTTAATGTCTCGAATATCCATCCCATCCACCGTAATTCGGCCTTCTTCTACTTCATAAAAGCGCGGAAGCAAGCTACAGATCGTCGTTTTCCCTGCACCTGAAGGCCCGACGAAAGCAACGGTTTCCCCAGGACGAACCGACAAGCTAATCTGATTCAAGATACGCCGACTGGACTCGTAACCAAACGACACATTTTCGAAACGGATCTCTCCCTTCACCTCACGCAATTCGACCGCCTCTTTGCGATCCGCAATCTCAGGCTCGGTGTCGATGATCTCCAGGTAACGTTTGAACCCCGCGATCCCCTTCGGGTAACTCTCAATCACGGCATTAATCTTCTCGATCGGGCGGAAGAAAATATTCGACAAGAGCAGGAACGCCATGAAATCGCCCATGTTGATTCTGCCATCGATGTAGAACCACGCTCCGCTGATCATCACAAACACGGTCACCAGACGCATCATCATATAACTGACCGAGATGCTTTTCGCCATCGTTTTGTACGCGAGCAGTTTGGTTAGACGGAAATTGGCATTATCTACAGCAAACAGCTTTTTCTCATGATCTTCATTGGCAAAAGACTGAACGACACGCATCCCGCCTACGTTGTCTTCAATACGTGCATTGAAGTTACCGACGTCTCCGAAAAGTCTGCGGTACGTTTTGGTCATTCGACCACCGAATACAATGATCACCCATGCCATAATCGGAATGATGATAAATGTCAGCAAAGCCAGCTCCAGATTGATATTGGCCATCAGCCAGAATGAGCCAATCAGCGTCATCACGGCGATGAATACATCTTCTGGTCCGTGGTGGGCCACTTCGCCAATATCATTGAGGTCATTCGTGAGATGACCGATCAGATGCCCGGTTTTGCGATTGTCAAAGAACCGGAACGAAAGCTTCTGCAGGTGAGCGAACATTTTCTCCCGCATATTCGTTTCGATGTTGATGCCCAGCATATGCCCCCAGTATGTAACAACGTAGTTCAATACCGTATTGAGTGCATAGATCGATAACAGCACGATACATGCCAGTAAAATCAGCGGCCAGTCTTGGCCTGGTAGCAGTTCATTGATAAACTTACTAACCGCAAGCGGAAATGCCAGCTCCAGCAAACCCGCAAATACAGCACAGCCAAAATCGATCAAAAACAGTTTTTTATACGGTCGGTAATACGAAAAAAAACGACGAAGCATTTCGATTCACACTCACTCTCCACATTCATATTTCGTTATACAGTGTATACCATTCTATACAGTCTTCCAAAACATGTAAACCTATTCTCGTTGATCGATAGCTAAAAAGCCTCCCCCATATCATAGAGAAGACTTTTTACATGTTGATTCTGTAAATACGTGCGAATACGCTTTCTTTTTTTTCAATGAAACTTCAAATCGAGAACCTGTCTCACCCGCGAATACAATACGCCCGTTTTCAGGTAGAATAACCTCATTCTTGCCACTAACCACTGTATGATTCACACAAACTCCTGTCTGATCATATACAGCAAAGGCGGCATTTGCAGGCATCTTCACTGTCATAACCTGACCTACGGCAGCTGATGGCACGGAGAACCATCTGTTATAACCTTCTGGCTGGATCGTTATCTTAGATTGATTGCCACTGTAAAGTGTCTGCACAATCTCTTCACTGGCGTATTCATAGCCTGTAAAATGAATATACTCTATACCATTTTTTCTGGAAAAGTAAATATCCCTCGCATCCCTGCCAGCCATGCCGGGAATCTGGAGTTGGTTCACTGCATGGTCGGCTCCAACAATTTTGTGGTTGATCATATACCCGGGAACGCCATTCCCTGTATCCAATGGAATGATTGCTGAAGAATGGAGATATGCCGTGGAGGTATATTTTTCATTCATCAAATAATACCGCTGCCCATCACGCTGATCCCATGCCGCCTGAATATCCTTAGGCAATTCATTGTTTTCGAGCTTTTGTGCCGTATATTCCGAGAAAGCAAGTTGTCCTAAGCCAGGTATAGACAGATAGGATCGAGACCACAAGTAGATATGACCATTTGACTCTTTAACAAATTTTAATTTTTTTGTGCCTTCCTTATTAACAAACGTTCCATCCGACGTATAGATATATTGATCCGAAGGACTATTCGGAACCATTTGGGGAGTTATCGACAGTTCTCCAGTAGAACCTACATCCACCTTCATAACCGAATTGTTGCCACCATAGATTCCCGCATACTCAGACATCTCTTTTGGCATATCCGCCTTTACAGGCATGCCAAACGACTTTTCAGGTATGCGTTCTTGAATGATACCTTTGGTCTCGAGTGCGCTAAGTAACAGTTCGCTCGCTATCAATTGGTCAATTGCGCTCGAACCTCCTGAAGAAGTAACGGCTGCAGCCAGATTATGCTCTGGAAGCACGATGAGGGATGAATGGTATGACACCGTATCTCCACCTTTTGTAACCGCCTTGATGCCATAATCATTGAATGGGAACAAGTTCACACTATCCCACCCTAATCCATAAGAGATAGAGGAATCACTCTCTTCTGGCCACATGCCTCTCTTGTATTCTTTTTGCTCCATGGCATGTACTGATTCACTAGAAAGAATCCCTTTAACCTCACCTGTGAAGATTTGCGAAAATTTCACAAGATCCTTAGCGGTGGAATATATGCCTCCGGTAGCGATGATATTATAATTCTCTTGAGGGAGCTGACCTTTATACAGCGGTGAATAGATTCCCGCCATATTTGCCGGGTTAACCACATCCTGCGGTGTTTTCGTATGCTCCATTTTCAAGGGCTCTGTAAAATGTTTGTGTATATATGCCGTAAAGCTCAACCCACTGACTCTCTCAACCAGATGTTCAGCTAATGTAAAAGCATCGTTAGAATATACCGAATATACACCTGGCTCTGCCTTTAGATGCTGCGTTGCTAGTTGATCCAAGAACGTATCATGTGAGAGCGTATCATTATCCCCGTACAAGGTTGCATTGTGACTTGAAGTACCAAGAAGACCCGCCGAATGATTCAATAACATGCGTGGTGTAATCTGATTATAACGTTGATCTTTCATCTTAAATTCTGGAATATAACGCGTCACTGGTTGATCCAGATCTACCTTGCCTTCGTCAACAAGCTTCATCACAGATGCTGTAAGAAACATTTTACTAGTCGACCCTATGCCATAGATGGTATCGGATGTGAGTGGAACTTCCCCTTTGGAATCATTTTTGCCTGTCTGGCCAGAGACTATAATCTCTCCCTGATCCATAAGAGCATACTGTACACTGGTTGTCCCGTATATTTCGGTAAGTAGGCTAGCCTTCTCCACCACTGTTTTTTTGGTAGTCTCATACATCAGGTCATTGCTCTTAGTGACAGAAGGTGCAGCCATAATAGTACCTGGTGTTAACATGATTATCATCAGACTCAACGCAACAATTGAAGTCCGTTTCTTAACTGTTGTTTTGATCATGCCCTTGTTGATCTTGATATCTTGGGTTATCATTCACATCTCCTCCTGTTCTGTGGTCAGACCTTCACCTCTCGATATGAAACAAGCTTAATTGATTCAGATGTACTCTTCATGAAGTCTATATGAACGGAACATGAACAAACTAAAAAAGCTACGTCACATACAAGCGAACTTGTACATGAACGTAGCAAAGAACCACACAAAAAGAAGTTGACTATCCTGCCGTCGGTGGACTAATTGGCAAGCTTACTATAAATGTTGTTCCTTGGCCCATTTTACTCTCCACCGCGATATCCCCTTTATGTAACGAAATAATCTGTTTCACGATCGCAAGCCCCATCCCGCTACCATCATATTTCCGACTATGGGAACGATCGGCCTTAAAGAAGCGCTCAAAAATACGCTTTTGATCCTCAAGAGGAATACCAATTCCCTCATCCGTTATATATGCTGTTACAGTCCTGACATCCCGTTCCATCCTGACGTGAATTACGCCTTTATTCTCTGAAAACTTAATCGCATTGCTGAGAATATTCGTCCATACCTGATTCAACTGATCGTGATCTGCGATGACTTGAACCTTCTGTAAATCCAGCTCAAAACGAATATCTCGAGCGGACCATTGGGGCTGTAATGCAACGATAACCCTTCGGATCTGTTCATCAAGATCACGCGTGGCGAGTTGCAACTGATGAGATTGTGATTCCAGCATACTGAGCTTAAGCAAATTATCACTCATTTTAGACATGCGTTTTGCCTCAGAAATAATAATGTCGAGATACCGTCCTCGTTCCTGATCTGGTAACTCTACATTTTTCAAAGCCTGAGCATAGCCTGATATGGAAGTAAGTGGTGATTGTACCTCGTGTGAGACGTTGGCTACAAACTCTCTTCTCATCTGCTCCAGTTGCTGTAGATCCTTCATCATATCTTCGAAACTGCGAGCGAGCGTGCCCAGTTCACTAGATTGCTTAATATTCAGTTTTACATTGAAATCACCTGCTGCGATACGTTTGGTTGCCTGGGTTAATTTTTTGATGGGTCTAACCAAAAACATGGAAGCAATCAGAATGATCAGACTTCCGGCGGCCAGAGATGAGGTGGCAAAGATTGTACCCCATTGAATCACAGCAGCGGCAGCAGGCGGCGACAGCGTCTCCAGAAACATGGCTCGAGTCCCGCCAGCAGTCTGGACTGGCAATCCCAGTAGAACTGTACCAAGACCATTCGGAGTCGCCTCCACCACGGCTCCTCCAAGTACTTTCTGAAGTTGCTCTTCCGTCACTGAAATCGGCTTATGATCTATAGCCTTTCCGTACGTTTGGAACTGTCCTGACGGCTCATACATCCGAATATAGTAAAGATCGAGCTGCTTCATGTTGTTGACGAATGCATCCGCTTCGGAGAGTGGCAGCGTTTTGTATATCTGTACAACATCCTGACCGAAGTTGCGTATGTTGATATGTGAATTCTCATTGAGCTGATCTTCAAAAATCCAGGTGGATAAGAGGAAAGCAATTACGGTCCCGGCAATCACAGAAATGAGAAAAGTCACAACAACCCGGATATACAAAGACTTAATCATGCTTGACCTCTAACCGATATCCTAAACCACGAACCGTTTCAATCTGAAAATCAGGCGTCGTCGCAAACCGTTCACGTAAACGTTTGATATGTACGTCCACTGTCCGATCATCCCCTGTGTAATCCAGCCCCCAGATCTGATCGATCAATTGCTCTCGTGTATAGACCTGCCCCGGTGTTCCGGCCAGCTTGTATAACAATTCAAATTCCTTGAGTGGCAAAGTTAACGACTCTGTACCCAGAATAACTTTGTAACTCTGACGATCCAGTGTCACGTCCCCAAACTGAATCATATGCGTGGAGCCAATCTTGTATCGTTTCAGCAGAGCTTTTACACGTACAGTTAACTCCAACGGGTCAAATGGTTTTGTTAAATAATCATCTGTTCCCAGTTCGAAACCTTTTACCTTTTCCCATGTCTCACCTCTAGCTGTCAACATAAGTAAGGGTAGATCTGCGTTCATTTGTCTCAATTCTCTGCACAAAGCCCACCCGTCCATCACTGGCATCATAATATCCAGTACCACTAGGTCAATGTGACGTTCCTTGTATAGCGTTAGCGCCTGATGGCCGTCCACAGCCTCTACGGTGTCGAATCCGTCATTTCGCAAAAACAAGCAGACCAGCTCACGAATATTCGCATCATCGTCTGCAACTAATATGGTAGCCATATGCTTCTCCTTCGGCAACATTATACGAATTGTTATGCATTTATATCGCCAGTTTGTTAATTTAGTGAATCCTCGATCTTTGCAATCTCATTCGATCCTCTTTGCTTATTCCACATCCGTCAGAGATATCGTGAACATCGTATGTTTTTTCATCACTCCTTGAATAGGTACATCGTGTGTGCCACTTTCCTGGAAGCCTGCTTTCAAAAGCACACGAATGGAGCCGATGTTGTCTGGAACAGCACCAGCTTCAACATGCGTAATGCTCATCTCATGTTTGGCATATTGAAGCACACGTTTCAACGCTTCGCTCATATATCCTTTACCGTGGTGTTGCCGATCGGTTGCGTAACCTATCACCCATTTATCTGCACCGTTCAGTTCAATTCGAAATAATGAGATTTCGCCCACCAGTTCATCGGTATCTTTAAGAAAAATGCCAAAAGAATGTCGTTTTCCTTCTTTTCTCAGCTCAAGCCATGTCTCAATCAGACGGGTCTGTCCATCCAGACTATAAAATGCTTCATCTCGATGACCAGCCGAAGTCCTCTCTATATCTTCTCTATTGCCCATTTGAAACTCCTGAAGCAACGTAGCATCTTCTAACGTCCAAGCTCTGATATAAATTCGTTCCGCCTCATATTTCATCTCAAGTTACTCCTTAGAAGTTCAGTTCAAGTCATCTGAAAACGGCCTAATCCACTAGTTCATCCAATGTATTCTCCAGCTCTTCAAGCCGAGCTGACAGCATATTCACATGTTGTTTCGCGTCAGCAATCTTTTTCTGTAAAACCTTTGTCTGCTCGTTCTCTGCGACTTGTTCATACTGCTTCAGTTTTTCAACAGCTGCAACGTGTTCTTCTTTTATATGATCGATCTGCTGTTCCAGATACAATACTTCGGACAGGCTTACTCCGCCTGATAAACGCTGTGAATACGTCATTTGCTCACCTCATTCATGCAGCTATTATTCTGCCTTCGACTCAATCGCTTTACTTACATTATACGCGTCCATGTTGATATCCGGTGCCATGTCTAACGCCAATTTGGCAAGCTGACTACCAATATAAGGCCCCATGGTTAGACCGGAAGCACCCAATCCATTAGCTGTGATCAGACCTGACCATCCCGGGACATGTCCCATAACGGGCAAAAATCCTGGGGTGAACGGGCGAAAACCTACACGAACCTCATCAAGTGTACTGCCTGCAAGCTCAGGTGCCAGCTCTAAACCCTTGTTCAACACTTCTTGCATGCCTCCAGCAGTAATTCGTGTATCGTAACCGTGAACATCATTTTCATGTGTGGCGCCAATAACTATTTTCTGATCTGCAAACGCAAGTAAATACTGATCAGTAGGCGGCATAATGACAGGCCACTCTTCTGTATTTTGCTGATTAGAAGTACGCAAATGCACAATCTGACCCTTCTGATAATGGACGTTAAAAAGAATCCCCAGTGGTTTCATTAACTCATTCGCCCACGCACCTGCACACACAACCACACGATCCGCGACATAATGCTTCGATTGCACTTCAACACCAGTTACTTGCTCATTCTCATAGAGCACTCTGGCTTCTCCCTCAATCAGACGAGCGCCGTGCCGCTGTGCAGAGCGGATCAATGCATCACGCAGCGCTCTTCCATCCACACGCGCAGCACCGCTGATGTGTACAGATGAATAACCTTCCCCAAGTAAAGGGAACCGTTCACGGGTTTCGTTTTCATCCAGACATGTGATTGTACCAATCTCAGGCGCATCTTCCCTGCGCAACTTGGCACGCTCCGCCATTTTGTTAATCTTCTCCTGATCCGTATGTATGCTGAGTGCGCCTGTCTGTGCATACCCCGTCTCGGTTTCCCCAGTACGTTCTAATTCGGTTATAAGCTCAGGGTAATAACGAGCACCTGCTTTGGCTAGCTGATACCAATCCTGATTCCTACGCTGAGACAACCAAGGACAGATGATACCAGCAGCCGCATCCGTGGCCTGCCCTGCATCTTTCCGATCGATAAGCAGCACTTCTGCTCCTGATTTTGCTAAATGATAGGCTGTTGATGCTCCTAATATGCCCGCTCCGACTACGATGACTTTTTTCATGCGAGTATTCCTTTCCTTCGTTCATTCATCTATATAGCGTACCCTTTTTGGCATTCTGTTGGCAAGCTGAGTCACCTGGATAACGCAGATACCGTTATCGGTAAAATACGATGTTAAGATGTTGATTCATTTAAAATACTCCCATTTATGTAATATAATTCTATTCAGGTTTCTTTCACGCTCTAATCATGCTACCTGCACAAGACCTTTTAACGAAAAGAGGAATTATTCAACGATGCTGAAACCTAACATGGGAAATCTGCTAGTGCCCGATATGCCTCTCATGATTACTGGGCAAAACCGGTTAACCGTTAATGAATTAATGGATTGGAGCGACCATTCACGGGATTACACCATTGTACAATGCATCGGCGGAACAGGGAGAATCGCTGCCAAAAATCTCGAGCTTTCTGTTCGGAAAGGAACAGCGCTTATCATGTTTCCTGAAGTTCCCTACCGTTATAACAATTCAAGTAACACATTACAGTTTGATTGTTTGTCGTTTAATGGCTACATTTTGCCGCGTTTCCTGCACTCCTTGCAGATCGGGGAACTGCGCGCCTTCAAACCGGAAGGCATACTTGGCCTCCTGTTACGTGAGATCACACTGGCGCTACAGTCCCATCACAAGGATTATATCTGGCATGGTTCTACACTGCTCTATACTCTTTTGGTTCGTTTAACCATTGAGAGTGAACGCTACAGCAAGGTAGAGCGCTCTGAGGCTCGGTTGCGTCTGACAGAGCTTGTTGCTTTTATCAAAGAAAACTATCAACAAGATCTCTCCCTCTCCCTACTCGCGGATCAGATGAATGTGACCGAGCAACATCTGAACCGCATCTTTAAAAAAGAGTTCCATATGACTCCACTCGATTACCTGGTTCGCTATCGCTTGCTTAAGGCCAAGGAGATGCTTGTGCAGCAAGAGGATATCACCGCACATGAGATTGCAAAAGCCGTCGGTTTTAACAGTGCCAGTTATTTCGGTTCCGTGTTCAAAAAATATGAAGGCATCTCACCCATTGAACTGCGCAAAAAGTTTCAGAGATAAAAAATCATATCTTCATCTCAGCCAGCGAGGATAACCGCCGTTCATGCATGGTGAATTCCAAACCGCGTGTTACCTCGTTCGGCACGATATAACAACGGATACCTGCGGCATTTGCTGCCTTTAGTCCATTGGGAGAATCCTCAAAAACAATCGCCTCATCTGCCTCCACACCAAGTTTCTGCAGCGTCAGCAGGTACAGCTCCGGGTCAGGTTTCACCCGTTTCACATCATCCGAGGTATGAATGACTTCAAAATAATCAAACAACCCAAGCTTTTGCAAGTACCCGTGTACCCAATCACGAGTGGAGCTCGAAGCAACCGCAAGCCGAATTCCCTTCTCCCGGGCAGCGTCCAGTAATTCAAGTACGCCCGGGAGTATGCTTGCTTGTCCCAAATATGCTTCGTACTTCTGTTCAGAGAGCAAGCGGACTTGCTCATGATTGATCTCTTTTTGCAACATCTGCTCCAGATATCGATACGGATGAAATTCCTCGAAGGAGGTGCCTACGTTTTTAGACCAAAGCTCAAGTCCCAGCTCCACACCATGCTCTTCATAAATATCACGAAAAGCATAATACCAAGGCGTTTCTGTATCGACAATCAGGCCGTCAAAATCAAATATAAATGCTTTTAACTTCTGTACCATTGTTCTATTCCTCTCTCTCAGCCATCGCTGGAGAAACGGATCAGAAGCGTGCAGTCAAATCCGGCTGGGTCATGCTTACGGATAAAAAGTGGCAAGTGCAACCCGTGCCGGTCGGTGACTGAGCAACAACTCCAGCTCTAAGCTCTCCATCCATCGGCATGCCAAAGTATCGAATTAACTTCCATTCTTCCCCATCGGGAGAGTAAAAGAAGGACAGACATCCCTCCACTTTTCGTATACGCAGGTAAGGATCTGACACAGGCACCTCTGTCGAGTTACAATCATCGGATGAACCATCGCGTGTAACGACAGATACGATCGTTGCGGCCTTACCATCATATTCAAAACACAGTTTGCACCAGTTACGTTCGTCGACCATCACCATCAAACAACCGGAATCATATTGATGCTTCATCTCTACCGTCAGCTGTGCAGTCATTTCGAAATCACCAGCCACGGGCATCGACAAGAATGGTGCGGTCGCTCGAATATGCTTGCCTGCCGGGTCTTGGAAAAAATCCGAGTCGGCTTGCGCCTCTATGATCAGTCCACCTTGATCCGTATATGACCAGTTGTGCGGCTCATTGATCCAGCTCAGTTTCTCCCTTGCTTCCGTTGTCATTACATTCATCATTCAAAACCTCCCAAGGATTGTACTATTAACTGCATTTTACCGTTTTATATATTCGGCAACATACAGAAAAGCCCTTCTTCTACATATTTTTGTAAGATTCTATCCCTTGGGGGCGTTGCTGTGGATCATGTAAAAACAACATAGTAATCATCAAGAAAATATACAGTGCAAGAATAACGCCGAACAGAAGGACCGGATGATAATGATACAGCAACCCGGTTAGATACCCGGAAGGTATTGCTGTTAACGTCATAACCGTCTGTACAGCCGAGAACATATCCGCCTTCTCATGTGTGCCCAGTCGGTTCATCAGTAATGAATCACGGTACGTTTGCAGAATGAAGTTCCCGGCAGCAAGTACAATAAGGGTAAGAAACAGCATCGCTATATTACCGGCCGGAATCAGAAGAAATAACACAGCACCCGCGGTACTAAGCACAATGGAGAAGCTAACATACTTTTCTTCCGATCTCTGCTTCAAGCGCGGAAGAATAACTAGATAGAGCAGCATAACGGTAACCGCTGTCACGACCGGAACAAACGAGATCACTCGATCACCAAAGCTTAACTGCTCTTTAAAATAGATGACCTGAAAGAAGTTTAACTGTAGAACCAGATTGGACAATACCGTAATTAAAATGATCGGAAATAACCTGCGCTTGTAGAACGACCTTCCAAACAGACGAAGGCTGGTGACGAGGCTGCGAAATACATGCGTTTTGCTGTGTATGCCCATCAATTCCTTGCCAACCTCAGTCTCTTCCGTGTAGCGATTACGAATAAAAAACATCGCTGTCATCAACAGCCCGCCCACAAAATAAATGCTTGCTAGCGTAGGCGCGATGCCAAAGTCTGCAATCACAACTCCCGCAATCGGTGTAAGCACTCCCGCACCGGTAATAATCATGTTCAACATGGCGAATACCTTGGATCGTTTATGTTCTTCTACATCTTCAATGATCAGACAATTGAAAGAGACCGTGACAAACTTTGATGTCGCATTGAGCAAATAAGCCATGAGAAACAGCCAGAAATTTTGTGAAAATGCCCAGATGAACATGGGTACACTCCAGGCGAGTAAATCAAAGATCAGTGTCGTTCGTTTACGTCCCAGCTTATTGGTCACTGACCCTGCAAATAGTTGAAAAATGAAGGCAAAATACAGATTCACCGAATTAATGATGCCTATCTCAATGTCGGACAAACCGGCCTCTTTCATATACAAAGGAGCGTAAAACAAAACAATCGTTCCCGGAATGGCCCACACCGGTTCTAGTAAAATGGAATACCGCGGATTTCTCGGCAAATCCCGAAGCAGCTTCACTCCATATCCCTTCTTTCTCTCTGCGGATCGCTCCGCTGTAACCTGCAAGATCCAATCGAAAACACATCTCACTTGCGCTTAACGCCTTATACCTCACTGGTCACAGCGGAGAACCCCACAATATCTACATTATTACAGAATCAATGCGGTCTTCACCGAATTCATCGGCAGCTTCTCCCCGCTTCGCAGGTCATAACCGATGGTGCCATTGAAAGCTTGCTCATAGTCCGTCAAAAATTCTTTGGCTGTTACCATCTGCTCTAGCTCAGGAATGCTTTGCGCGAATTTCAACGCCGTGCTGATCATGGAGTGTACAGCTACCGCACCAATAATACTGAGTCCATCGTTAATGACATGGGTTGATTTAAAAGTCACTTCGTAACTGTCGTCATACCCCATTGGAATGATCCGGCCGCCTTTAGCAATCATCTCAAATCCGACATGAAGCTGATTCCCTACAGCATCGAC
This sequence comes from Paenibacillus cucumis (ex Kampfer et al. 2016), assembly GCF_019748695.1. Classification (NCBI taxonomy): domain Bacteria; kingdom Bacillati; phylum Bacillota; class Bacilli; order Caryophanales; family Paenibacillaceae; genus Paenibacillus; species Paenibacillus cucumis (ex Kampfer et al. 2016). Next base: position 148,141 of record NZ_JACLIC010000020.1, on the reverse strand, counting down.
AACAATATCAAACTTTTTGTTATTGTTGATCTCATATACTTTGTCCAGTGTTAGATCCTCAGGATAGTAAACATAATCAGCGATCCCTTCTGCGAATTGTTTGCGATAAGGATCAATCTCAGTTCCCACCGTAAGTCTTGCCAGTCGTTTGCTCACCAGCTGACACAGCGAACCAATGGCGCCTGACCCCAGCACGAGTACAGAATCACTTGGCTTCACGCCTGCTTTCATGAATGTTTGCAACACACAACCCAGAGGTTCAATCATCATGGCCGCTTCCCAGCTCATGGAATCGGGAATAGGATAGATATATTTTTCATCTCCCACAAAGTATTCGGCAAACGTTCCGTGTGTGGTCATTCCTACTTGGTAGTCATCGAAATTTTCACAGTAAATGAACAAGCCTTCGCGGCAATACGAGCAGTGTCCGCAAGATTGCGTCGGGTCCACGAGAACCCGATCTCCTACGCTAATACCCCGTACTTCATCTCCCACCTCGACCACAGTCCCTACACCCTCGTGACCGATAACGGTTCCTTTATTTGCTGGGACTTTACCTTTAACAATGTTCAAATCTGTTCCACAGATCCCTGATCCATAGATTTTCACTTTGACCTGATTCGGTCTTTGAATGCTAGGCTCCTCAATCTCTTGTAGCTCCACCTGTTTCAAATCTTGATATACGAGTGCTTTCATGAGATATCCTCCTGGTCATATCATAAATTTTCGTGTTACTTTCCTTACAGATTGGCATATTTCAGATGTTCAAGCTTCTGCATTTCTTTCCAGTCCGACAAGATCTGAAGCAGTGCATCCTCCACCCAAATCAATTCCTCCCGCGTATGCGTATCCGAGAAAATAAAGTAACCTTTGGTGAAAATGCCGTAATGAGCCATCTTCTTCACCATAAATTCGCGGAACGGGTCCGTCTGAAAATTTTGCTCATCCAAAGATTGGATGTAAAAGCTCGCGTAGGTTCCCTTTAAGGCTAATTGTTCCGTGAGACCAAGCAGCACAAGTTCCGATTCCAGTCGTTTCATGATCCGTGTAGCGGGTTCACGCCAAGTGGGCCAGACTTTTGCATTTTTTATTAACCTTTCGCAAGCAATAGCCGCCGCAAGTGCTGTTGTCTCGCTGGAATGCGCATTGCTAAATCGCACCTGTCCTGCGAGGGACATGAGATGCTCTGGCCCCATTACTGCTGCAAGCGGAAGTCCGTTGGCCATGCCCTTGGAAATGCAGAGTAAGTCCGGCCAGATGTCATACTCTCCTGCAGTCGCCTGTTTGCCCATTCGAATTCCCGAAGTAACCTCGTCAAAGATAATAATGATGTCTAAGGAACGGCATAAATTCACTACTTTCTTCAGTTCTTCCTTATTCCACTCGTTGGGGCACAAGACAATACAAGCGATATCATCCATGGATGAAGTGTGTTCCCGAATGTTAGTATAGGAAGGCTTATTCACCCAAATCGTGGAACGCTCAATATCCACCGGAATGCCGCGTTCTTTGGTCTGACTGCCGTAATAACCATACGCGGACCAGTCATGCCACCCGTGGTAAGCTGTTGCAATGACCTTGCTTTTACCACTTCCCGCACGGGCCAGCCGCACCGCTCCGCTTACCGCATCTGCACCGCTCTTGGTGAAGCGCAGGGACGGATAACGTCCCTCGAACCGCTCCAGAATTAACTCGGCACACTCCAGTTCAATATCCGCTGGGAGTGAAAAGCCTGTCCCTTTTTTCAACTGATGAATGACCGTAAGCTGAATTTCTCGTCTGGCATGCCCCCAAGGAACCGTGCCCATGGCCATCTCACAATCCAGCCATTCATTACCGTCAATGTCTGTGAATCGGGAATGATATGCTTCCGCACAGCAGACCGGGGTATGTCCCGGAAATAAGCGTTCTGGCGCTTTGGCTAGTGTACTGCACCCGCTCGGAATAACTTTTTCAACCTTCTCCAGCCACTCCAGATTTTGAGTGAATCTTGCGGCACGATCCAGCGTGCTTTTTCCATCGCTCACTTTGAAGTACCTCCCTAAGGCTTAATAGTGGTGTATCACAACCTGAATGATTAAGTTATCGCACTTTCGTGCCCGGCCAACATCCATCATAGATGCGATCCATCGTAATCACGTTACCGTAGAGGTCAATAATTAGATCCTTGGCTCTATGGGCATGCCTCATTTCGATCCAATAGCGGTTCTCCAACAATCGGGTGAAGTTGTCCACCAGAAACAGCAACCGATTTTCGCTATGAATTAACTCCTTGCCTAATACTTGGGGCAGCCATATGGCTCCATTCGAGTTAAAGCGGTTGGAGTAGTCTCGCACGTCGGCAAGGGGCGCGATACCTGCCTCGTCAAGCTTGCTCCAGAACGTGTCCGCATCACTTCGAACCTCGGCAAGATCGATACCGATCATTGGCAGATGCTCGTATTCGCGTTGATGATGCAATTGCTCCTTTAGATGACTGAATACGAAGGGCCATACATCGGCTTCGATCTGACTTCCCCACTTTTTCCAAAATCGTGCCAGATTGTTCTTGCGGTTAAAATTGCGATGAATGCCGCTACTGCGTTCCCAGTGATAGGCTTGAATATTAGGGTTAATAACCGTATCATAACCCGCTTCTCTGGCGCGCATCTGATAATCAAAATCTTCATATCCGTTGAAAAACTTTTCATCCAGGCCGCCAATCGTCTCATAGACTTCCCGTTTCATGCCAAACATCGCAAATACAACAAGTTGCACGGAGAATGTCTCCTTCGGGATATCATCCGGGGACGCGTTCAGAAAAAGATGGCGTCCAATCGAGTCTGCAAAGGCGATACCACAATGCTGCACACCGCCAGTCTGCGGATACAACAGTACGCCTCCGATCATACCGATCGTAATATCCGTGTCGAGCGTCTCCTTCATCATCGTTTGCCAGTGGGACTGCAATATCGTGTCGGAGTCGAGGAAAAAGATATATTCTCCCTTAGCAAGATTCAGGGCGCTGTTAATGGATACGGCGCAGCCAAGTGGAAAGTCATGCTGAAGAATATCAATGGTCACACCTTCTCCAACCTCTTGTTTGAGTTTATCCAGGTGCTGGAAGACGGCAGAGCCAGATCCGTCGTTGATAAAAATAATTTGTGTTGATGGGACGACTGTTCGAAGCAGCGAGTCTGTAAACAGGTTCAGAATGTTATAGTCCTGATTGACCGGTACAATAATGGTATAAAGCATACAATTCCTCCTCATGAAGTTAATTTTGATGGAACCCGTTGGCCAAGATTATGAAGATGTGCAAGATATAACTACTTGTTCTCTGTCGTCCTCCTCCACTCAAACTTTGTCTTAATTTGGTAATGATTTGAATCTAATAGAAATTTATATCATTTTTTGGAAGTTTTAAATCTTAAATTCTGAACTCTATTAATATCTGAATCTCTTTAAAAATCAAAAAAACTCTCAATGGGTCCCTCGCATCTAATGCGACAAACCGATCAAGAGTTTTTAGAAGTTGCTCTTCATTTATTAAATACGCCAATAATTGCTTAACTTTATGCCTTTGCAGGCAACCAATCGGACTCTTTGGCACCCAGATTCGTGATGAATTGTTGCAGTGCATGCGATATCCATTTGCGGGCATGAATAACAAGCTGAATTTCCAGTGTAAAGTCCGTATGAACCAGTGGTAATACCGAGAGCTTCTGTCGTTGGATCTCATCCATGGCAATCATGCGAGGTAAAAGCGAGATGCCCGGCCCAGCCATAATACTTCGTTTAATGGCCTCAGGACTTCCCAGCTCAAGTCCCACTTTGTAGGGAATAGCGTTGGTTCTAAGCACTTTCTCCAGCAACTGCCTGTAATTGCACGAATCCTCCGGCATGATCCATTCTTCATCGGCTAAATCACTCAATGTTACCTCGGATTTAGCTGTAAGTGGATGGTCTGAATTCACGATAAGCACCAGCGGTTCCTCGCGAATCGTAATCCATTGTAATCCGGATTCCGGTGAAGCATTGGCCAGAATAAGACCCACGTCTGCCTCCCCTTCTCTGACTTTTTGTAGAATCAGATCTTCCCGATCGGTCTGTAGCCGAATGCCTAGCTCGGGATATTGTTTACGTGTCGTTTGAATGGGCACCGGCAGATAATAAGAAGCAAGCGAGTCCATCGTAGCAATGGTAAGTGATCCGCCGCCCTGTTTGGTCAGCTTCTCCTGAGAATGTTCAAATATCTCCAGAAGCTGTCCAGACAACTTAAACAGCTCTTCTCCAGCCGAAGTCAGCCGGATTTTATTGTTATTAAAACGTTCGAATAGTTTGACCTGATAAATTTTCTCCAGCTTTTGAATCTGGGTTGTCACACTTGACTGCGCGTAACCAAGCTCTTCGGCTGCTTTGGTAAAGCTTTGCCTCAATGCCACCTCACGAAAAGTTTGAAAATAATTCAAATCCATCATTTATTCCCTCACATCATCGAAATTATTGATAACACCTATCATCTATTATAGCTAACTATGATACCTTTTCCCATGGTAAAGTGAATGAAATGGAATTCCAACATACATTTGGGGGTAATACGATGTTAACCGAACAACAGATTCAAGGTATTTATATACCTGTAATCACACCTTTTACCAAAGAACGCGAACTTGATCTTCCTTCGTTCCAAAATTACATTAAAGTTATGGCTAACAGTGGCATTCATGGCTTGGTGATTAATGGTACGACTGGGGAGTCACCTACCGTGACATGGGATGAAGTGGAACAGCTTGTGAAGGCCGCGAAGGAAACTCTGAGCAGCATCAACTCCTCCGTACCCATTATGGTTGGAACTGGAACCAATGATACCGCTTCAACGGTGGCAAGAACAAAGAAAGCTGCCGCACTCGGAGCCGATGCTGTTCTTGTCGTTACTCCATACTATAACAGACCCACGGAAGAGGGCATTTACGAGCACTTCCGCATGGCAGCCAGCGTGGGCATACCCGTGATGGTATACGAAATCCCAGCCCGCACAGGGGTTAGAGTTTCCATAGATATGATGAAAAAAATTATGAACATCGATGGTGTTATTGGTCTTAAGGATAGCACAAATAACCTCGATCTTATGACCGAACTGGTACGTTGCGGCTCGAAGCCCATTTTGTGTGGAGATGATACCTTCTTCTTCGATATGTTAACGAGAGGTGCAGCCGGCGGCATGATGGCATCGGCTAGTATTAATCCAGAGCGTTTCCTGGAAGTGTATAACCGTTTTGTGGCTGGTGAAAAAGAAGACGCCTACCGTCTCTATACGCAGTTGCTTCCGTTCATTAAAAATCTCTTCGAAGAGCCTGCGCCTGCCATGCTGAAACATCTGCTTGCACAGCAAGGCATTATCGCTTCCGCACAGTTGCGCCTGCCTCTCATGCCAGCATCTGAACAATTAAAAGCAAAGATTGCACTGTAAATTATGCGGAACACCTCTATAGAACATAGCCACAGATAGCCATAGGTCGAAATATAAAAAGCCGCAGTTTCATCTGCGGCTTTTGCTGTGCACTTGTTTAACACTCCATAGAAGCAACAACGTAAAAATGCTTGATATCCTGCTTCTTTTTCAGCTCATCTCGTAACAAAACCGTGATAGAACGTGTCCACAACAAGTGCAGGCGCAGCATTTCTGGCGATATTGCCATGGATCACTTGTTGCCACGTCAAGAAAAGAATTGAATACAGAACATCTACAATCCACGTTTTGTCCACATCCGAACGAAAAAAGCCTTTTTCTTGAAGTATACCAATGGCATGAAGCACCGGTTGTCTCAACTTCTGATCGGCCCCTTCAATCTCGGCATTATAATTGACGGTTGCATCGTGAGCCAGAAAATATATCTTATCCCCAAGTGGAATTAGCGCTTCAATCAGCTCCGGGATATAGTGTTCAACCCGCTCCTCATCGAGCTTAACGTGTTGCAACGTCTCGTTAACAACATCAATTGCACGCATCGCCAAGTGAATCATCAGTTGCTCACGGCTCTCAACATACCGATGTAATGTGGCAATTCCGATGTTCGCGGCTTCAGCAATGTCGTTCATCGACGCATTGGGCTTCTCGATCAGTAATTTGGTGGCTTCATCCAGAATGGCAAGCATTCGATTTTGCTTAAATGTTAACTTCTCATTTTTCATCTCTAACGGCACCTCGGAACGAATAGACTATTACTTTTTATTTTGGTCATAGGTACGTGACTTTGGTTCTTTTTCTGATTAGTCAAAAGTGATGATGGCCATTTCAAATCAGAGGTAAAACTAGTCCACTTTCGCTCCATAGGAGCGTGCAATCAGAACCGCCTGTTCGCGATCCATACGTACACCCTTTAAATCTAGTGATTTCAGATCAATGCCATCCAAGATTGCCCCCCGCAAATCCGCACCCTGTAGCTTCACCTTACTCATGGATACTCTCGTGAGGTCACAATCACGCAAATCCGCTTTGCTTAAATCGGATTCAGCCAGATCCGCTTCAAAAAAACGAATCCCTCGCAAATCCTGTCTCCCAAGTCGCGTATATCTCAGATTGGTATAAGACCAATCTCCTTTGACAAGTGTAATGCCGTCCATCTGGGCACCGGAAAAATCCGATCCCGTCATCTTGCAAGCTGTAAATTTGGAAGCAAACAGGTTGGCACCGCCAAACAGGCAATTCTCAAATGCAGACTCCGTATGTATGGAACCATTCATGGATGCCCCTTTGAAATCACATTCAATAAAACGGCAATGGCTTGTTTCGACTTCTTCCATGGAGGCATTCATGAACGTGCAATGCTTGAACACACAGCTAATTAGCTCGCCGTAACGCAAATCCCGTCCCTCAAAGTGAACGCCCTCATATTCCTGATCCTTATATTGATACATGGATTACACCTCATTTGGTATCGTGTTAACGTCGTAGTCATTTTAAATAACAACTCATTCTACTATACCATATGAGATCACTTCATTCAGTGAAGTGCTTTCGACATTCGATACATGGATACAGCAGGTTTACTAATCACTCCCACTTTGTTGTACCCCAGACGTTCATAGAGCTTGATGGCACCTGCATTCTCCTGTTTGACGGTTAAGGAAGACTTTGCAAACCCTTGCAGAAGCGCCTGTTTCTCCGCATGACGGATCAATTCTGTCCCGATCCCAAGCCCCCTGCTTTCTGGTAGAGCAGCAATAATTCCGATGTGATATTCATCGTTCTCTGCCTCTTTTAACGTCACCATCGTATAAAACTCCTTCCAGTTACGCAGATTGTATCCAATCAGCTTCCATTTGTGTATGTCAAACAGCTGTGAAAACGTCGGCCATGCCAGCTTATTCATCAGTGTCGTTGGATAACACATGATCATGCCAAGTGTTTTCCCCTCCCGAACCGCTTCATAAGCGTATTCGTGACTAAACCGATTATTTCGGGACTTCCAAAGCTTCTGGAAGGTCTTATCTATAACTGCGGGCTCCCTGGAACCCGCCAATGAATATTTCATGTAATCAAGCGCCATCTCCGTTAGTTTTCCTCCGACGGCGGTTTGCGGATTTGCTTTTTGAATAGATATTTGGCTCATGGTGATCACTCCTCATGTATGCTTAGTAAGCTCTCGTCTCTTCGATCTTAAGATTTGGACGGATATGCTTCGGATGTCATGCCATCTACAAAAACGTTCACCGCTTGAATGGATATCCCAGTAAGATGTTCTACCTGGTCAATGACCTTTTGCTGTAACTCTCTGCAAACCTCGTGTACTTTACTACCGTAATGAACGATGATTTTCACGTTAATCTCCACGCTATTGTCTACTCTGCGAATGACAATGCCGTTATGCCCGCTACGACCGCTCCATATTTTGCTAATACTTTCAACCAATCCAGCCGACATGGAAGAAATTTCGCGGGTAGCACCTGTTATTTTACCGACCATTTTGGAGATGACTTCATCGGATATTTGGATCTGACCTAACGTTTGTTGATTCATCATATGAATCGCCTCCATTTTTTTGATAGCAAATACTATCATTTAATTAAAATATATATCATTCAACAACTGAATTCAACTATTTCTCCATAAAGCAAAAAAAACCGCATCAATTGCGGTTTTTTTTGCTTCTCTATATTAGGTGTTCATTCTATAAAAAGATTCGCCGAAAGGCTAACTCCCGAATTCATTCTGCATTTGATGAGCTACAGGTACTCGTTAAACCAGGCATTCACCTGTTCGAAGCTATCGACTCGAAGAGAAGGTTTTCCACTTTTGAGCAGTGAATGATTAGAACCCGGGTAGCGGATCAGCTTGGTTGTTTTTCCATAACGCTTCAATGTCGTGTACAATTCCTCCGCCTGAGCTACCGGTGTTCGGTAATCCTGTTCCCCGTGCATGATAAGCAACGGAGTTTCGATGTTGTGCGCATGAGCAAGCGGCGATCGAGACCAGAGGTATGCAGCATTCTCCGCAGGATTACCCCCAATAACACCCTCCACGTAAGAAATCCCGATGTCGCTAGTGCCGTACATGGATAACCAGTTGGAGATACAGCGTTGTGTCACAGCTGCTTTGAAACGGTTTGAGTGAGCGACAATCCAGTTGGTCATGACCCCGCCATAACTACCGCCAGCAACACCCAAACGAGATACATCCAGCATTGAATTCGTTGCCAGTGCGTCATCCACAGCTTCCATCAGATCCCGATAATCACCGCCAGCGAAGTCTCCACGACAAGCTCTGGCGAACTCCTGGCCATAACCTATGCTACCTCTAGGATTAACCCATAATACAGCATAACCTTCTGCGAGAAGTGTCTGCATCTCATGACTGAATGCTCCGGTATACATCGCGTGAGGTCCACCATGAATCTGTAAAATCAAAGGTAACTTACGATCAGATTGCAGTTTATCTTCAATCTGAATTCCGGACGATGGGGCCGTTGCACCCGTAGCTTCAGTCCAATCTGCATCTTTCGTTAAATCAGGCATCGCTAGCCAGCCTTGAATCAGCAAACCATCCGATGAGGTGAATTCCACTCTTGCCGGTACGTTAACCATTCGTTGCCCCATAAATTCATCATTACGATGAGTGAGTCTGACCATTTTACCGCTTTTCATGCCCACGGTGTACAACTCTCCTGGATGCTTATCCGTGAGCGCAGCTACAACCAAAGTCTCTTCATCTGTAGAGATCGTATACTGATAAACATCTTTTTCTCCTGCAGTTGTGATCATTTCGCAGTTTCCATCGGACTGAATTCGGTATACATCGACATTTCCTTGATGTGTGCCTAGTACATATACTCCCGGTTGAGAAGATGAACGACTAATGATTGGCGAAGGAGAGGCGCTTGCCGACTTCATATCCCCCAGTGCAGCATTACCGATGTGCATATCTAGCTCAGGTGCGAATAGCCTGGGTATCCCCCGATTCACGGGAAGTGTAAACAGTTGATGATGACTTCCACTTCCGTATTTACGATCGCTTGCAATCAGAATCAGTTGTTTTCCATCGGCTGTAAAAGAAAATTGGGTGATCTGGAGACTGGAATCCGTAACTTTGAAAGGTTCTTCAACTTTTCCTGAGTTTGCTTCAATGCTGGTCATATACACGTCCGTATGATGAAGCAAATCCGGATCTGATCCTGCTTCTTCTACTTGTTTGGAGATAAAGGCAAGTTTCAGGCTGTCCGGTGACCAGACGGGGGTAGTGATGTTCCATAACCCGGAGGTTATCTGCTTGATAAGTCCACTCTTGATCTCGTAAAGAAACAAATGGCTGTACTGACCATCCCACCAACCAGATCCTTCAGCTTTCGGCGTAGTGCGCTCGTAGACTTTTCCCCGCAATGTCGCTTCTGGTTGCCGGGTTGCTTCATCGTTAGCGTCTTTCGCCGACTCATCGGTTGATAATTGAGCTGAATTCATCTGAGCTTTACTCGTAAACGCAATATACTTCCCATCGGGAGACCAGACGTAACTCATGATTTTACGTTCAGGAGATATGAGCATGGACGGTTCTGTACATTCCGTATGAACAGACCAAAGTCCTTTTCCAGCCTGAGTCGATCGAATAAACGTCAACTTGTTGCCGTCTGGTGACCATGCAGGAGAGGAATCCTTCGTTCCATCCGTCAGCGCTACATCTTCTGTCCCATCCAGCGAAATTCCCCGAATTTGTGTGTTATATTCGTTCTTCGCCCGATCAATCGTTTGTTCAACGTAGGCTACTTGTCCATTTGCACTGATCACCGGCTGACTGATCCAGCGGTAGTGATAGAGATCCTCCGGCGTAATCTGGCTTTTTTTCATATCCATAACTCCCTTCCGTTATGATTTCTGAGCTGACTCTGTTCGAGGATCAAGCACATCCCGCAACCAATCGCCGAGGAAAATAACACCCAGCACAGTAAACGTAATAGCTAGTCCCGGAAATGTAGCAACCCACCAGCTCGTGGCTACATACTGCCGTCCGTCACTTAACATGCCGCCCCACGATACATCCGGTGGTTTTATTCCAAGTCCCAGAAAACTCAGCGACGCTTCCATGATGATTGTTGTGCCTACATTCATGCCGCAGATGACAATAAACGACGACAATACGTTAGGCAAAATATGCTTGATAATCAGCCGTCCATTTTTGGCACCAATCGATCTGGCGGCAAATACAAAATCCCGCTCTTTCATACTAAGCACTTCACTACGAACTACACGGGTGAATGGCACCCAGTTGGTTACACCGATAACAAAGATCAACGTGGTCATACCTGGACCCACAATAGCCATCACTACTAACATGAACAGAATCGTTGGTATCGCCATGAATGCATCACCCACACGCATAATAATGGCATCCAGCCACTTTCCATAGAATCCGGATATCAGACCCAGAACGGCTCCGATTATTCCGGAGACAATGACGGCGCCCATACCTACAATTAAAGACACGCGTGCGCCATATACAATACGGCTCCACATATCTCTGCCCAGATTGTCGGTTCCCAGCCAGTATTCGGCCTTTCCGCCTTCGAGCCACGCAGGCGGTTTGAGACGGTTCAGCGGGTTGACCGCTGACGGATCATGACTCGTTAGCAGAGGTGCGGCTATTGCAATCAGGACAACAACCAATACAAGCACTGCACCGATGAATCCGGTCTTGCTGATGATTAGCTGTTGCCAGATGGATCGAATTCCGGCAATCGTACGCGAACTTCTGTTGTCCGGTTCGGTAACCAGAACATTTGTTTCATCGTTGTCTCTCATAGATCGCACCCCCTTCTAGTCATATTTGATACGTGGATCCAGCAGTCTGTAGGACACATCCGTGAGAATATTAACAACCACTACAATGAATGCAATCACAAACACGGCTGCTTGCACAATCGCCATATCATGTGTATTTACGGCCACAACTAACAGTTGACCCAAGCCTGGCCAGGAAAATACGGTTTCTGTAATCAAAGTACCTCCGATCAGACTGGTAAACTGCAGACTCATAATGGTCACAACCGGAATTAAACCGTTACGGAACGCATGCTTCGCGATCACTGTCATTCGTCCCAGTCCTTTACTGCGTGCCGTGCGAATGTAATCTTGATTCAGAATCTCCAGCATGCTGGATCGGATTAGCCGTGTCATCTGTGCAGCAAGTCCCACCCCCAGCGTAAAAGCGGGCAGAATCAGATGGGATAAACCTCCGCGACCCGAAACCGGTAAAACGCCCAGCACAACGGAGAATAACAGAATGAGCATAATGCCCATCCAGAAGTTTGGCATCGCTTTGCCAATCACCGAAATACCTGAAATGAGAAGATCGGTAAATGTATTTCTTTTCACTGCCGAGATCACTCCCAGCGGAACAGCCATCAATACTGCAAATAACATGGCAGCCGCGGCAAGTTCAAAGCTTGCAGGCAATCGCTCTAACACAAGCTCAAGTGCAGGCTGACCGTAACGGAAGGATTGACCAAAATCTCCCTGAATGGCATTACCGAGAAATTTCATATACTGCGCGTATAAAGGCTGGTCGAGTCCCAGTGCCTGCGTCAACACAGCCCTGTCCTCTGCTGTAGCGGTCTCAGGCAACATCAGAGCCACAGGATCACCCGTGACCCGAACCAGAATAAAAACAATTAATGAGACAATAAACAGCACCGGAATGACCTGCAGTAAAGATTTGAATACGTATTTTCCCACTCCCGGCTCACCTCCTCTTTCCAAAAAAGAACGGCAGGAACTTGTTCATCCAGTCCCTGCCGTTCACGGCTTACTCATGCAATGACAGGTGGTATTAGCCTCTGTTACTTTGCAACAGGTGTAATCTCATCCGCATAGAACATCTCATCACTGCGTGGTGCAAAGTTCACTTTGTCATTGGTTCCATAGACGCCTTCCATCTGATACAAATATACGGCAGGGCGCTCTTCTGAGAAAATCTGTTGCACTTGCTGATATTCTTTCTCACGAGACTCAGGATTCATGTTTACAAGTGCAGATTGCAGCAACTTCTCCACTTCCGGATTGTTGTAGTCTGATTCCCCTTTGGCTTCTTCCACCATATAGCGGTTATAGTTGTTGGACGCGTCAAACAGGGAGTTACCGATTCCGATCATGAAAATTTCTTTAAATGATTTGGAGCTATAACGCTCGCTGAATGCACTCGGCTCAAGCACGTCCAGATTGATTTTGAATCCGGCCTGATCCAGCATGGCTGCAACAACCTCAGCTTGTTCCTTGTACTGAGAAGATACGGAGATAGTCATCTCGGCCGTGCCTTCAGCGTAGCCTGCCTCTTTCAGCAACTGCTTTGCTTTTTCCAAATCATACAATGATGTCTTATACAGTGACGGGTCAGCTCCGAAGTTCCCAGGTGTTACAGATGTACGTGTAACGATCCCTGCTCCCCCGGCAATGCTGTCTACGATCCCTTGTTTATCAATCGCCAGATCAATGGCTTCACGAACTTTTGGATCAGCTGTAATGCTGCCTTCCGTTTGACGGAAGATCAGTTGCAGAACACGCTGAATAGGTGCTTTCACAATTTTTTTGTCTGCTTCGCCTTCAATACGTGCAATATCTGTTGATGGGATAGATGACGCAACGTCAACTCCGCCAGCAAGTAATTCAGATACACGTGTGGAAGCCTCAGGGATGACACGGAATACCACTTCATTCCACTTCGGCTCACCGCCGAAATAGTTTTCATTTTTCACAAGCTCAATCCGGTCGTCTTTGGTCCATTTGCTGAACTTGTATGCGCCAGTACCCACCGGCTCTTTCAGGAACGTGTCCATGCCCTTGTCTGCAATATATTTGGAAGGCAGGATGCCAGCGCCCATTTTGGACAAGCGATTGAGCAACAATGGGTCTGGACCATCGGTAATGATGTCTACCGTATGCTCATCCACCGCTTTGACTTCAACGATGTTTTTGAAATAACTATTTTGCTTCAGCGTATTATCTTTAGCGACTCTCTCCAGCGTGTACTTCACATCAGCGGAAGTGAACGGGTCGCCATTGTGGAACGTTACCCCTTCACGCAGCTTGAATCTCCACGTTGTATCGTTCACTTGCTCCCATGAAGTAGCGAGCGCAGGAACTTTTTTCTGCTGACTGTCGTTTTTGATCAAATAATCAAATACGTTCACAAGCACAGCTTCACTCGCGGTATTGTTATTGTTGTGTGGATCAAAGCTTTCGATATCCGTTGCCGCCGCAATTGTTAACGTGCTACCGGCAGCCGCACTTTCACTTCCGCTTCCTTCAGAGGTAGCATTGTTCGTCGTACCTTTACTGCCCCCACCACAAGCACTTAACACCATCACGATTGCCAGCAAAGTAATCCACAAGCCTGTCCATTGTCTCTTTTTCATTGTGATTCTTCCCCCTTGGAAGTTGTATTCCTTGCCAAAAATTCAAGTGCAATTGCTGACAACAAGCCTACGCCGTAAGGCATGACCGTTTCGTCAAGATCAAATCTCGGATGATGAAGCGGATACCGTGTACGCTCCTCTTCATTTCCCGATCCTAACCGGAAAAACACACCAGGCACATGTTCGCAATAAAAAGCAAAGTCTTCCCCGCCTGTCGACGGTTTGATGTAACTCCACCCCTTCTGCGCATTCACCTCTTCACAGACCTCTGTGAGCAGATCAACCATGCCAAGGTCATTCACAACAACCGGATAACCGTCACCATAGGTGACTTCACATGCCGCTCCGAAAGAACTGCAGACACCGTTCACGACTTGTTTGATCAGAGATGGCATCCGTTCACGCACTGCAGGAGATAATGTGCGGACTGTGCCAATCATCTCGACTTCAGGCGCTATAGCAGTACCCATATAACCTCCGGTGATTTTACCAATCGTGACAACTACAGGTTCAAGCGGGTCAATCATACGGCTGGCGATGTTCTGTAGCGCAGTAATCACCTGAGCGGATACGGCGATCGCATCAATACCTTCATGCGGACGAGCCGCATGACCTCCCTGACCCACAATCTTGATGACGAGCGGATCAGCCGAAGCAAAAGCAACTCCCTGGCTCACCCCAACTGTTCCCGTATCCTGACCAGGTGTCATATGCAAGCCAGCAATGGCATCCACCTTTGGATTCTCCAGCACGCCGTCCTGAATCATGGCTCTTGCACCGGCTAGTCCCTCTTCCGCAGGTTGAAAGATGAACTTAATGTTACCGGATTTCGGTCTGCCAAGCCCTGTGAGTAGTTCAGCAGCACCCATCAGAATCGATGTATGTGCGTCATGACCACAGAGGTGTGCCTTGCCTTTCACCGTTGAGCGATATTCCACTGATTTTTGATCTTCAATCGGCAATGCATCCATATCTGCTCGAAGTGCAAAGGTAGGGCCATCTGTTTCTCCGCGAAGCAGGCCAGTTACACCTGTCTTCCCAACATGACGAGTAACCTCAAGTCCAAGGCTCTCCAGATGCTCGGCCACAATGGCAGAGGTACGATGCTCCTCATAACCAATCTCCGGATGGCGATGCAGGTCTCTGCGCCAGGCGCTTAACTTCGCTTGTAGCGGCTGAGCCAGTTGTATTAATTCAGCTTGCTTCATTGCATCTCATTCCTTTCCTGTTGCTCGGATTCCGACACCAAGCGCGCATAGATGGCATCAGCCGAGAATTCGATATGCCTTTTCATCGTATCCCGTGACCTTACGCTGTCTCTTGACTTCAGTGCTTCAAGAATCTCCATATGTACTTCGTAGTTTACGGAACGAATTCGGTCATCGTAAGGCATCAGATCGAGCGCCGGGTTAATCTTCGTTCGAATTTGTCTGACGGCTGTTTCACAGTATGGATTTCGTGATGCTTTGGCTATGGTTAGATGGAATTTCACATCCAGTGCCCTGAACCATTCACGTGTGCAATCCGGCTCGATACTTTGCTCCATATAGTTATACAGCTGTTCCAGTTCGCCTGCGGTGATCCGCTCAGCAGCCAGAAAAGCCGCCTCCGGCTCAATAATGGTCCGGTACTCAAACACCTTGAGCATCTGAGCCCAGCCTCGTTTGATCTCTTCTCTTGTCCGTTTATGCGAATTAGTCGTGAGTGGCAGAACAAAAGTTCCACCTTTGGCTCCAACTCTTTTTTCTATCAGTCCTTTATCTTCCAGTGCTGAGAGCGCTTCGCGAACCGTAATACGGCTTACATCAAACATCTCGGCTAAATCCCGTTCAGCGGGAAGCTGCTCCTCACTCATCAACTCTTTTAGAATAATGGCTTCTTCCAGTTGTTCCCGAATAAATTCACTAACCTTTTTAGTCGATACTTTTTCGAAATGAAAGGAGAATGGATTAGACATCTGATCACTCCGATCTGTATATGGTCTAGACCTTATACCATTAATATAATTCCGACTAAACTGATATGCAATACTTTTTTTGCTAAAATCCAACATTTATTTTAATCCCCCATATAGATCACTCTCTCCACATCGAAATTAAACTCTATCTATAAAGAAAAAAGACGCTCTGCACCGGTCAGAACCTCTCTGGATCAAATGGATGTTATACTTTTTTCTGAATGACGATATCCGACTCTTCGCTTAAAAATGCAGTGTCTCTCTTTTCTACAACTTTTTGTTTGCAAAAGGTTTAAAAGTCCTGGTTACAGCCAGTCGCTCGCTTCCTTCAAGGTAGAACTGATCCTCTGCTCTCCACGTATGACTTGCTTTGTTCTGCCTGCGCAGATACACATAGTTGTAAGGTGATGTTGCATACGTTTTGTACCCTCTCTTCCTGCATTGCCTTAGAAACGTAACATCTTCCCCCACCGAACGATCCGTAAATCGAACCCTTTTTAACACCTTTTTTCTGAATAACAGCGTGCCTCCCTGGATAAATTCCACAGGTTTATTGCTCTCGCCCGGTGACCTCATCAGCAATGTTCGGGAAGCTTCCAGATAAACCAGACAGGAGTGTTTACCCACAATATCACTGCCGGTTTGCCTGAGCGCACGTACCTGTTCTTCCAGATAATAAGGAGAGTAGTAATCATCATCATCCATTTTCGCAACGAGTGAAAAACGAGCTCTGGTGATGCCTGCATTTAGACACTGTCCTAGTGAGATACGTTCGGGTACTTGGTATACGTGGACATTCGCGTATTTCTGCACCTTTTTCCGAATTAAACGACTGTTCATGCTGTCGAGATTCAGAATGATAATCAATTCCTTGACCTTGTAACGCTGGCGAACATAATTCTGCAGGATGTTATCCAAAAATTGTGGACGGTTGGTGCAAACAACGATGGAAACTCCCATAGGTGTAAGATACCTAGACACAACATCCCCTCTTTCAGCTTATTTCCATTCATCCTATGTGTTTGATCCATATCAGGTATGGACGGCTCCCTCTATTATGGAAAAATAACAAAAAACCTCTGACCGGATAAACGGACAAAGGTTTAGGAATCTAATTATGTTAACAGAACAATCTATTGAAGCTTCTCCGTTAATTATTAAAGTATACTGCCTTGCCCGTGTGTGCCGACTCGTAAATAGCTTCCAAAATCTGTGATACCACCAGCGCCTGTTTTGGTGTAACTACGGGCTCCAAATCTTTATCGATCGCTTCAATCCATTTGCGCATCTCCACATCCGGTGCATTTTCGGACTGTCCTTCATAGAAGTCCACACCACCAGAGCTGAGTTCAATTTCATTGGTATACAGACGGCTGAACTTCTCGCCATTGATACGCAGTCCGTTTTTCATGTCAGCGCCTGCCTCGGTGCCACTCAGACTGCATTTAGCTTCGTCCACATCAAGCGAGTTCAGCGCCCAGCTGGATTCCAGCATGATCGTTGCCCCATTTTCCATGACAATCATACCAAAGGCGGAATCCTCCACCGAAAATTTCTGTGGGTCCCACGGACCCCAAGCATTCGCTGCATTTTCTCTCTGGGAGAGCTCATGATGCGTAGTGCCAAGTACTACTTTCGGCTGATAATTGTCCATCATCCATAAGGTCAGATCCAGTGCATGTGTTCCAATGTCAATCAGCGGTCCACCGCCTTGTTTCTCTTCATCCAGAAACACACCCCAAGTCGGCACGGCTCTTCTTCGAATCGCATGGGCTTTGGCAAAATAGATCGAACCTAGCTCGCCCGCTTCACACAGTTGCTTTAAGTACATGCTGTCCTGACGGAAACGGTTGTTATAACCGATCGTCAATTTTTTACCTGTACGTTCGGCCGCTTCCAACATAAGCTGAGCTTCAGCCGCAGTCTTGGCCATCGGTTTCTCACACATCACATGTTTGCCAGCCTCCAGCGCCGCAATTGAAATCTCTGCGTGGGAGATGTTCGGGGTAAGCACATGCACAATATCGAGTGTCTCATCCTTCAACAGTTCCTGGTAATCCGTGTATATCTCGGCATCGGCAGAACCGTACTGTTTCTTCGCCTCTGCGGCACGCTCTTCCACAATATCACAGAAAGCAACCAGTTCAACGTTCTCCAGCTTGCTCAGACTTGGCAGATGTTTGCCGTTTGCGATCCCGCCACAGCCAATAATTCCAATGCGATATAATTTACTCATCATAAGTCACCCTCACTTTAGTATTGGTTGTTTCATTTTGCGAAAAGCCGACGGGGTCATCCCAAGGCGTTTTCGAAACACAGCATGTAAATAGTTGGCGTTGTTAAAGCCTGAGCCAACCGCAATCTGTTCAATAGACACGTTGCTTTCCTGTAAATTACGGCACACCGCTCGCAGGCGAATGTCCTCCAGCACTCGGCTGAACGGCATATCAGGCTGTACCTGATAAAAAATGCGTTGCAACTGGCGGCTGCTGATGTGCAGCTTCTCGGCGACATGCTCCAGCGTCACTACAGAAGCGTGATTAGCTTCCATGTACTGTACAGCATAATCGTATCGATACACTGTCATATCCCTTACAGGAGCTTCAGCTCGAATTCCGCCCGTATCGTAAGCGCGAACTGTTTTTAACAAAATGCTAACAACCAGCTGCTTAATCGAAGTATAATATCCGACCATCTTGTGGTCACATGCTTCATACGCTTCGAGAAAACAGAGCATTGCACGGTGATAATCCTGAACCGGTTTATGCGGAAGTGTCTTTAGTTTTTCAATGGTCTCTTCTGATTCCGCAACTTCCCATGGATCGACATGCTCTCGTGGTTTATGCACGATATCTACATGAAGACACAACTCATCCATATCCTGCTCGGCGTCGGCTTCCTGATAATGAACAACCCCAGGTCCGGTCAGATACAATAACCCTTCCGATAATGCATGGGACTGATCATCAATAATAACTTTACCTTTCCCTCTAGGAATGAAATGGAACTCATACTCCGCATGGTTATGAAAATCGACAATCCGCCCCGCTGGAAATGTCGTCAGATGAAATCGCAGCACACGAATCTCGTAATGCCCCCATACCACGGTAATATCAAGCCGCTCCAGGAGATCCTGCCGATCCAGCATTTTCTCATACGGATACAGACTCAAGATGCCTTCCTCCTTAACGCCTTACAGGACGAATTTATATTGAGTAGAACTGAAGATTTTACACAGTCCACTCCGTTAAAGTGTAAGTAATTCATTCAACTTATATAATCCAATCTATCCTGTCTAGCTTGATATCTAACTTTGCAACTCAGTGAGTGCAACTCGTCTACCTTCCTTCGCTGAGCGATTCGCCGCTTCCATCAACCGGGTCAATTCCATCGCCATGTTGATATTTGCGCTGTCCTCGGTATCATTTTGAATGTGTCCTACCCATTGATTGAATGCGCTTTCTACATTTTCAGCAACAGGAAGTTCGGTCCATTCCGTATACTGACCTTCCGCTACTTTCGTGCGAATCAACAATGTGGAATCCGGCGTTCCATATAACAAAGTACCCTCTGTGCCATGAACTTCAATGGTAAAAGGCGAGTGACTGTTCACAAATCCCGCTTCCACTACCCCAATAGCTCCTGTTGATGTAAAGAGTGTTGCCACTGCATTATCCTCAACTTCTTTGCCTGTAATATAACCAAAGTGTGCGCTCACATCGGTAATTGGCTGATTTAGAAACAATCTCGTTAGATACATCGGGTGACAGCCCAGATCAATCAGAGCTCCGCCTTGACAGTCATGCAGATCATAGAAGTGCTGAGGCAGCCAATCCGTGATCGCTCCATCATGGGATAATCGCGCCCTCACGTATGTAACTTGACCGAGTAATCCGCGCTCAAGCACGTCTTGAATGGTCAGCGTATATCCAGCATATAGACGAGGAAGAGAAACGGTCATTTTGACTCCGTTTGCCTGAATCTCTCTCAGAATAACATTAGCCTCCACTTGCGTCGCGGCAATGACTTTTTCGGTAAAAATATGTTTACCCGCCTTGGCAGCAGCCGTAATCACCTCTTCATGGATACGTGTAGGCGCATCTACAATTACCGCATCAATGTCATCTTGTGCCAGCATATCCGCAAGCGATGAATAAAAGGGCACGTTCAAGCGGTCAGCGGCTTCCTGCCCACGCTTCGGGTCTTCGTCCCACACGGCGGCGATTACTGTATCCTCATGTTCCTGGGCTTGCTTGATGTAATCCCATGCATGTACATGCCACAAACTGATTTTTCCAATTCGAATGGTCACGGATGTCTTCCCTCCATAGTATATAATATTCTGACAACGTATCTATAAGGTATCACATGATTTATTTATTTTTAATCGAAACTCACGACAATTCATATATAAAATTACGACATATAATATTATTAAACTATCACAGTTGCACTTTCCCTCATTCTCCTAAAATATGAAAAAGCCGCTCACAGGCGGCTTCTCATCCAACAATTAACGCTTTAAGCTCTAAAGCCTAAACTTCAGCTGACTCTGTTGATTCGTTCGGTATCACAATAGCTCGTAACCATGCGTAACAATTTTATATCCCGCTACCGTCCGATGATTATTTTCAAGCGCACCCTTCACCCGCTCCAGCACATCACTCTCATATGTGGAGACACACTCGAAGCCAGTCTGTACATGCAAATCAGCCGGATCAGCACTCAAATTGAACCAACGTGCAATCACATCTCCTGTTTCTTCTGCAATCTTCAAAGCGGAAAATGCCAGCGTCGAATTCTCGGCTTGCCAGTCCAGCCACTGTTTGCTCAGTGGTAATTTCCGTTGGCCACCTTTCATTCCATGTACAGGCTGCGCTTCTTTTTCATACGTATGAGCCAGTTCCCCAAGCTGCACCGTCGTCCACGGGATAGGATACGTGTATGCACTTGCACAAGCACCTGATTTCGCCGCATCGCCTGCAAATGGAATAATAGCATACTCCACCGCCTGAGGTCCCAGACATTGAGCCTCCGGTGTGTCGAATACACCCCAATCTCCCAATTCGGATGAAGCGCGGAGCAGCGTAACCGCAATCGTACTTCCTGCATTCTCCTGTAAAATCTCATATTCATTGAGCCCTTTGTTCGCAACCATCAGCCCGGTGCTCCCATCCGTCACATGAACAAATGCTTGCTGATGCTGTGCATTGCTCGGATTCACCCACTCCTTCGCCGGAATGTTTGGCCGTTTGGCGACTTCAAAGATGGAATCAGCATAATGATGGTCCGTGACCAGACCGGACGGGAAAAGCGCGCGTAGACGATGATCTTTGGCCTGATTGTTAAATTCGGTCTTTACCTTGACCATATTACTGCCTGCTTCCAGTGTATATGTTGTTGTGATGTTAAGAGGAACGGTATCCTGAACACGCTGAGCCTTACGCTCCGTGAACGGAACCATGTAACGTTTCTCCTGCTCAAACAGCTCATCTGCCCCAGCCGGAATGTTCCAACGCAGCACACTTTCCATTACGGCATGATAAGGGGAATGCTCCACAAGACGTAGCTCCGCCTTGAGTTGTTTAGTGGATAACGCTTGTTCGCCTTCAGGCTGACGGTACACATATTCGTTGCCGATATCCCCGGTATTTTCGTAGACGTTCAGTCCGTGATATTCTGTTCCAGAGCGTTTATCGAGCAAAGTGATCGCGCCATTCTGCTCCACACGCACTCGCAAATATTCGTTTTCCATCATGTTCGCTTCAATCTCAACGTTAACTTCAACGCCAGCCGCCTGTCTTTCTTCCTTTTCTCCGACTGGAACCAGACCATACGTCTGATAACCCAGTGCAGGAACATTCTTCGCCTGGAAAGTCACCTTAACCTTACGTGCCATATATGGCTGACGGAAGCGATCTTTCGGAAGCTCGTAACCGAAATGAACACCTAGATCAAGGATTTCGGCTACGTATATATTGCCTTCAGCATCGATCACTTGATATGTCGGTAGTACGACTTCTTCCAATTTGCGCGCAAGAGCCTGTGGATTCGGACCTTCCGGGAAAAAGGATTTATCTACGATCAGTTCTTTCTCTATGATACCGCTTCGCATCCACCCAGCCGTATTAAACACGGTGAACAACACGGCATCCTCGGCCCAAGCTTCGATATTCTGTACGTCAATGCATTCCGCAATGGCTTGCGACGTCTGGGATACCAGCTTCTCGGCGAGTTGCCGGCTCTTGGCAAACCGGGTCACCATCTCCCGATGCACCTCATCTACACTACAGCCACAGATGCTGTCATGTGGATGATTCTGCATAAGCATCTTCCAGGCATGGGTAAGCAGATGATGCGGGTATTCCTTAACCCCGGCTACATAGGCCATGGCTGCCAGGGGTTCTGCTACTTTTTCCAATAACGTCTGACCTTGCTGGTTTAACTGTTTCAGATAGATCCGTGCAGAGGCTGTATTCACCAGCGTTCCCCATCCATCCGTATGCTGACTGCGAAGCTCTCCTTCAATCGTTGCCAGATGATCAGGAACCTGCTGCGAGACTGCTGCGATATAGTCATCAAAATTGGAATGTACAAATTTTACTTCAGGGTACAGCTCGGAAGCGGTACGAAGTGCCTCAGGCAGATCCGTCTGAATAGGTTGATGATCACATCCGTTCATGAAGAGAAGATGTGGTGTTGATGCAAATTTTTCAGCTTCCTGCAGATTTTTGTCCCAGTACACTCGTGCTTTCTCCGGGTCCACAGGTACTTCCATCCCGTTACAATACCAGTTGGCAAACAGAATACCGAGCACTTCGGAGCCGTCCGGAGAACGCCAGATCATCTCCGAATAGGGAGATTCATACGCTTCTGCATCCACAACAGCGTTGTTGAATCCGGTAGGTTTTACCCCGCGCCCAAAGATCGCATTCTGGATATCCGCCTGCTCTAAAATCTGCGGGGCTTGTCCCATATTGCCGAACGAATCCGGGAAATACCCGGTTTTGGAGATGATTCCAAAAGGTTTGGCGTCCCGATGCCCTATGAGCAGATTGCGCAGGTTAGCCTCGCTACTCGTCAGAAACTCGTCCTGAAGCACATACCACGGACCAAATTGAATGCGTCCCTCACGAATGTACCGATCCAACCGCTCTTGCTGGTCTGGACGAACTTGTAAATAATCTTCCCGAATGATGGTCTGTCCGTCGAGATGAAAGTACCGATATTCCGGGTCCCGGTCGAGTGTGTCCAGCAACTTGTCCATCAGTTCAACCAGTAACACATGATGATGCTCGTATGGCATATACCATTCCCGATCCCAATGCGTGTGTGAGATCAGATGCGCTGTTTTTTGATTCGTCGTATTCGTCATATGTGTCTCCTCCTATCCCTTTGTCGCTCCACCCATACTAAATCCTTTGGACATATAACGTTGGGAGAAAATATAGAGTACTACCGAAGGCATCGTGTATAACATCGAAAATGCGGCCAATCTGCCGTATTCCACCATGCCATGACTGCCGAAGAATTGATAAATCGTGACCGATGCCGGCAGTTTTTCCGGGGTTTGAAGCAAAATGTAAGGTACAAAAAAGTTGCCCCAGCTGCCTGAAAAAGTAAAGATCGCAATGGTTGCAATGCCTGGCAGCATCAGCGGAGCAACAATGCTTCGCAAGCCTCTCCAGACCGACGCACCATCAATCCAGGCCGATTCTTCCAGATCAATTGGAACAGAATCCATGAAGTTCTTCATCATCCAGATGCCGTATGGAAGAGATGAAGCCGTCAGGAACAGCATCGTAGCAATGATGGAGTTCTGCATTTTGAAGAACAGAAACATCTGGAACACTGGCACCATCACAGCCGTAATCGGCAAAGCCGTCATAAACAGAATGGATAATAAAAAGCTTTTCTTAAACCGCATCTCGTAGCGTGACAACGGATAGGCCGCCAGCACAGATACTGCGACAACAAGTGCCGCCTGTCCTCCTGACAGAATCAGACCTACCCCGAACGAGCGCAGGTTACTTTCATCCCCAAGTACATCCTTGAAATTTTGCAGTGTCCACGTTGCAGGCATCTTGATGCCTTGCTGCGCGTTCGGATCAAAGGATGCCAGAATAATCCAAAGTAGCGGCAATAAAAAACATAGACCGAGGAAAACCAGAATACCGTACTGGATTTTGCGTTGAATACCGTGTTTGACCATCATAAGAACATGACACCTCCTTAATCCTTACACTTTTACTTTCATCGAACGGATGTAGAACAGGCTGGCGATAATGCCAATGAACAGTAACACAAGAGAAATGGCTGTTCCGTATCCGAACTGATAATTCACAAAAGCCTGATTATACATAAATATAGGCAAGGTTTGCGTAGAGGTACCCGGGCCACCGCCCGTCATCGTATAAATCAGGGTAAACACACCCAGTGTCTGCAAAGTAACCAGCATCATATTGGTAACGATTGAGCCTTTCACCATCGGAATCGTAATATGGCGAATGATCTGGAATCCGGTGGAGCCGTCAATAATAGCGGCCTCTTCTACTTCCTTCGGAATATCATCCAGTGCAGACTGATAAACCATCATGGAAAAAGCCGTTCCATGCCAGATGTTAGCGATAATGACACTCACCATGGGAAAACTGAACAGCCATGAGATCGGACTTACGCCAAACCAGCCCAGAATCTGATTCAATGAACCATTGTCACTGAAAAAGGCTACCATACAGAATGCCACGACAATTTCGGGCGTGACCCAGCCAGCAATTACGATTATGCCGATGATCCGGCGGAACGTTACATTTTTTTCTTTCATGAGTAAGGCAAGAATAAATCCGAGCACGACCTGACCGATCACTGCGGAGAAAATCAGAAATACAAGTGTACGCCATACACTGATCCGAAAGTCAGGGTCCTGGAACATGTTAATAAAGTTTTGGAACCCTACGAATTCCAGGCTTTTGGCTGCGGCACCGGTTAATGCCATATTCGTGAACGCAAAGCAGATTGTGAGCACAATCGGCACGATAAAAAACACGAGTAACAGCGTTACGGAAGGCATCAGAAACAGAAATGAGCCCGGGGCTTTTCTT
This sequence comes from Paenibacillus cucumis (ex Kampfer et al. 2016), assembly GCF_019748695.1. Taxonomy (NCBI): domain Bacteria; kingdom Bacillati; phylum Bacillota; class Bacilli; order Caryophanales; family Paenibacillaceae; genus Paenibacillus; species Paenibacillus cucumis (ex Kampfer et al. 2016). Next base: position 123,203 of record NZ_JACLIC010000020.1, on the reverse strand, counting down.
TTCATACGTCACTCTCCATTCGAACCGGAAAAAGAGGAGTTTTTCGCTCCCCCTCCGAATCTATCGATGTTGTTATCCTCCCTATATAAGTTGAACCAAAGATATATTTACACGTCCACTCCGATGACAGAATGACCTTCCATTCGCTGTTACCCCCAGATTTTTTTGATTCCCTTTCCTGAAAGGAAAAATCCGGTGATAAAGGCGAGCGCTTTGCTTTTCCAGGTTCTTTCTGCCCTCTCCGTTTTTGTGTAAATGACAAGTTCAACTTCTATAGATATCTAATTCACATCTCTTGCAAGTAAACTATTTTTCTTCGATATGCTCCGCTCCAACTGCTCGGGAGACATTATCCTTGAACTGTTTGATGGCATCTTCCGGCGTAAGTTTTCCGGAGGCAATGCTCTCCACGATGCTTTGCAATTGTGCGGATACCGATGCATATTGATCATTGGCCGGACGGAAGTGAGCCACATTCAACAGCTCTTGTGCTTCCTTCGTATAAGGGCGATTCGTGTACCCTTCAACTTCTGTCGAATCGTTGCGTGGACTGAGACTGCCCTCGGCAACGACACGTGCTGTTGCGTTTTCTTTGTTCATCAGAAACTCAATAAACGTCCAGGCTGCTTCTTTGTTTTTCGCCTGAGCAGGAACGGACCACGCCCAGCCTCCAGACATTGTGGTCGCACCTGGCTCCTGTCCATTCTGTGTCGGGAACGGTGCGAAACCGATTTTTTCTTCTACATTCGGAATCGGAGCAGCTCCATTTTCCGCCCATGTAGAACCTGCCCAGCTTCCATCGACCGCCATTGCCAGCTTGCCTTGCGGAAATTGCTGCTGGAACGCAATGCTTCCTGCCTGTCCGTTAAGCGCTACTTGCATGGTTGGTCCGGTTTTGTCCTTGTTGAAGACCTGATCAATAAACTTGAAGGAATCCAGCAATCCCGGACTGTCCACAACCCATTTCTTCGTTGCATCGTCGTAGAGCGTATCTGTTGTGCCGTATAACAGCATCTCCAGCGTCTGCATCGTTACGCCTTCGCCGTTCGCTTTACCGACAATAAGATTCAGCGGCGTTACGCCAGGCAGCTTCTGCTTGATCGTGCGGGCCGCTTCCAGAACTTCATCCCAGCTTGCCGGTTTGAACGGTACAGGTAGTCCAGCTTGCTGGAACAGCTCTTTGTTATACCAGATGCCGCGTGTATCCGAAGTCGCTGGTATACCATAGATTTTGCCGTCCTCGCCAGTTACTCCGGCTTTCAGGTTGTCGATCATTTTGCCGCTCCAATCTGCCCAGCCTTTCACTTGCTCGTCCAGAGGCTCCAGGTAACCTGCAGCTGCGTCCGATTTAATAATAGAGGTATCCTCGGCAATGACGTCAGGTGCAGTATCCGGTGATTTCATCTGTAACACCATTTTGGAAGTGTAATCGCCTTCACTAGCAAGCACAGGTGCTATGTTAATCTTGATATCGGGATGATCTTTCTCAAACTGCTCGACCAGTCCGGATTTGAAAAACTTCGTAAGGGTGTCCTCCGAACCAGAGGAACGGAACGATACGGTTACTTCTTTTTTCCCATCGCTAGTCGTGCCTGTGGAAGAACTTCCACTTGAGCAGGCAGTCGTCAGAATAAGCAAAGAAGTCATCGCAGCTGCCACCGGCAGTTTCATCGAAAATTTTCTCATGTCTCGATCTCCTTTTTGTCCTATTTCTGTATGCGGAATCCGCAATAATCCATAACTAACTCGCTATATAACATGTTGGACCAGGAAAACCATGGACGGGTATACTCATGTGGATCATTCGCCGAGAAACCTTCATGCGTCAGACCTGTATCCGCATCCGTCCGCTGGATCAACTGAAGCATGTTCATTTTTTCATTCCGATCTACAGAAGTCAGTCCCTGCATAGATAAGGCGATATGCCATATATATCCTTCGGGTGTGTGCGGACTACCAATTCCGGAAGCCGAAGAACCTTCATAAAAATAAGGGTTCTGTGCGGACAATATGAACCGGCGTGTGTTCTGATAGATCTCGTCATCTTCTGTAACATATCCGAGATAGGGTAAAGATAAGAGACTTGGTACGTTGGCATCATCCATCAGGTTGTGGTTGCCTTTCCCGTCCGTTTCATACGCGTAGATCGTCCCGTATTCAGGATGCTCCACCATTCCATATTTCCGAATTCCTTCGTCAATCTGTTCCGCCAGCTTTCGAGCTGTCTCGGCCAGCACAGGTTCATCCAGTAACGCAAGTGCAATCTCCTCTACATATCGGAGAGCTACTACCGCGAACATGTTGGATGGAATCAGATATCCATATTCACATCTGTCATCACTTGGGCGGAAACCCGACCAGGTCATACCCGTATAAACGGTCTCTGTGCCTCGCCCTTCTCTTCCGAGCGTATCCGTCTCGGGGGCGTCCAGTCGCTGGAATGTATATGGAGAACGGGTCTCATGATGTTGCTCTACTTGCCATAAAGAGATGATCTCGTTGACGGCGTTACGAAACGTGGCATTAAACTGATCCGTTCTGCCTGTATTTTTCCATAGCAGATAACTGAGCTGAATTGGATACGCCAGTGAATCAATCTCGTATTTCCGCTCCCAGATCCAGTCATTCATTTCTGTAAGATCCGATTGATGTCCATTGCCACTCTCTGTTTCGTTAAAAGCGTTTGCATAAGGGTCTAACAGAATGTATCTAAGTTGCCTTTCAACCAGCCCGGCGATCATATCCGACAGTTCCTGATCTTCTGAAGCAAGCATCAGATACGGTCTGACCTGAGCCGCAGAATCCCTGAGCCACATGGCGGGAATATCCCCGGTGATGACGAATGTTGTCCCGTCTTCCTTACGCTGAATCGTCGTTGTTAATGTATTGGTAAAGCAGTTTTCAAACATCTCCACAAGCTTGGGATGGTCTGGCAAACTAGCCTTCACTTTGCCGATCATCTCCTGAATGGAAGGAGAAATGTTCTGATCTTTTCTCGTTATGTGCATGAGTCCTCCTTAAACATCAAAAGTTTAACCGCTTTCATCATCCTAAAACGAATTAAATGTTATGTCAATATATTTAATTATATAACATCATGTTATTTACATAAAATAAATCAAATGGTATGTTAACTTTTGTCATTAAAGCCAATAAGAACATATGCACAACAAAAAGAGACTTCGTCACCAAAGCCTCCGTTATATTCATCTGATCTTATCCATCTGGTGCATCGAATTCCACAAATTCAATACCCTTATTTCGGTTGAAAAACAGCACGCTCTCTTACCTGACTTGTCGAGGTTCCCTTTACGATGGACGCAGGAAGGACAACTCGCTTAACCCCGCCTAGTTCTTGACCTTGCATATGTTGCAAGACCATTTCAAACGCCTTTTCTCCCATATCAAACTGGTTCTGCTTGAGGTGGGTAATTCGCGAATACCTTTCGGTATGCGGACTGTCAAAACACAGGATGGACAGTTCTTCGGGTACACGCATATCCAACTGTTCTGCGGCCTCTAAAGCAAGTAATGCAATGTCATATTCAGCTGCAAAAACCGCTGTAATCTGCGGGTATTTTTTAAAATGCGCAACAAGCTTCTCCACGTCACGATGCTTGGCTTCAGGATCGAATTCATTCGGCAAGGACGAAAGGATAGACTCCACCCACATTTCTCGATTCACAAGTATACCCTGATCGTTGTGCGCCTCAATAAAACCTTCAATTCGTTCCTCAATGGTCGTTGTGTTCACTGGAGGCTGCGTAAGAAAAGCAATATGCTGATGCCCCAGATCGAACAAATACTTTGTACCTTCTCTTGCTGCTCTGACATTGTCCGTGCTAACCGAGGAAGCGGGAATCCCTTTAAGATATCGGTCTATCATTACAAACGGGAACTTGCCAACCACCAGTTTTAAAATCTCGTCACTAAAATATTCCCCCTGTGCAGGGAAAATAATTAAACCGTCTACCCCAAGCTCCAGCAACTCACGGATACACTGTTCCTCCTGCTCGGGAATACCGAAAGAACGTCTAAGCACAAGAAAGCTGTCATGTTTTCGTGAAGCTTCCTCCATACCATATAAAAGCTCTGTTCCATACATATCGCTGAAATTGGTAATGACCAGACCGATGAGCAGTTTACGTTCCTGCTTCTGTCCTTTGTTGGCTACAGACGTAACATCTCGTCCTAACTCATCCAAAGCGGTATCGGCCACAAATGAACCACGTCCCGGCTGTCGAACAATCAGCTGTTCATTGGCCAGCATTTCCAGCGCCTTCTTCGTTGTAATCCGGCTCACGCCGAATTCGTCACATAGTTCTTTTTCCGATGGAACACGATCACCAATTTTATATTGATGTTGCTGTATTCGTTCTCTCAACGACTCAAAGATCTGTTCATACATCGGCTTGGAAGCCGAGTCTTTCGCCAATACAAGCACCTCCATAAACACTTTACTTCATAATTCTTATACCCTAATATATCATGTTATATCATTAAAGTGAAGGAGAGATGAAAATTATTGTATGTGTGCATAGTTAAACCCCAAAAAACGGCAAGCCCTGATTCCAGGCTTACCGTTTTTTAGCAGATACTGAATTTAGCTGACAAAGCCTATATATAGCTTACAAAACTTCCATTCAGATGATGTCAAAGCATGGACAGGTTATGCCCCCTGACGGATCAGACTATGGTTCAAGACTTTCAGCGGGATTAGAGCCTGTATCGGTTGGGACCGATTTCAGGTCACTCCCTGCCTCAGCTTCCTTCTCTGGAGCAGGTTGCCCTTCTGCTTTGTTTTCTCCTTGCTCTGCATGGACAAACAATTTTCCAGCGGCTTGAGCTTCAGCCTTGTTGCCTGCGGCATCCTGTGCCCGGATCACAATGACTCCACCTTCAAGCACAAGATTAGCAGGTGTTGTGTAAGAGCCTGTGTATACACCCGGTTCTGTTTCCACCAGAGGCACCTCTCCCGCACCGTCCGCGTTTAGATTCAAAGGCAACTGAACTCGGAAAGAGGCTTGCAATCCCGGTTTGCTTTTGAACGAAACGTTGAGACTTTCCCCTGATGTAATTCGTACATCTTGGGCTGGCGTGATATCGGTAAGTTCAGGCGCTTCCGTTTCCACATAAACCTTACGTGTTACTGTCGTTTTATTTCCGGCAAGATCGGTTGCCACAATTGTGATGATGTTTTCACCTTTATTCACCAGTACGCGATGACTGAACTTTCTGTCTCTGTCAACCTGCACGGTTTGACCATTCACGGTGACTTTGTCGAGGAATTGTTCCACCACACTGCCTGTCACATGAACGACCTCGGTATTAATCCGGCTTCCTTCCGCCGGACTGACACCATTCACTTGCGGATTGGTCTGGTCAAGAATGATAATGACTGGAAGTGAACGATCTGTCGTTTTACCATTAATGACAGCTTCTGCGGTAATCACATTAACGCCCGCCCGCAGCTTTACTCCATAAGAGAATTTTCCGTTATTTACGGTTGTTGTTCCTGCAGCATCCTTGCCATTGTAAAACTTGATCTGTGCTCCAGAAGCAGGAGATGTTCCAGCGATCGTAAAGGTAGACTGATTGGTATACGTATTCGCTGGTGGTGTAAGCACCGGAGCATTCACCGGATATTGTACCACTGCGCGGATCATGTAGTTCCCCTCTTCAGCAGGGGAAGCACTCCATGCCCCGCTTACACGCTGCCAGCTACGGGTCGCATAAGTTCCATCCTCGTCCGTAGCCAGACCAGGAGCAGCTGTACCCGCTAAACTCTGGATATAAACGATGTAGAAATCACCTGTCACAATAATTGGCTCAGGGAATTCTACGGAAGTCCACTGATCGTTCCGCAGTGCCGTACCATTGAACGGTCCAGCAAGCTTTTTGCCTGGTGCTCCACCAGCACCTGATGCATCATAAACCGCGTATTGGAAAGCAGTCCCACCAGGTACAGGCCACTCCGTATTCCAGAATCGGAACGAAGCTCCCGTGACTTGAGCTGTTTCGAGCTCTGGAGTCATTCGAACGGCCCATGCATTATCAGCAGCATTAAAAGCTCTTGCATTCTCGGCTGTACCGTCGTCATAAGCAATTTCACCTGGGAAACCGATAAATGGTTTCAAAGCGATATTACTATCTACTGTGCCGTTGCCCGGAACAGTCACCGTAACTTTTTTGCTGTAATAGTCCGCCGCGCGAACCGACAATGTGTAACTTCCCTCTAACACTTGAAGCGTAAAACTTCCGTCTGCTCCTGTACGAACTTCTGCTACTTTAGCATCCTCCACAACGAGCACCGAGGCATCCGCTACCGGTTGACCTGAGCGTTCATCCTTAACCACCCCTTTGATCTGTCCATAAGGGATCGTTTCCAGGTTGAAGTTGGCTTTGGCTCCGCCACCATCTGTGATCGTCACCGTTTTCGTTTGCGGATAATAACCGTATGCCTCCGCTTTTAACGTATACTCTCCTGCAACATGTGTGAAGTTGTACTTCCCTGTTGACGAGTCTGTTTTCACAGAACGCCCGGTCTCAAGCACGGTAACCGTTGCACTAGCCCGCAGACTTTGCGGCTGAACTGAACCCGTGCCCGGTTTTTCGATAGCAGGCTCTTGTTGTTTCGTCTTATTGAATTCTGCTTTGTCTGTACGCGTAACTTTGTACCATGGATTATCATAGTCCGGTTTAGGTTTGTCACTCGAAAGCACAACGGCTTCATCCTTTGTTACCGTTGGTGTAGCAACACCCAGTACACGGAAATCATCGATAAACCAACCTGTTCTCACCACACTGTTATCCGAGGTTAATCGGAAACGGAATTGAACTTCATTCCCCGTTAGTGCATCCAGTCCATAGAAGACAGGTGTCCACTGTTTTCCGTTGGTGTTATGCGAGAATTTGCCGAGTTCTGTCCAGGTTGTTCCTCCATCTTTGGTAGCTTCGACATAACCGAAGTCATATCCACCTTCAATCTCATACCAGTGATTAAACGTAAGTGTCGCATCAGAGACATCCGTCAAATCAATCACCGGGGATACCAGCGAGTAGTTGGAACCATTCTCATACGTGTTGTCGAGATCGGTTGCCCACACATTAGGCGGGGATACCGCACTTAAAGGACCCGTTAACGGGATACCTCGCTCCCACTCATCCTTGGTTCCGGCGTGAGTCCAGCCATTATCATCGTTTCCATCAAACGAATCGATATAAATATCTTCCGGCACCTCTACGGTGATGGAAACTTCATTTGATTTCTCACTTTCGTTACCACTATAGTCACGTGCCGCCACGGTGTAATAATACGTAGTATTTGACTCCGTAGCCGTATCTGTAAATGTGGTTTTCTTCACCGTGCCGACAGCCTCATAACCGGCACTAGCCGTTTCGGAACGGTAAACCACATAAGATTCAAGATCCTCATCATTCGAACCCGTCCAGTTCAACGTTACGTTCCCCAGAATATCCGCTGTTGCAGACAAAGCTGAAGGCGTTCCTGGAGCAATATCGTCTAGTTCCTGAACGGCAAAGTCATCGATATACCAACCAGCTTTCTGAACTGAAGCATCACTGGTCAGATTAAACTGGATGAACACCTGCTGTCCGGCATAATCACGCAGATCAATGTACTGTGTTTTCCATCCACCACTCGTTCCTGTGTAACTAAGCAGTTCTTCAAATACATAGTCGTTATCTTCAGAAGCAATGTATACCTTGCCAAAATCGAGATTATTCTCAATATCATACCAATGTTTGAATGTTAACAATGCCCCTTCAGGGCTTTCTGTCAAGTCGATCGGAGGAGCAAGCAAGTACGCATTACTATTAGGCAGATACGTGCCTTGCAGATTGGTAGCAATCACTTTCTCACCTGAGTAAGCAGCCTTCGGCCCGCTTACAGGTGCCCCCCAAACCCACGTACTGCCTGTGCCGCCCGTAGTAAAGCCAAGCTGATCGGCCTCAAAGTCCTGCAAATATCCAGGTTTGACACCATTAGACACCGCAATGTTATATACCTTACTCTCAAATCCATTGTTGCCATAATCATTCACTCGAATGTAATACTCCACACCTTCTGGCTCAATCAGGAAAGCCGGAATCGTCGCAGTATACGTACCTGCTTTACTGTCTCCTTCAATCCGATTCATTGGAAGATAGACGTACTGCTTCGTGCCTTTGGTTCTGGCAAAAGCTTCGACGGAAACTACCGCTACATTATCTGTCACATGTGCCGTTAAAGGAATGTCCAGACCCCTAAACGCCGTATTTACAGGCGTGTGCTCCAGCACCGGCTCTTCCAGATCATCTCCAGCCGTAACCACTCTTCCGGAGACAGTACCGATGCCTTCGAGAACCGAACCAACCGCATCCAGTGCGTTAATGATTCCGTGACCATAGCCGTTATTCGGGGTAACCGGAAATTTGCTATCGGTTCGCGGTGTCGCCGTATCCATGATGATCTGTTCCAGCTGATCCACGTTAAGAGAGTGGTTCGCTTGAAGCAACAATGCTGCGAGCGCCGTCGTATGCGGACCTGCCATGGATGTGCCGTCCCATCCACCTTCATATGTACCTCCAGGCACGGCTGAACGAATGTTCACGCCAGGGGCGGATACTTCTGGTTTGATCTCACCATACGGGGATGGTCCCAGCAATGAGAATGAACCTAAATTGCCGTTAATATCGGTTGCTCCTGTAGCAAAACTCTCAGGATAGTTGGCCGGGTTCGCAACGGAACCAGGACCGCCCGGATTCCCCAATCGTACATTCCCTGCAGAGAATTCAGGGAAAATCTGAGCATCACGCCAAGCCTGAACCATCGGTCTAAACCATTCGTCGAGCCCTGCGCCTCCGCCCCATGAATTATTTACAACGTCCGGTGCGAGTTCAGGATGCAGATTGCCTTCGGCATCCACTGGGGCAATGAGCCATTGTCCGCCATCCAGAATAATGGCATCTGTTGTTTCCGGATTAAAAATACGCACTCCGATCCACTTTGCACCAGGTGCAACGCCGATCTTATTCGTGCCGTTCGCTTCGGAACCAACCATCGTTCCCATGGTGTGGGTACCGTGTCCGTCTGCATCAGCAGGAAGAGTCGCGCCGCTATGCGGATCGTACCAGCTTAGCTCTGGATCAACGACATTGCCTGAAGCGTCCAGACCACGCCATTTACTGCGAAGCGCAGGATGCGTGTAATCCACGCCACTGTCCAGATTGGCAACCACGATGCCTGTTCCATCAATGCCTCTCTCCCAGATCGCAGGTGCATTGATGTAATCTATATTCCATTCGACATTTTCAGTCTGTTTCTTCACCTTGGAATCCGCTTCTTTGGTTGCAGTTCCTTGTGAAGCTGACTCTTTAGCCGGTGATTGGACGGAATCCTTCGCTGGCGACACACTCGCTGGCTGCTTACTTACTTCCGCCTTATCGAGATATCGCGTTTCGTTCGGCAGAATTTTCTCTACCTCTGGCAGCAACGCAATCTGTTCCATGACTTCTTTGGTACTGGTGACCGCGAGTGAATTCACGATAAAGTAACTTTTATATTCTTTGACCTTCCCCAGGTCAATTTCCTTTTCCAGATAATTTTCAATTGAATATTGTGTCCGCGAAGCCGTTTCACGAAGGGAACTCACCACAGAGTTCCGCACAGACAGCTTGGTTGCCGAAGGTGTTTCCTTGGCAATCGTTGCCTTTTCCATCGCTTGTTTGGAGACAGCCTTGGTATCCACCTGTTCCTTCATTTTGACAAGATAGGTGACATATTCGCTACCTTCAAAGGCTTTGGTCAGTTTGGCATTCACTTTAGACGTTGAAACCTCAGCCAAGCTGGACTTCATATCGATTTTAGATGAGGATGAGTTCTGTGCAGAAACCGGAAGTGCCATTGATAATGCAAGGAGAAGCGAGAGCCCCATGGAAACGGGCTTGCGTAACGGTTTTAATTTTATCAAACTTTTCCACTCCCTTTACCCGGCTTTATTATTTGGTCTAGTACAAGTACCCTTCTCTGTGAATGAATGCAATTGTTGATTTCGTAGCGGTGTAGTGACCATCATCGGACATCTTTTACGTCACCTTACTTACTTTCTTTTCACTTCACATACGGCCTCACCTCCTTTACAGGTTTGGTTAGGGGAACATAGGGAACTGAAACATTTGGAAATTGTCCATAGGTTAAATAAATGTGAGAAAATGGCACTTTAGATAAAGGTTTTTATGTTGACTGAGGTCATCAATAATTAGTGTGGGTGTCATAAGAGAGTAACTGGGATGTCGTAAGCATTCGTGTGGAGGATATTCGGAAGTGTTCGTATAACGCTCGCCATGAAGTGGTAAGTGAATCAGTGTGATTCGTACGGGTTGATTAACAGAATACATCTTGAATTACATATAAAAGTTAAATTTAGGCTTAAATTGGATTTTATTGGTATAGTATAGTTTCAAAGTGGGAACTGCACAAGTCCTTATTTGAAAAAAATAGAAAATAAGTCTATATCATGCTTTTTAACTTCTAATGTCTACACCTTTGACCTATACACCTTTCGCATTTGCGCATAATCCACAAAAAGAGAACCAGCTCTTACGCCGGTTCTCTTCACACTTAGTCCAGATCAATTTTAAATACGACAGGTACATTGCTCTGCACACCCATAGTGGTAAGCGTTAAAGCATTTTCATCTCGCTCCCAATTTGGCTGCTCCTCATATCCCAGAATCTGAACCTGCTCAACTATTCCATGAAAATGCGGAGATCCTTCTTTCAACGATTGGATGTGCACGATCCCGTTATCCGGGTACACCATTACCGTCGCATACAGACTACTGCCTTTTACCGTAAATCGTATATCTTCACTTGTAAAAACCTTCGTATCTCCGTCAGTGAACTGACCTTCCTTCACCTCTGTAGGCCCTTCACCATACGTACGCCAGTACGTGGTCTCGTAGATCGCCTCTCCGTTCACTTCCAGCCACTTCCCGATACGTAGCAGAATATTGCGATCCTCGTCTGGAATCGTTCCGTCTGCACGTGGCCCGATGTTGAGCAGTAGACTTCCATTTTTACTGACGATATCCACAAGATCCCGAATAATCTCTTCTGCCGTTTTGTACTGATTATTTTCCGTATAACACCAGGAATTTCTCGCAACTGCGGTATCCGTCTGCCAAAAATAAGGCTTAAGCTCAGCGAATTGTCCACGCTCTACATCAGGAACCGCTGCACCAAACATAAACGCATCATGCTTGTAATTGATGGCAACGGGAATGCCCCATTCCTCGCCTTTGTTATAATAATACGCTGCGAACTTTTTCAGATAGGGCTTGAACGCCACCGTGTGAATCCACCAGTCAAAATAGAACACCCTCGGTTGATACTCATCTACCAGTTCACAGCATCGAATGAGCCAATCTTCCAGAAATTCGTCCGAAGGCGGTGAACCGTACAGGTCTTGAAAATCGGGCGGCTCCGGCATGGCGGGCCAGTAGAAATCCCCGCACTGCAACGGTTCCTTGATATCGGAATCGAATTCTTTGCCATGAGACATGAAGAACCAGTGCTCGGCATGGTGGGACGACACACAGAAGGTTAACCCTTGCTTCTCATAGGCGACTTTCATCTCACCTAACACATCACGTTTAGGGCCCATTTCATATGTGTTATAGTGAGAGATAGAACTTTTATACATCTGAAAACCGTCATGATGCTCGGCAACCGGCATAACATATTTTGCACCTGCTTGTTTAAATAGAGTCGCCCATTCGTCTGCATCAAAGTTCTCTGCCTTAAACATCGGGATGAAATCCTTATATCCAAACTCCTTATGGTCTCCATATACCTTAAGGTGGTGTTCATAAGCCTTGGACCCTTGAATGTACATATTACGGGAGTACCATTCACTATCATAAGCCGGAACCGAATACACGCCCCAATGGATGAAAATGCCGAATTTTGCTTTTGGATACCACTCGGGAACGACGATTTCACGAAGCGAAGTCCAGTTGTCCTTGAATTTTCCGTTAGCAATACTGGTATCGATATGTCGCAAATATTCATGTTTGTTCATGTGTTATCCCCATCCTTTCCTGGTTGACTACATTTGTATTGTAGTGTGGCAGGATTCCGATGCACATGCAGAACATTAACGTTTAGATGGACGATAATAACCTTCAGGGAGATATGCTCATGGATCATCAAACACTGCTGACCAACTATTTGTCGAATCTGGAAGTGGATCTGTTTATGGTGAATTACAACCGTTGCGGCCCGGATTGGAGAGATCTGGACTACACACCGGACTATAGCAAATTGTATTGGATTTGCGAGGGAGAAGGCTGGCTGCGAATCGGGGATCAGGAATATTACCCCAAACCAGGACAGCTTTTTTTGATGCCGGAAGGAATAAAACAATCCTATTCAGTAATCAGTGACAAACCTTTTCTCAAATACTGGTGTCATTTTTCCGCCAAAGTCGGGGGAATCAATCTATTTCAGATTCTCAAATTCCCACACGTTGTTGACGTGAATCAGCCCGAACGATTTCAGGACATCTTTGGCAGTGTGTTAACCTATGCGAATTCCAATGAAATTTACGCCCGCATGATGGCCAAGAGTAAACTGACAGAATTGCTTTCCTATTACATCATGAACTTGGATGTGAACCAGATTACCTACTTGAACGTGCCCGTGGTTGAAAAATTATCCACCTTGCTCACCTATATTGATACTCATATCGAAGAGAACATGTCCGTTCAAGATTTGGCTAAGATGCTGCATATGCATCCGAATTATTTCATTCGTTTTTTCAAACAGCAAGTAGGAATGCCCCCCATTCATTATCTCACCAGCCGAAAAATAGATAAAGCCAAAGAGATGCTTCACTGCACCTCTCTAACGATGACTCAAATCGCGGACAATCTCGGATTCAGCGATTCGTATTACTTTTCCAGACAGTTCAAGAAACACACCGGATTGAATCCCACTGAATATCGCAAGCAAACGACGGTGGTCAACTGAATTGCAAAAGATAGTTCAGCTCCGAAAAAACATCCCCACAAATTTCATTTTTGGATTAAAATGGATGTGTGGTTCATTCTTGCAGAAGGGAGGTTTGTATATGACGAAGAAAACGCTCCTGCTCCTTGCTGCCCTGTTTGTTGTCTCCTCATTCGCTGCTTTTGCTTCGGCGGCACCGACAGACAATGGATATAGCGTGTTATCTGATCGACAAACGGGAACCGTTAAACCGAGATAACGATTGATCGTTCCATGCTGAACATCTGGACATACATAACTGATGCAATTCCTAATGTGCAAAAGATTATACAAAAACAACCTCCTGCTTTCTGTTCAGGAGGTTGTTCGTTCGCGTTACTTTGCAATGTGTACCATACGCTATGTGTTATGAGCTATGCGTTATTCGTTACTGCCAATCTCTTTTTCTGAGATAAGACTCAAATACAAATGTTCCAAAAGGAAGCAGCCCGGCCAATAGCCCCATAATCCAAAGTGATATCTTCCACTTTTTGACCAAACCTACATGTACCAGTGCAATGAGATATAGAGGAAATAAAATACCATGAATCATCCCCAGTATGGCTACAGCTGAAGAAATATCTGCAAAATATTTGAGTGGCATTGCAATAAATACGAGTAGTAGAAGGGATACCCCCTCCCAAATACCTGCAATTCTGAAGCGACCTGTGACCGTGTTCATTCCGTATGCTCTCACCTTTCCGCTAAATTGTTTGTGAAATATGTAACTTATAACATGGCGCTTTACAACGCTGTATTCGATTCTCACACAACGTATGTAAGCTCCTTCTCCGTATTATAAAACATGCATCCGAATCAGATTTACTTTAAATTTGAATAATTATTGAATAGAATCGAATCAATATCATCCGTTTTGCTTCGCTCAAGTCGTAGCTCGTTCAATCAAACGGTATGCCAGTGATGTCGCCTTATGTTCCTCGTTCCCCAGCACTCTCCACAAATGATAAAAAGCCTGTTTCGCTTGCTCCGCAATTGGATTATGAATGGTTGTCAGCTCAAGCACACGTGACAATTCAATATCATCAAATCCAACAATAGCCAGCTGATCTGGAACCTGTATGTTCTGTCTGCGCGCTTCACTCATGATGCCTATTGCAGCATAGTCGTTGGAACACAGCACCGCTTGCGGTAGCTCTCCTCCGTTGGCCATACGTCGTAAGGCCGTTTCTCCGTCTGATGAAGTAAATACGGAATACTGATATGCTTCACGCCACACGGGAAGTCCTTGGCTCGTCATGAATGTCTCATATGCTTCGCGGCGGCTTTTCGTATTCAGACTATTACTGCGGCCAAACACATTCGCAATACGTGTGTAGCCTTTCGATACCAAATGTTCCAGCGCCAGTCTATACCCTTGTGCCTGATCCATTGCAATCGAAGGAATCTCGTCGTTCCCCATGCGTTGCCAGGACACCATCGGTCCATATTGCAGATATGTTTTCAATTCCCCCGGATCATTCACACAAGTCACGATTAACAAACCATCCACACGTTTACTCCGCAAATCCTCGAATGCCTGTAGCTCAATTTGTTTATCACTGCGCGACATATATACAATCGTCTGGAATCCGTAGTCCATCGCTGTATCCATAAATTGGTTAATGAAGGTCAAACTCAGTTCATCAATCATCGCAGTGACAATCCCGATCTGTTTCGTCTGCCCTGTAGACAGAGAAACTGCATTCCGGTTAGGTATGTAGTCCAGCTCATTCATAATTTCTGTAATAATGCGTCTTGCTTCATGACTGACGTGTGGTGAACGGTTAATGACCCGGGATACCGTAGCCCTCGAATAACCGGAACGTTTCATAATTTCATCAAATTTGGACATCCCGATGCTCCTTTCCTGCGAATAAACGCCAAATATAGTATGCCTCATCTGCTCTGTAAAAGTAAAACTTGACGTGTAACCCGTTACAACGTGTAAGCTTTTTTTGAGAGAAAATACTAATGTGAACGCAGCACGTTCACCATGAATTCAATGAATGGAGCGATCTATATGAGTAAATCTTCGAATCATACGTATTCATTTCCTGAAAACTTTCTGTGGGGCGGTGCCATTGCGGCGAACCAGGCTGAAGGTGCATACAATCTAGGCGGCAAAGGTTTGTCCACTCAAGACGTTGCTCCCCGGGGTGTCATGGGTTCGATTACGGAAGAGCCAACGGACGACAATATGAAACTGATCGGTATCGACATGTACCACCGTTATAAGGAAGACGTGAAGCTGTTTGCCGAGATGGGTTTCAAAGTGTTCCGTACTTCTATCGCATGGTCTCGCATTTTCCCTAAAGGGGACGAGCTTGAGCCGAATGAAGAAGGTCTGCAATTTTATGATAATCTGTTTGATGAATGCCGCAAGTACGGTATTGAACCGTTGGTCACATTATCCCATTATGAGACACCTCTGCACCTTGCCAAAGAATATGATGGCTGGGTTAACCGTAAAATGATCGGCTTCTATGAGCGCTATGCAACAACTGTTTTCAATCGATATAAAAATAAAGTCAAGTACTGGCTTACCTTCAACGAGATCAACTCTATTCTTGAATTCCCGTTCATGAGTGGTGGGATCTACACACCCAAAGAAAAGCTAAGCAAGCAAGATCTGTATCAAGCGATCCACCACGAACTGGTGGCAAGTGCATCTGCTGTGAAGCTGTGCCATGAGATCATCCCTGATGCTCAGATCGGATGTATGATTTTAAGTATGCCGACATATCCACTAACTCCGAACCCCGATGATGTCATCAAGGTGATGGAGTACGAACATAGCAACTATTTCTTCGGTGATATGCATGTGCGTGGACGTTACCCTGGATACATGAAACGTTACTTCCGTGAAAAGGGCATTGAAATTCATATGGAAGAAGGCGATCAGGAGATGTTGCTTAACACCGTTGATTTCATCTCTTTCAGCTATTACATGAGCACTTGTCAGACAGCCGATCCTGCCAAACAAGTGGCTGGTGAAGGAAATCTGATCGGAGGAATCCCTAACCCGTATTTGCCTGCAAGTGAGTGGGGCTGGCAGATTGATCCACAAGGACTGCGCTATGTGTTGAATATGTTCTATGATCGTTACCAGAAACCGCTGTTTATCGTGGAAAATGGTCTTGGTGCAGTCGACGAGTTAATCACGGGTCCGGATGGCGAGAAAACAGTGAATGATGATTATCGAATCCAGTATTTGAATGACCATCTCGTTCAAGTCGGTGAAGCATTGGAAGATGGCGTAGACATTATGGGATACACTTCTTGGGGTTGTATTGATGTCGTGAGCGCCTCCACTGCGCAACTGAAAAAACGTTACGGTTTCATCTATGTAGACCGTCACGATGATGGTTCAGGTACGCTCGAGCGTTATCGTAAGAAATCCTTCCATTGGTACAAAGATGTTATTGCCAGCAACGGGAATAGCCTGAAGCGTTAAGCTCCAAGATTTAAACTTCAGGGCATAAACTTCAAGGCGTAAATTTCAGGTTTTAACTTCAAAACGTAAACTAGTTAAACCCTTCTTTCGGCAGCATGATGTCAGCAAAGCCATAGCATCCAAGCTTGGCATGCTGACTGTTCTGCCGAGGAGGGTCTATTTTTCATATCGCGCTACTCCACATTAATCTCCTTGATCATTCTTGCGGGATTCCCGCCTACAATCATATTACCCTGCACATCTTTCGTAACTACCGCTCCCGATGCAATAACCACGTTATCACCGATGGTAACTCCTGGATTAATAATTGCTCTACCGCCAATCCATACATTGTTACCAATGGTTACAGGTTTACCGAATTCCGCTCCGGTGCTGCGCTCATGTGGGTTAAGCGGATGAGTTGCTGTATAGATATGTACATCTGGTCCCAACAAACAGTTCTCTCCGATTCGGACTTCGCATACATCCAGAATCGTACAGTTAAAATTGGCATAAAAATGATTGCCTACGTGGATGTTATATCCATAATCGACATGGATATTCGGTTCCATGCTTAGATGCTCACCTGTCGATCCAAATAGTTCCTTTAACAGCTTTTGGCGTGTCTGTTGTTCGATCTCCGTCGTTTGATTAAATAGACGTGTCATCTTCCGTGCAATCTCTCTGTCTCGGGATAACTCGGCATCATTAGCCATATACAGTTCCCCGTCCATCATCTTCTGTTTCTCTGATTTGATCGTCATGTAAATCTCCTTTGTAAGATCATATATGTGAAGTCTTTGGAAGTAAGTAGCGACGTTTAGCTAAGCTCGGCTACTTATGCTTATACTTTTTAAAACTATTTTAATTATATGAGTTCATGATCAAAAATCAAGCCTCTTTTGTATTTTCAGCCTACGGACTCAGTCTATAAATGACGAAAAAACCTCTGTACTTCCGCAAAAATGCTGGAAACACAGAGGTTCTATTTGAGTTGCAATTATGAATCATTGTATCCTCATGCGATCGCATGAGCATGTTTTTCTTTCATACTAATTGCGAGAACGGCAGTACCAAGTCCAACACATACAAGGATAGAGCCGACCCATCCGGTGTTCATAATGGAAGAGTGATCAATAACCAGACCGCCGATATACGTTCCCAGTGCGATCCCCGCATGGGCTATACCTGAGTTCGTGCTGATCAGAATTTCAGATGTCTCAGGCGAAGTCTTAATAATCAGACTATTTTGTACGGGTGTAACCGTCCAGCTTAGAGCACCCCAGATACTTAACAGTAGCAGAAAAGCAATCAAAGGCAGTCCCGTGCTGAGAGGAATCACAGCCACACTGATCATGAACGGGACTAACACGATGATAATGGCTTTAGCAGGATGAAGCCGATCGGATAACATGCCCCCCATGCCTCCGCCTGCTACAGCAGCGAGTCCAAACATCATATAGATTAACGTGATTGCTGTTGAACTCGCACCGATGGTTTCCTGTAGAAACGGGGTGAAATAAGCATATAACGTTAAATGCCCAGCCAGTACGAGCAATGTAGTAGTGTGAATCGCCAGCATCTTCGGATTCCATAGTGCCTTCAGTTGGTTCTTCAAACTCACGGCAGGAGCAGGTTGTACACGATCCATCGCAAGGCCAATCGCCACCATGACTAGCACGGTAAGAACCGCAATCAGCATAAATACTTCACGCCATCCAAGCGCATTACCAATAAAGATGCCAATCGGTACGCCGAGAATCAGAGATGCACTTCCTCCCATCGTTATCGTACCCACCGCACGTCCTTTATACTCAGGTTTCACGATACGTGAGGCTAGTGTCAATGATAATACAAAAATAAGCGAACCTGTTGCGGCTCCAAGCATACGCCCTGCCATTAACATATAAAAGTTCACACTAAACGCTGAGATCAGATTACTGATCAGAAATACAAATAACGTAACCATGTATACCTTTTTACGCTCAAATCGGGCTGTCATATTGAGTAGTATGGGTGCGGATACCGCATAGACCAATGAAAAGATTGAAATTAAATAACCAGCTTTCGCCAGAGACAGATGGAGATCCGTTGCAATCAAATCCAATATGCCTCCCAATATCAGTTCAACCGTTCCGACCACAAAGGCTGCAATGGCTAAAACATATACCTTTTTGTTCATATCATAAAATCCCCCTAACAAGTTACAACTACGATAGTAACCTAATGAAATAAAAAGTTCAATGGATATTTTTAATTTTTTTTCAGATTGTTTTTCATCTTATTTACAAAAAGATAAAAAAAACAAAAAGACTATTCTTCGAAAGAATAGTCTTCTAATAGATCAATCTCGTAAGCAAACGTTCAATTTCTTCGTCCTGCAACAGTTGCTCCCCGTATTTTTTGGTGATCTGTGTCAGAGCCACATCGTGATAGAAATAATCCGTCATCGCTTTAACAATCGGTTTGGACATGGTCTTGATCGCTTTCCACGATTCATTTTCCAATCCGGCGAACAGCAGATAGGCATGATCTACAATAAGCAATTGTGATGGCTCTGGCGCATCAAGTAACGGAATAAGTGAGTATTTGCGGGTTAGCGAACTTTCCAGACCACCAACCGCGAGCACTTCTACATACACACCCTGTCTCTCCTTCTGCTCCAGCAAACCACGGTATCTCTCCAACCGCTCATTCCAGGCCAGAAAAAGAATCGATGAATCTGCCTCTTCAATCAGCTGTTCTATGTTTGAAGCAATGGATGACTCATCCTTTAATGTCCAAATATGCTCATCCGTGAACGTACGCTTGATTTTATATTGTTTCAAGGTTTCTATATCTTTGTCGAAATCAAGCTTGATTTTGTGAATCACCGTTTGCAGATCCACCGCCATGTACAGTTTTTTCTTGCCATCCATCGTTGTCAGCACGATGCCTTTATCGATCATTCGATTAAGCACTTCATAAATTTTAGCCTTGGGTACATTCGAGGCGCTTACAATCGTCGTCGCATCCAGCGGTTCATCCTGCGCAAGTATAGCTTCATAGACCTGACTTTCATATTGAGTAAAACCGAATTTTTGCAACATGTTTTGTCCAGAACGTCCCTTCGTTCTTAAGTGTGTAAAAGAATAGTTCAACTTGTATCCAGTTTAGAGACAAGTTCAGCACCTGTCCAGTTTCATGGTGTCTGTTCAAATAAAATGAGTTAAGCCTGGTTATATTAAGCTTGAATTACCCATTCCCTGTTTTGGAAAGGAGCATGAATCCGAATGGAAAGTACACAAGAATTCGTGAAAAAGGTCAATGAAAATGCCGAGAAAGCACGTCATAACAAAAACAATGGTAAAGGTACGCCCGGTGATAAATTGCCGAACAAACAACACTCCACGAACAAATAAGTCCACGATTAATATGCTTCGTCTAAATTTTTAACCAAGTATAACAGCCTCAAAGCAGACAAAATATGGTGCCTTCTCTTATCGAGGCACTGTTTTTTTATTAGATCTCATATTTTCAGCCCTAGCAATATCGATTTCACACTTTATCACTAGATCATATTATTATATATTTCGAATTTCATTGTTCTCCAGCTTTGTTGTTCTATTGCTGAAACTTATTATACAATGAAACGTAATATTTACCTGTTGATTTCCGAGAAAATATGGATTAATTCTGATAACAAATGAGGGAGTTCATGAAAAAACAATTTATGGTTCTTGGTCTTGGACGATTTGGTTCAAGTTTGACACGCACTCTAATTAAAAACGGACATGAAGTGCTTGCCGTTGACAAGAATGAAACTCTGGTACAAGAAATCTCGTCGATAGCAACTCACGTGGTACAGGCTGATTGTACGGACAAGTCAGTCCTTCAAGAGCTTGGAGCAAGTAACTTTTCACATGCTATTGTAGCCATTGGTGAAGATCTTCAAGCCAGCATATTAGCTACACTCTTACTTAAAGAGCTTAATGTTCCCAAAGTTACAGCAAAAGCGAAGAACGAAAACCATGGTAGCGTGCTCAGCAAGATTGGCGCTGACCAGATCGTTTACCCGGAACGTGACATGGCAACCAGATTGGGAAATCAACTGAGTTCTGACAACATGATTGATTCGATTGAATTATCTCCTGATTACAATTTGGTTGAATTAAAGGCTCCGGCGAGTATGCATCAGCAAACATTACTGGAGCTCAATATTCGAGCTAATTACGGTTGCACGATCATCGCTATTAAAACGGGGGAGGAGATCAATATCTCTCCCCTTGCAGAGGATCAGATACAGATGGGAGACACGCTTTTGTTGATTGGAAGTAATGATAACATTCGGAGCCTGGAGCGTGATTATGAACGGAGCTAATAACAATAACATAAAATCTTCAGTACTAACCAAACTTGAAAACATTGTTAATATCCTGAAAAATAAGACAAGTCCTCCACAGCTTATTATGATGATTTTCTTTGCACTCATATGGGTAGGTGCTATATTGCTGGCATTACCGATTTCCTCCAAAAGCGGTAACTCTGTAGGTTTGCTTGATGCTTTATTCACAGCTACCTCGGCAATATGTGTTAATGGATTGGTTGTCCTGGATACAGGGAGTGTTTTTTCTACGTTCGGCCAAGTAATCATTATGATACTAATTCAAGTGGGTGGGCTCGGTTTTATGACCTTGGGTGTGATGGTCGCTATCATACTCGGTAAACGAATCGGTTTAAAGCAACGGCTTCTTATTCAACAAGCGGCCAACGCTTCCTCCGCCCAAGGACTTGTGAAACTTTCATTGTATATCGTTCTGATTGCCTTTGCTTTTGAAGCACTTGCCACCTTGATTTTAACCTTACGCTGGCAAAGTGAATTAGGGCTGGGTCAAGGTTTCTATTATGCGTTGTTCCATTCAGTATCTTCATTCAATAATGCAGGGTTCTCTTTGTGGCCGGATAGTCTATCTCCGTTTGTCGGTGACCCGATCGTTAATATAACAGTTATCCTCCTCTTTATCATGGGAGGGTTGGGTTACATGGTCGTAGTCGATATTTTCCGTAAACGATCTTGGCGTAAGCTATCATTACATTCCAAAATTGTTTTGGTGGGTAGCTCCTCGTTATATGTCATAGGTTTCATTATTATTTTTTTGCTAGAGAACTGGAACCCTGCCACATTCTCCAACTTATCATGGGGTGAACGTGTCTGGGCTGCTTTATTTCAAGGCACTGCACCTCGAAGCTCTGGATTTAATACCATTGATATCGGGAGCATGCTTGCAACTTCTCAGTTCTTTATCATCATCCTCATGTTTATCGGCGCGTCCTCTGGCGGGACCGGTGGAGGAATCAAAATCAACACCTTCGTCGTTCTTGTATTAGCAACGATTCAAACCTTTCGAGGTGGTGGACAAGTTCATGCCTTTGAGCGGCGAATTGCAGGAGAAACTGTAATGAGGGCTCTCGCGGTTGTTATGAGTTCGTTAGCATTTGTATTAGGTATTTCGATACTGTTATCCATCACGGAGGGAATACTAGAAAATCACTTCCTAGATGTTCTGTTTGAAGCAACCTCTGCCTTTAGTACGACTGGGCTTTCAATGGGATTAACCAGTGAATTAAGCGTGCCAGGTAAACTGATCGTGATCTTCACCATGTTTGCAGGTCGATTGGGGCCATTAACGCTTGCATTTGCTTTGGCACAGAAAAAACATAAGTCCAAAATCGGTTATGCCGAAGACCATGTACTCATTGGTTAAGGTAATGAAAAGGTCTTACCCCGCCAGCATGAACTCTGTTATTGAGCAGAATTTATGCTGGCGTTTGAATATATACGCATGTGTGAAGCTATGTGTATGTTCTTAAACCTATGTATGATTATAGTGTATCACCATGCATAGTTTATTAGTGCTTGCCCCAGAATTATCGTAACCATGCGGCTGATCCGCTTTGAAACAAATCGAATCTCCCTGTCTTAACTTGTATTCTTCTTCGCCTACTCTGATCGTAAGCTCCCCTTCATACATCGTGATGAATTCCTCAGCTCCGTCAATATGCGGTTCAGCAGTCAACGATGCCTGTTCATCCATCTCCATCATGTACATTTCAAACCGGCGCCCCTCTTCCAAAGAAAAATGAGGATAGATTCGGATTCTTCCCTCATCTTCTCGCATGACTTTGATGTCTTCCCTCATGAGAACGGTTGTATCCGACTTCGCTTCATGAATTAATTCACTGAATGAAATTTTTAACCCGTTTGCAATTTTCCAAACCGTTGCAATCGAAGGATTAGACTCCCCGCGTTCAATCTGACCCAGCATCGTCTTGCTAATGCCCGACAGATCTGCGACCTTGTCCAGACTAAGTTTTCTTTGCTCTCTGATTTGCTTCAAGTTGTGAGCCAAAACCAAATTAATATTTTCCATCCAAAATACACCTCTCTCCTCGCGCCCTCTTGTGCACTATATAGCACATATTGTACAATTAAAACATACATACGTTATAACGACCATATAGTTCATTATAACATACAATATATACCCACAAGGAGAGCATATGGATATTTTATCTTTAGTAACGTACGCAATGATTTCTTCTTTTACACCCGGTCCCAACAATATCATCTCCATGACCCGTGCGAGGGAGCATGGATTCAGAAGCACGTTTCCTTTTATTCGTGGAGTCGCTGCCGGATGCCTTCTGATCATGATGTTATCCAGTTATTTCAACCTTGCTCTATATCAATACATTCCGGCCATCACCCCGTTCCTCAATGTATTCGGATGTATCTACATGCTCTATCTGGCTTTCAAAATCATGAGGAGCACATCTTCCAAGAGTGAGCCAGAGCACAATTCGAAAAAGACCCGTTATTCATTTTGGTTCGGATTCAGCCTTCAACTTATTAATCCGAAGGTTATTCTATACGCGCTTACAGCTTTATCCGTGTTTGTCCTGCCCCACGCGCAGTCACATCATCAACTCTTAGGGTATTCGTTACTGCTCACCCTGATTGGAATAAGTGCGAATCTGACATGGGCATTGGGTGGACGTTTATTTCAACGGTTCCTGTTAAAATATGAACGCCCTTTTAATATCGTTATGGGTCTTTTATTGATCTGGACCGCGGTTTCGTTGATCACATAAAACTAAAACAAAAGCGTCCACTCATCTAATGAGCGAACGCTAGCTTTGTTTAAAAACGTTACTCCTGATTTCTTTTCCACCATGACCGAGTAGCATGAGCTACATTACTCAACATAACCGTCTCGCCTATGACCGGTGTAATGACAGATACATTCAAGGCCCGTGCGGCACGAGTTACCCGTTCAGCTGGTTCGTTCCAGGCATGATAGGCGAGGGTGAATGCCCCCCAATGAATCGGAATCAATACATTTCCGCCCACATCCAGATGGGCTTGTACCGTTTCTTCAGGCATCATATGGATGTTGGACCAGCGTTCGTCATATTGTCCGCATTCCATCAAGGTCAGATCAAACGGTCCATACTTGCTTCCAATCTCCTTGAAGTGTGGACCGTAACCGCTGTCTCCACTGAAAAACACTTTCGTTTCCCGCCCAACAATAACCCATGAGCACCATAACGTGGAGTCCCGATCAAATAATCCTCTGCCTGAGAAGTGACGAGCAGGTGCACAAGCGAATGTTAAACCCTTGAAGAAGAATTCATCACCCCATTGATGCTCCGTAATCTGGCCAGCTGGCACTCCCCATTTGATTAGGCGTTTGCGTACACCAAGAGGAACGATAAAACGATTGGTCTTGCTTTTTAATTTTCGAATAGAAGAAGCATCAAGGTGATCATAATGATCATGAGAGATCACAATCGCATCCAAAGTAGGAAAGTTTTCAGGCTGCATAGGCAGATCCTTGCGGAAACGTTTCGTTCCAACCCACGACACGGGTGACGGCCTGTCACCCAACATGGGGTCAAAGAGTAGTCTGTGACCTTCGATTTCGAGCAGAAAAGCCGAATGTCCAAACCATGTCACCTGTGAATGTTCAGACACCCCCTCTGTTGTAGCAGGTTGATAGTGTTCCATAGGTATATTCCCTGACGGCCTCCGTTCTACATGTCTGCGCATGGAATCTCTCAATATACTTGTGAGTGACTTGATGCTCATTCCGGCGGTCGTTGGAATCTGATTTTCGTATTTCGTCATATTTCACCCTTCTGTTCTCCATACTCCATGGCTAGTCTTGTGGAGAAATGCTAATCTTACTTCATCTTAATTCAACGCTTGCCGATATTCAATTTTGTATGAACCAGAGGAACTACGATGCCGTTAAGCTAGAATTAAGATACTGTTTCCACTCGTATAAGACTGGGCTTATATGATATAGAAAAAACAAGAGAGAGTGTGAGCTACCATGAGCAAAAAATGGCGTAAAAGACTTGTTAAATTTCTGATATTCGACCTGTCACTGATTATTATTCTATTAAGTACCGGATTGATCTATCAGCAGATCAGTTCTTCACAAGATGAAAAAACATTTACATCTCCGGGTAAACTGTATGAAGTACATGGAGATAAAATGCACCTGTATACAGGGGGAGATGGCGATGTGACCGTCGTTCTTGCTTCAGGTTGGGGAACAGCTGATCCTTATGTAGACTATTATCCTTTATATGAAAAGCTTGCCCCTAATACGAAATTCGCTGTATACGACCGCTTCGGCTATGGATACAGTGACAGAACCGATAAGAAACGGGATGTAGACACGGTAGCGGATGAATTGCATGAACTGCTACAGGTTTCCGGCCAAAAACCACCTTACGTGCTCGTTGCTCACTCCCTTGGTTCATTGGAGACCCTTCGATTCGCACAGAAGTATCCTGACTTGGTAAAAGGTATTGTGATGATCGACGGTGGCAATCCTGAATTCTACGCAACGGGTCAGGATAACCTGGCAGATACGATTGGTGGTTTCGCGAACCAATTCCGTATCAAAACCGGACTTTTCCGGCTAAGTATGCAAGTCCCGGCTGTCGTTGATGCCTCTAATACCAATCGCAATGAATTAAAACTGGTACCAGAAGATTTGAGAAAAGTAGATAAAACGGCGCTACTTCTGAACTATGGCAATGCTAACACGATTGATGAGTTACGTGAAACGCAACGGAATGCCAAAACGGTGATTGCCAATAAGCATCCCTTATCCGTCCCTCTCACAATTCTGACCGCAGATTACTTTGGTAAACCGGAACCAGATTGGGTGAAAACTCAGAGTGAATTCAAATCATGGTCAACGTTGTCCAAACAAATTACTGTCAAAGATACGGAGCATTACATTCATCAATACCACCCGGACATTGTAGCTGATGAAATCCTTCAGATTGTTAAGAAATAATTAATCCGGGCGGAATAACAGTAATCATCCGAAAAGGTACTTCCGGAAAGTAAACAAGAGAGCGATGTCCCCTTGCATTAGGGAACATCGCTCTTTTCAAATGATTCATTTCATTTTAGTGCATCGGACTCTGTTGTTTGTCAGCCGATCCAACCTTCACTCTTTTTACAAATAAAGCAATAACAAACCCAACGAGGGCCAGAACAAGCGCAAAGACAAACGCATTCTGTACACCTGATGTGAATCCTGCAAGGATATTTTCCGGACTTTGCGGATTCTCAACACTGCTCAGGAACCGCGTCTGTCCAGCACTCAAAATACTTACGGCAACAGCTGTACCGATAGCACCGGATACCTGTTGAAGTGTGTTCATAATCGCCGTACCGTGAGGGTAAAACTCACGAGGCAACTGATTCAATCCGTTCGTCTGTGCAGGCATCATCACCATTGAAATACCAATCATCATGAACACATGTAGCATAATAATCTGGATCAGAGGTGTTGTTGCTTCGATACCTGTGTACAGGAACAAAACAACCGCAACGACTGCCATCCCGATAATAACGAGCCATCTTGGACCAAACTTATCAAACAATCGTCCCATCACCGGAGACAAAAATCCATTCAGCAAACTACCTGGCAATAAAACGAGTCCGGCAGTAAGTGGTGTAACAGCCATTCCCTGCTGTAAATACATCGGCAAGATCAACATGGACGACAGAATCATCATCATACAGATGAAGACTAGAAGCAGTCCCGTCGTAAACATCGGATATCTGAACGCTCTTAGATTCATCACTGGCTCTTTCATACTTAATTGACGGATACTGAACAAGAGCAATGCAACGATACCAATGGCCAACGTGGCAATAACAACCGGGCTGGTCCAGCCTCCGCCAGATTCACCATGTCCACCTGCACTACTGAAGCCATAAACGATGCCACCAAAACCAAGTGTGGACAGAACAATCGACAACACATCAATCTTGGGCTTGGTCAACTTGGAAATGTTCGGCAGGAACAACAACCCACATACCAAGGAGATCAGAAAGAACGGCAAGGAAATCCAGAAAATCCAGTGCCAGCTCAAGTTAGCCAGAATCAGTCCTGAAATACTCGGGCCGCTTGCTGGTGCAAACATAATAACGAGACCAATCAAACCCATCGCCGCTCCACGCTTTTCAATAGGGAAGATCACCAGTATCGTATTAAACATTAACGGGAGCAACAGTGCCGTTCCCACCGCTTGTAACACGCGGGCTACGAGCAAAATTTCGAAGCTGGGTGCCAGTGCAGCAACCAATGTTCCTGCAATCGAGAAAATAAGTGACGTTGTAAACAGCTGTCTGGTCGTAAACCATTGCAATAACAATCCTGAAACTGGTACCAGAACACCCAGGACGAGCAGGTATCCTGTAGTTAACCATTGAATCGTAGTTGGTCCAACCTCAAGCAGACCCATTAGTGGTGTCAAAGCGACATTCAAAGCCGTTTCACCAAACAAACCGATAAACCCGCTCAGTAGCATGGCAAACAAAATCGGAAATACCTTATATTGCTGTGTTTCTTGCTGGTCTTTTGCTGTACCAGCCTTCATGGAAGCCTCCACGATCCCATCCTCCTCAAACATATCCTGCGATTTCTATTTTCTCTTTCTCTTGGTACAACTATTGATGCTGCTGGACATTCTTCGCTACAACTGACAAATAATCCGCAGCCGTCAGCATCGGCTGTTTATCCTGATTGGTCAGCGTAATGATCAAAGCGCCTTCCATCAGAGAAATTACGAGCATTGCCGTCTCACGAGCCTTCTCTTCACTAATACCGTCCAACATGAGATGCCTTGCGATAATATCCTGCCACCCTGCAAATACGTTCTGTGAAGCCGTACGCAGCTGTTGACTAATACAGGAAGTCTCTACAGCAGCCCAGAAGCTGAATGGCAGAAAACCCGTATAACCACAGGCTTCGGCTTCATTCGCTGTTTCATAAATGAATTGCCGAATGCCTTCTGCAGTCGTCTCATGGGCTGCAAAAATTTCCTCGAACCTTTGCAAGATATGGGCATTGGCTGATTGAATGCATTCGAGAGCCAGCTCTTCTTTCCCCTTAGGAAAATAATGATATAACGAACCTTTCGGCGTGTTACTCTCCTTAATGATCTGATTCAGACCGGTCGCATGATACCCTTGTGAAAAAAAAAGTCTCGCTGCTGTGCCAACAATAAGATCTCTGGCATTCGACTTTTCACTCAAAGAAAGCCACTTCCTTCAATAAATTATAACAATCGGTCTATATAATTAAAGTCGCTCGCGGGCAACATGTCAATGCTTTTATTTTAAATTTTACGAAAAAATAACACTTCCCTACTATATAGAGACATAAGTAAAACCGTCAGCCTTATCGACTTGTAATCGAGAATTAGCTGGCGGCTTCACTTCGTGTATTTACGCTTTAGTTAAAATCCCAAGCTTCAACGTTTAACTCATTGTTAATGCTAACAGCGGTTAATGCACCTAACGATGCCGCCGTGATCGCCTGATACAGTTCAGATGCGGCATCTCCAGCACTAAACACACCAGGGACAGATGTTCTTCCTTGTGCATCAACGACGATGGTTCCTGTCTCCGTCATCTCACAACCTATGACTTTGGGCAAATCTGAACCCGTCTGAAGCTTGGGCTGGAAGAAGATGCCCGTACAAGGAATCAATGTTCCATCACTCAGTTCAACTGCGCTTACCATTCCATCCTCCGATCTGATCGATTGAATAGGAGCTTCATAAACCTGCACCCCATGATGTGAAAGATCTTGCTTCTGTTCTGCTTCTAAAGGATTATCATCTTGGATGCACAGCGTAAACTGACTTGTCCAGCCGGAGATTAATTTAGCCATATGTAATGCATGGTTGGCGCTGGTAATGATGACAAGCTCCCGATTCCTGAGTTCCCATCCATCACAGTACGGGCAGACAAATGCGCTTTTTCCGTAGACTTCGGATAAACCTGTAATCTCCAAAGGTAAATCTCTTTTACCAACAGCAAATAAAACCTTTTTCGCGTCATACTGCTTTCCTTCGACTGTTCTAACAACAAACTCACCATGTTGTCCGGTAATCTCCATCACGGTATCAGATGCAAATTGCACGGAAGGATACGCAGCGATCTCTTCTTTTGCAATTCTACGGAATTCCTGCGGACTTACGCCATCTCTGGTTAAAAAGCCGTGTGTCTCTCGGGTAACCCAATTACGAGGTTTTTGATCATCAATCACAAGTACCTGTTTCCGGGCTCTCCCAAGTACCAGCGAAGCGTTAAGTCCAGCAGGCCCTCCCCCCACGATCACGACATCAAATGCATTACGATCTTCATTCATATATAACACCCTTTCCAGACATTTAATATCTCTAATAGTAACAAAAAAAATATTCTCTCTCTTCTGCACACTTGGTACTTAAGAAGCAAAGACATGTGAGATATATAATAGCGTCCCTTCTAACAGATAGTGGAATCCAGACTTTATGTCTCTTGAACAAGACCATTAGAGATATCTTATATCTACAATACAGTTATTATTTCGTATTTGCAATATCTTTGTTTCATTTCTACAATTAAACGATGACAATCTTTTGAAAATACGCGCGTAGCACAGAACGGTTGTTTTAACAATTAAAAAAGTTCTTGTTTTTAAATTGTTCACAATCAAATGACATTATTATAAATACTAGAATGTAATTTAAATCACAACGCGAATTGAATGATATAATGGACACATATTATATTAAGTACAAACAATAGGAAGTGAGTATTTGAAAACATTAAATAATGAATCACAAGCCAATATCAGCCTGGAGTACAGCTCGATTCCAAAAGTATTTTTAGATACGATCAAAATTGGAATCATCAAGTCCAACTTGATCGCCATGTTTGCAGGTTTAAGTTTAGCTTTATATGTATTTGATGCATCTATCGTTGCTAATATTGTTCCGATTTTACTATCATTTCTCGGTTCTTCATTAATCATCGGAGCAGCTGGAGTGTTCAACAATCTGTATGACCGGGACATTGATGCGATTATGGAGCGTACGAAGAAACGTCCTACCGTTACAGGGCGGGTCGATACCAAGTCTGGTCTGATTCTAGGGTTTTCGATTACGTTGATTGGTGCGATTATGCTGTACATCGCATCTCCATCGGCCGCTGTTTTTGGCCTTCTTGGATTGTTCCTGTATGTTATCCCATACACCATGTGGACCAAACGCACAACAATCTACAACACTGAGGTAGGTAGTCTGTCAGGTGCTGTTCCTCCGCTGATTGGATGGGCAGCCATCTCTCCGGAACTTGGACACTTTGAAATTTGGGCACTGGTCGTAACGATGTTACTATGGCAAATGCCCCACTTCTACGGTATCGCTATACGTCGCTTCGATGAATATAAGGCGGCAGGCGTTCCGATGTTACCTGTGGTAAAAGGGATTGGACGTACTTATGTACAAACAAACGTTTATCTGGTATTGTTGTTACTTTCCAGCTTCCTGTTCTGGCCAATGAGCCCGTTTGTTGCCATCGTGGCTTTTCTGGTAAGTCTGGCTTGGCTTATTCTTAGTGTGGCTACGTTTGACAAGAAAGAAACCAAAAAATGGTCACAGCGTATGTTTATTTTTTCCATTAACCATATCACTATCATTTTCTTGGTTATCATTGCATATTCCTTGATTGCTTAAAGAAAATAAGACAATAGACATTTCTACCGGGCTTTATTAAAAGTGAAGAAACCGTACAGATCCTACGCCTGCATTCAGGCATGATCTGTACGGTTTTTTGTCATTATTTTATAACATCTGAATTATCATATTGTTGCTCTATCCGTTTCGTTAAAACCTATACTATCCTGCCTTCACTGGCACCTGCTCTCCCTGCCATAGCAACTGCATCTCTTCATTGCTTTCAAGTAAATCGGCCAGGTTTCCTTCGGCTTCAATACGACCATCTTTCATAACGATAATGTGATCTGCCTTGGTAAGAGCGGCCTTGCGGTGAGATACGGCAATACATGTGACATCTCTCTCTTTAAAGAGTCCGTCCCATACCAGCTGCTCTGTTTCCACGTCAAGCGCACTGGACAGATCATCAAAGATAAACAGATCTGCCTCGGTCATCAGCATTCGCGCTGTTGCTGATCGCTGAATCTGACCTCCGGATAACATGACACCTCTTGGTCCTACAGGTGTTTCCAATCCTTCATCCAACTGTTTGATATCTTTATCCAAAACAGCCAGTCGAATGGCTTTTTCCAGCGCTTGATCTACATTCCCCTGTTTACCTTGAACGATATTTTCTCTGAGCGTGTCACTGAACAGCCTTGGAACTTGAGGCGTATATGCAGCTCTAGGTGGCATAAGAAATGTTGCCGGATCTACGTGCTCTCCATTCCAGAGAATTTCACCCTGTTGCTTGGGCAGAAGTCCAAGCAGTGTACGAACCAGTGTGGATTTACCAGAACCGATGCGTCCTGTAATGACAAGAAATTGTCCCTGTTTCAGCTTGAAGTTGATGTCTTGTATACCGTTTGAGGATTGCTCATAGCGATAGCTAAGACCATTCACTTCAAGTTCACGCAATTTCTCCTTCGGATTTCTTGCTTCGTTTACTGGCTCTGGCGGCTCTTCATTAAGATAGATTTCCCGTTTCTCCATAATCCGATCCTCTTCACCTGGACGAAAAAGTGTTCGCATCCGATCATAAGATACTTTGAGTCTTTTATGCTGGAATACCATGTATCCGAAAAGTGAAATGCTGAACCCGATATTAACGAGATAACTCGTAAATAAGGCAAAATCACCTACCGTAAAGTTACCTGCCTTCATTTCCGCAGCACACATCAACAAAATAAGCCCGGTACATATACTTAGTACATGCTGATTAAGTGACTTCATCCATTGCTTGAAGAGATTGTCTCTTAAGGCAGCCTGACGTCGTTCTTCATTCAGCCGATTGAACCGTGTGGAGACATGCTCTTCTGCCTGACCCAGCTTCAGTGCCTGCACAGCCCCAAACGTCTCGGCAATAAAACTGGTAATACGACCTGTGGCTTCACGATTAACCTGTGCATACTTTCTTGCACGATTACCTGAGAGGTTATTCAGAAGCGTTACCACCAAAAGCGGTAAAACAGCAACAAGTGTAATCTTCCAGTTAATGTTGGCCATGATCGCAATGGATACCACTGCAAAAACCAATCGACCCCAAAAATCCACCCAGGATTCGATATATTCAACCACTTCATCGACATCATCCCGGAAACGACTCATCGCTTCACCCGGAGATGCAGGAAGATTCCGTCCCGGCCAGCGCATAATGCCAGCCAGCATATTCGTCCGCAAAATGGCCTGAATATGATACATATAGGTCACCCAAGCATGGAAAGCGACAAAGAACGTGCCTACACGGGTCAAGCGGAACAACGCGATAACAATGAGCGGTACAGCAAGCCACATATAGTCCGCCCTTCCTGTTGATGTCCGGTCAAAGAACCACTGCATCCCAAGCCCCATTGCTAGGGGAAGCGAATGAAAGATACACCATAACAAACCGTTAATAAGAAACAAATAAGGCTTAAAGCGAAACAAGCGCCCTATAAATCCTGTTACATTCATGCCAGTTCCTCCTCTTGGCCCGTGACCAGAAGTCGTGCATAATGGGAGGACGGATTATTCGCAAGCTCCACTCTTGATCCGAATTCCAGCAGCTTGCCTCCACCAAGAACCATAATCTTATCCACCTTCTCCAGCGTGGCTAATCTATGCGCAATAATGATACCTGTTGATCGTTTCATTAATTCATCAATAGCAGATTGAAGTAAATTCTCGGTCGCTGCATCAAGCCGTGAAGAAGGCTCATCCAGTATGACCAGACTCGGCTCCGTTAGAAATACACGGGTCAAAGCGAAGAGCTGCGCTTCCCCTGCGGATAATGAAGCACCTCCTGCAGTTAGATGTGTATCCAAGCCTTCCGGCTGTGTATCAATCCAGTGATGTAACCCCAGTCGCTCTGTTGTTTGCTTAATCATGGCATCCGATACTTCTGAATTAAACAAAGTCAGATTGTCACGTAGCGTACCATCAAACAACTGCACATCCTGTGTCACCATCCCCACTCTGCGATACAGAGCCTGCATGGATAACTTCGTAATATCAGTTCCACCGATACGAATCGTGCCCTGATCCAGATTGTACAGACGTAGAATAACACGGCTCAGACTTGATTTTCCACTTCCCGTTCGACCGATGATGCCTAGCCGTTCTCCCGGTTTCACCGCAAAGGTGATATCCTGAAGCACAGGTTTATCCTCATTGTAACTGAAATACACCTGATTAAACTCCAGTCCAAGCGGGCCATCAGGTAACCTCTCTTCGCTTCCGTCCTCAATCTCGCTTCGTAAAGACAATAATTCGCGTGAACGAAGCATACCTGATTTTGCCTTTTGAAACTCCTGTACCTGATCGCCAAGCAACTCGATAGGTTCATTCAACATCTGGCTGTATTGATAGATCAAAAACAAGGTTCCAATGCTGATTGCACCTTCGATATAGTAGTGCACACCCAGAAGCAAAACGACCGTAACGGATACAATAAACATGACCACCGTGGTGTTCCAAGGGATAACCCTAAGCATCCATGCCTTCCGGCCTTTGAGGAAAACGGTGCGCATCGTACGAAAGAATCGGTTCATCACATATGGTACGTGTCCATTCGCCTGCACGTCCTCAATACCGGCAATTCGTTCCTCAATCAAGCTGAACAAGGAAGCACTGGCGGCGCGCTCATTTTTGGAAGACTCCACTCCAAGATTGCGAATAATGACCATGAACAGAATAGATAATAACGTAAATACGGTCATAACCAGTGCGATTGGCACATTAATCGTAAACATGAATCCCAGAATACCTGCGAGCAGAACAAAACTGCCGATGACCTGTACGATAAACATAGCGAAGAAGTTCGAAATGCTCGTTACATCGCCATCCACGCGTTCAATCATCTCTCCAGGTGTTTTGACGTTATGAAAACGCATATCCAGCCTCAGGCAATGTTTCAGTAAATCTCCACGCATCCGGTTGGTTGCCCGCCAGGCTACATCGTTTCCTAAATAACTGACCGCGATCGTGATCAATTGATTGCTCACGGCAATGAGCAGGAAGAGCCCGGCAAGCTGTACCAGATCACCCAGAATCCCGCCGCTTGCAGCCGTATCAATGAAACGTTGAATAATCTGTGGATTGAGAAGCTGCAGCCCTGTTGACGTTAACAACATGATCAGCAACACGGCCAGCTTGCCTTTCACCGGCTTTAAATATCGTAGCAGCCATGACATGGAGCGTTTTTCTGTTTTGGGCACCAGCCCCACCCCTTTAATTAAAAATTTCACTCGGATTTATACTTTGTCGCGCGCATAATTATCATTTGAATGTTGAATCTTCCAACTACACTTTTGATTACCTTCGCTATGACGAATCATGTATGAGCGTATTGTAATCAGCAAGGCCTCCCGAAGAAACACATTGTTTGCATGCATTAACCATAGTTTATTCTTCCTTTCTTATGGATATAGATCGAACTTAAGTAACAACTTGGAATCGATTTCAATTCTTGCTTTTTTCCTTTCACTTTTACTTTTACTTTTACTCTTACTCATGCTCCTTTCCATGTGAACCGTCTGGTGGAATGAAAAAAAAGCCATAGATGAACGAAGTTCATCTACAGCTTGATTGGATCGAAAAGCCAGCCAGAAAATGTGACATTTCAGCTTCTTCTCTAACATCGCAGTATGAATGAGCGTCCAGACAGGATTGCAGTAAGCTGGACTGTCCAAACATGGTCAATACTCTACCTGGATAATGTCACTATGCTCATGCATATTCAATTATTGGTTGAAGCACCTGCGCTGGCTGATCCATCATTGTTTATCCCACCCGTTCCACATATTTGTTGTTTATTGTATTCGCTCATTCTTTATACGTCAACATAATTATTAACTGAATTGTTATTTACTTCATCTGTTAGAGTCCAATGTGTACAGATTCAGGTGTTTGCTTTTCTCTGCTGACAAGTCGCTTATGTGCTATCAGTAGAAAAGGAACCCCGAGTGCAGTCGTTATAGCAATGGGAATAAAGACGGCAAGTCCATTTCCCGCACCAAACTGGCTTAACAGCAACCCACCAATGACCGGAGCCGCAACATTTCCAATATTGTTGAAACCGATTGTACCAAAATACGTTCCTTTCCATTCAGGCTTTGCAATTCGGTCGATAAGCATATCCATCATGGTAAAGAGCAGCACTTCCCCTACTGTAAACAAGATGACACTGATCATCATCAGTACAATCCCTTCGGCTAGACCAAATAACAACAGACTTGCGGCAACGAGCAGATTCCCCAAAATAAGCGGTACAAGCGGCGGTGCATTCCGGAAAGTACGAACGAGTGGATACTGGATGATGAGCACGGTAATCGCGTTGAGTGAAAGCATATACGAGAACATCTGACTTCCATTTTCAAAGATTGGACTTCTCGCCAGATACTGAGCTAACGTAGAGCTGAAGTGGCCATAACCTAACACACAAAACGTCGTCCCAATTAGCACAGGCAAGAATACCCGATCCCGTCCGGTGGTCATGAGGGCTTCGCGCAGACGAGGTGCAATAACCTCTAGACGTCCGGGCAAATTGGCGTGATGCAGTTTAAATTGAAGTCCCAGAATCAGACCATACGCAATATAAACGAGCCCCGAGATGACAAAAGGAAACGTCGATTCCGATGATCCCAGCTGAAATCCGATAATTGGCCCGAACACGACCCCCAAGTTAATCGCTGCATATCTCAAATTAAACACTAGCAGTTTGTTCTGCGGTGAAGTTATGTCAGATAACAACGCTCTTGAGGTTGGCTCAAACACAGCCCGGCACAAACCGTTTAACGTGTTTGCAACAAAGAACACCCATAGATGTTCAGCTGCCGCAAAAATGAAAAATACAGCGGCCCAACTAAATACCGAGACGAGCATAACGATTTTGCGACCGATTCGATCAGAGATATATCCCCCGTAAAAGCTGACGAGCACTCCCGCCAGTGAACTTACCGCAACCGTGATTCCCGTCTGGTTCGGCGTGGCTTCAAGCACACGTGTCAGATAGATGGACAGAAACGGAATGCTCATCGACGTTACGAGGCGCCCGAACATCGTCCCAATAATAATGGTCCAGGCCAGCGGGTGAATTTGCTTCAAAATATGCTTCATCTTTCATTCTCCTATCTTGCTGCGTTCTCTATCTATCCTGTTGCTACGAAAATGGATGAATTCTCTCATCCTCATAGGTATAATTGTAAAGATAAAAGGGGGAAGTAAAAGTGTAATGTTTCATTCTCACTTTTCACCTTTATGGAGGATCTATACACATGGATACGATATACACTCACTTTTTAAGACTTGCTGGCTCTGATATGCTCTCGATTAAGATCAATGAACCTGTACCCGTAACGATTGAGAATCTGTCCTCCATCCTCTGTTGCACTCCACGCAATGTAAAATTCATTCTACGAAAGCTGGAAGATCAGAATTTTATCCATTGGAAACCTGGACGTGGACGAGGCCATCATTCCGAGCTTACACTACTGCGAAGTCTGAATGATGCTTTAGAATCCAACTTTACTGAACTGTTATTCAAAGGCAAACTGAAAGAAGCCATCGAGTTGATTGGAAGTGTGCAAATCGATGACTTGATGCGGGAAAAACTGATGCTTACTCTTCATGACCAGATGGGATTTCGCAGTTACACCGAAACCGCCTCTGGACAGGATACACTTCGCATGTTGAGATCACGTCAACTGGGTGATCTGGACCCGGCTTCGGTTTATACGGCTTTTGAAACCTATCTTCTTGGCCAAATATGCAACACACTGATTACTTATAACGCCCACACCGATACCTTCTTACCCGCACTTGCACATACATGGGAATCTAACAAAGACCATAAAGAATGGGTATTCTATTTGCGAAAAGGGGTTCGTTTCCATGACGGACGTGTGATGACATCTCATGATGTTCAGGCTTCATTGATGCGTTTGTTTGATACAAATTGTTCGTCTTTGTGGCTGTACCGTGATATTAAGCGAACAGAAGTGAACGGTGATTATTGCATCAGGTTTATATTGCATCGGGCGAACCGTTTTTTTCTGCATCTGTTCAGTTGTATTCGCATGACGGTACTGCCCGCGGATTATGACTCGAACCAGAATTTGGTCGGCACAGGCCCGTTTCAGATCACCGAGATGAATGAAGATGTGATTAAATTGAAGGCATTTGATGCTTATTTTGGTTTCCGTCCTCATCTCGATCAGATCCACATCTGGTTTCTCCCTGAGCCGGCTTCAAGCGACGGTTATTATGATATGTCTGGTACTGACCGGCTTAGTCTGCCTGGAAGCAGTCATGAGCGACCTCATTATATCGACTATCCTGCACTGGGATGTCAGTATATGCTTTTCAACTTCAATGTCCCGGGTTGCCATCATACACTCCCTTTCCGTCAGGCCATGCGCATCGTCTATGATCCGGTCAACCTGGTGAACGATTTGGGTGAAAATCGAATTACACCCGCCAGCAGTTTTCTCCCCTGGAAAAGCGCTGCACAGAGCTGGGAAGCCACATCACTCGTCGATGCTCAAGCATTGCTTGAACAATCGGGTTATCAAGGGGAATCCTTCTTGTTATCTTATAAGAAGAACAAAGATTCCGATGTGGCGGAGTGGATACAACAACGCGCACGCCAAATTGGATTACGGATTGACCTGGAGCCTTTTGACGATTATCTGGATGTCGTGAAGACCTCAGATGCACCTTTGATTCTCAGAGAAGAAATACTGGAGGACGACTGGCAGTATGGCATGATTCACTTTTTCAAAAACCAAAGCAATACGCTCCATGAGTACATGACTCCCGAGCTTCAATCCATATTGGATTCCCTGCTGGATCCCTTTCCACAGCTTCCTCACTCCGAGCGTAGCGATCTTCTGGAGCAGGCTGAAGAATTACTGCGGGAAAATAGCTGGATGTTGTACGGATGTCATATGAACAAAAAAGCGGAATTGCACCAGAGTTTCTACGGCATGCAAACTTCAGAGTTTGGATTCCTGGATATCTCGAAGCTATGGATCAAAAATCCATAATTTTCACACGCTGAGAGATTGACATCCAGCAATACAAAATAACCCTCAGCCCTGTTAAAATACGGGTGAGGGTTTCCTTTAATATACATCGAATAGCAGTTATAAGTACGGTAATTCGTTGTAATTTCCATTAAGAAGATCATGCAAGTCATCTACATCTGTTGCGTCCATATTAGCCTTACCGTTCACGGCCGACGAGATAATCCAGCAGATGTTTTAAAAATGGAATCGGTTTAGGCATTTGACGTAATGCATCCGTAGCAAGACAGTAATGCTCCCACATCGCTTTTTGAGCACCTGTCTCTCCCAGAATGGATACAAAGGTTGAATTGTTATTTCGCTCATCCTGACCAGCAGGTTTGCCAAGGGTTTGTTGATCTCCTCCATAGTCCAGCAAGTCGTCCCTGATCTGAAAAGCAATGCCTGCATGATACGCAAACGCTTTTAGCGCGTCAATCTCCTCATCTTTTACTTCTGCCAAAATCGCTGGCATAACCAGCGCCGCCTCAAAGGCAATGCCTGTTTTGTAAAAACAAATCGTGTTTAGCTCCTCCAGCGAGAGCAGCTTCCCTTTCGAATCAAGATCCATCGCCTGACCCATACACATATCTTCTGCTTTTATAGCCGAATATTGAATCAGCTTCAGCACCGTTTGCGCATCAAATCGGTTCAATGAAGACTGCTCACGAATCGCTCGCTGAATCAGGAATAGTCCTGTGAGTTCTGCCGTCGCGCTATTATGCAACTGATGAAGCGTAGAACGTCCACGTCTTATCTCGGCATTATCCTGTGTGGGCAGATCATCAAAGATGAGTGAAGCGGTATGCATATATTCCATGGAGCGTAACAACGGCATGATTGCCGACTCGCTAAGCCCGTACTCCTGAACACCCATGACCCAAGTCAGGATCGGACGCAGACGTTTGCCATCCCCTTGCAGACTGTAGTTAGCCGCGTCCATCAGCTTCCCCTTCATTTCGAGCTCTTCAGTAGCTTTGTTAATCTGCAGTTCTACATTGATCTGCTCACGTACCGTTCGGATCGTCTGCTGGAACGACTCTTTCTCTTGTTTATCATTACTGAGCTGCGAAACAACCTGATCCCGTAACAATTTATCCAGAAAGTCCACGTCATCTGCTTTTCGCACCATTTGTTGTACTACTTGATTAAGTCCCGGTTGGGCTGAAGCAAAGATCGTCATGACCTCGTCATACTTCGCCTGACCGAGCCGCTCTCTGCAACGCTTCAGCCCGTTAATCGCACGATCCAGTATAACTTCCCTCGCCTTGGCATTGGAATGGTAGACATCATGGATTAAAAACGAGATGACTGCCCAGTACAGCTCATACGGGTTAATCAAATCCGGACGCAGGTCACGATATTTCAAATAATACGTGTAAGGTGTCACGGCCTCGTCCTGCATATCATCGAACATATCCGCAAAATCATCCGCAAGTTGATTATAAATCCCGTAATGGAAGGTGCGCAGATCAAACCCTTCATCTTCCGGTGCGCTCAGAACAGAACGAACAATCAATCGCGACGACGCCGACTTGATAATGATCGGAATGTACAGCTCTTCATTCGTATAATGCGCATTGGATAACTTCTTGCCACGATCGATCTCCTGCGATTGAAAGAACACATAAGACTGTTCAAAAAAAGTGTGTCGCATCTCTTCATGTTGATAGTTCCGAATATATTCAAAGGCCTCTCGAAGCTCGGAGTGTACATACCGAATCACTTCAAGCTGAGGTCCCTTCCATTCTCCAAGATCAGGCACAATGCCGGTAAGCAGAGCTTGTTGTATCATCGCCGAATACTGTTCCTTTTCCTGTGTAGTCAGCGCCTGAGAATCGAGAAGATCATCCACAAAAGGGTATGTTAAACCGTAGGAATAACCCAGCCTGATGGCTGCATCAAGCTTTGCGATCCGTTCCTCCCGCGGCGTGTCCTCTGTAAGCTCATCATCGACGTGAAGCACGACACCCAGAATAATCTTGATCAGTTTACGTTGAGCCTGTGCCGCATCGAGTTCTGGTGGGATGTTTGCTGCAACATGTTTTAATTTGTCCATCACCCAGATGACTGCCTCTTCAATCTGTTCTCGCTGTCCCCACCGATATAATGCTGCCGGGCTTATGTAGTCAGCCTGACGTTGTTGTTCACTTGCGACACGCATAAAATATGCTTGGGTATCCTTAGCGATACGCTGAATCTTGTCTTTTGTTTTCGGGTTATCCAGCGCCTGCCCCAGATCGCGCATGTAGATATATGAGATGCTGCGATCCAGATAATCATCGATCTTGCCTGTCGCATTGAGCCAATGCATATATTTCTGAATATCAGTGGCATCCGGTTTTCTTTTGCCAGCGAACCAGGATAACCAGCTCCAACGATGGATATGTTTTTTTTGCCAAATTCTAAAATCTTTCGTAAGTGTATCTATATGAGTATTATTCAGCAGTTGCTGAGAGAGTGTCACAAAATACTGAGATGCTTTCTGCTCTGCGTGACGATAAGCTTCATCCGCATTAGCCTCGGCTTTCGTCTGATTCATAAGTACGTTGTTCATCGGTCGATCCCTCAACTTCAGTTAAAGTTAAACATGGTCCGCTCATGTTCATATCCTATATACGGCACTTCGGCCGTTTGGTTACGAAATCGCTAATGTCTGAGAGATAAGAGCGTTAAATTAGAATATCGAAGACCATACTTTAACCGCAGTAATCGCGATCAGAAG
Organism: Paenibacillus cucumis (ex Kampfer et al. 2016); assembly: GCF_019748695.1. NCBI lineage: Bacteria > Bacillati > Bacillota > Bacilli > Caryophanales > Paenibacillaceae > Paenibacillus > Paenibacillus cucumis (ex Kampfer et al. 2016). Next base: position 82,393 of record NZ_JACLIC010000020.1, on the reverse strand, counting down.
AAGCAACGCATATCGAAGTAGCCGCACATTAACCATTGAACTTACTCTCGAGCCAATCGAAGCACCAATCAAACTTCCCAGCACCGTGTAAATAATCGGCTCCACCGGAATGTCTCCCGCAGATAACTTCCCTATAACCCCTCCTATTGCAGAGATGAAAACAATCGCAAGGGATGAGGCAATCGTTGTCCGAACCGGAATCTTCAGAACAGTCAACATAACAGGGATGAGTACGAATGCACCTCCAGCCCCGACAATTCCTGAAACGATCCCCACAGCAAGCGAAGTACTTGAAGCAATCATTTTATTAAACGTTAACGGTTGGTCCAGATCCAGCCGCCCCTTGCTCGGGATGAGCATTAAAACAATCGCTATGATCGCCAGAATGCCATAAACCAGATGAATCATACGTTCAGCCAGCATGCCTGAGATAAAACCACCAATTAAACTGCCCACCAGAATACTGCTTCCCATGTACAGTACCAGTTTGGAATCGATCACAGCGCCGCTAGTTTTGCCTGCTTTTGCTTTTCTGCGAAATGCAACTACGCCCGCAAGCGAAGCAAAGAACACTTGAAACATGCTGATGGCTGACACCTGATGAGCCGTGAACGGTTCGAGCCCTGCCATTTCCGGCACATACAGCAGGAGAGGGAAATTGATGATCGCCCCACCAATGCCAAGCAATCCGGAGAAAAATGAACCGATTAGACCCAGTATAAACATGATGAAGAACAGCAAAAGATCCATCGGCTATAACCTTCCTTTCATGAAGATAATACGAAGATACGAAATCAAAAAAAAGATAAAATTTCATTCCAAAAAACATATACAGGACACTTGGATTCGGGTATAATACTTTAAAACCAAGTAATTTAATCAGAAATGAGTGATTAAGCATGTTGAATGTGTTGAAGGCACTTTTTGTGAATACATGTCCTCGCTGTAACGAAAAATTACAAACACATCATGATGAATTATGCTCAGTCAAAACCTGCACTCATTGTCACTATAAAGAAGAAAGTTATGGCTCACTCGGAGTCCGTATTGTGTACGACACCACAAATGGATAAAACGAGCAGCCCTTATATTGTATCATGAACTCCTAAATTTCGGGATGATTCGACACTATTGTATGATGAATTTATTACAAGAGTGAACATGAAAAGGCACAGGATGATTACATCCTGTGCCTTTGGTTCATTTTAAATGCAATATGATTTAGAGTTAGATAACCCGTTATTTCGTTTTGAAACTCAGGAAGCCATCATCAACTGCCACTGTTGTACCGTTCATTGCATTCGCGGCATCACTGAACAGGAAGGTCACCACACTTGCTACTTTTTCCGGCTGGATCAACTCTCCGCGCATATGTTGAGTGGCCAATGCATCCTTCATGGCTTTGTCATTTCCCAGAATGGGAGTTTCGATGAACCCAGGCGCCACACCCAACACGCGAATTCCATGCTCGGCCAGTTCAAGTGCACCCGATTTGGACATCATCACTACTGCTGCTTTCGCCGCATTGTAGTTGAAGCTACCTACAGCTGCCACGCTTCCATAGATCGATGCTGTATTAACAATTGTGCCCCGTACGTTTAATTCAACCATTTTCTTCGCGCCATAATACATACCGTAGTATACGCTGTGTTGGTCTACATCAATAACTTTGTGATAGGATTCCGGGTCCATCTCCAGAAACGGCTTTACAAGACCGATCCCAGCGTTATTGAAAATTCCGTTGAATGTTCCATACTTTTCGACAGTCCAGTCAATCAAAGCTTTAATCTCATCACCTTTGGATACATCTACTTTATAAGCTCCGGCTGTGCCACCGGTTGCTTCAATCTCGGTCGCAACCTGTTTGGCTCCTTCTTCGTTAAAATCCGCGACAACGATTGTTGCTCCCTGTGCAGATAGTTGCAGTGCTGTTTCTTTTCCGATCCCGCTTGCTCCACCTGTGATAACAATGACTTTTCCCGTATGTTCGGACATAACATAGATCTCCTTTGCTAAATAAAATTGGTTTCAATTTACTGAACTAATGTTAGTTACTAAATAAACGTTTATATAATAACCATACTAGTCTATCATTCATTTGTCAAATGGGTCGATCATACGATGGGATTACGATAGACCGCATGTTATCCAACAAACAATTAATCACTATCATGGTATTCCTGATTGATACACGGCCAGCATTTTGGATCTTTGTCGTGATCCATATAGTTTTTCTTTCTTCAAAATAAATATGCAGAAAAGACGAGTAACCCTTCCAGATCACCCGTCTTCTGTAACTTTCCTGTTCAAATGCTCCTTAAGGAGAAGGAAAGATTATTCTTATATTTGAATTAAACCGATTATTCCGTTTGTAATCCACTCAGTGGTTCCTTCAAGCTGTTGATGTTGTTGATCAATTCCGGAATACCTGTTTTTTCCCAATTCTCTGCGGTAATCCCTTGCTCCGCAATGGATGTTTCAAATTGGTTCATTACCTCTGTCAGCTGATTATTATAACTAACCAGATTCTCATGAATGTTTTCTCCAATAGCAGGCGCACTCATCTCCGAAAATTCTGCGGCTTCTGCTTGAATCAGATCAATCTTCTCTTGAATCTGACCCGTTACATCTGGGTTGTTGATGGCATCCGTTGCAAGTTGTTGTAACTCGGTTCCAGCACTCGATACCTGATTAATATAATCCGTAGCACCGCTTACATAACTCAAACTTTGATTGGCTTGCTCTACAATCGAACAAGCGGATAGCATCAACATACTGGAGGCCACAATGGCTGTGATCATCGTCCTGTGTCTTCTTTTTCGCCTTCGCATGATTATCTTCCTTTCTTCATCTCAGAATGATGGTACCTTACTTCATGATACTTGTTCACAAAGCTACATTGCAAATCAGCCTGCATAGCCGGACATTCCGATGTATAATAGGAGAATCACACAATAAAGGGATGTCGACATTATGCTTCAGGCCTTGAATCAACGCTTGAACCGCATCATGCCACTGATTACCCCCGCTAGTATTATCATTGGTGTTTTATGCGGCAGTTTTTTATCTTCTTACACGTATTTGTCGCCTTGGCTATTTGCCTTCATGACGTTCGCGGGCAGTATTAGTCTGAGCGTACGAGACTTTGTAAATGTCTTAAAAAAGCCTTTTCCGCTGTTTGTTTGCCTTCTGATCTTGCATTTGGCCATGCCTCTTATTGCGCTGGGCATGGGTCATCTTGTGTTTCCAACCGATGCTTATACTATCACAGGACTTGTTCTCGCTGCGGTCATTCCGACGGGTATTAGCAGTTTTATATGGGTAAGCATCTACAGGGGGAATATTGCGCTTACGCTTTCGATTATTCTGATTGATACCTTGCTGGCTCCGTTTGTTGTGCCCGGCGTGTTATCCCTGCTTGTTGGCACAAGCGTCACACTGGATACGGCAGCGATGATGAGCAGCCTATTCTGGATGATTGTTTTCCCTTCACTGCTGGGTATGCTCCTGAATGAATGGACTAAAGGTGGGATCGTTCCTGTATGGGGACCTCGGCTTAATCCATTATCCAAATTGTTTATGGCTTCGGTCGTTGCCATTAATGGCTCGGTTGTCGCACCCTATCTGGCTGACTTCAACTGGCGCTTGGCTGGGCTGGCGGTAATTATCGTTTTTCTGGCATCCTTCGGCTATGCACTCAGTTATTTCATTGCGAGATGGCTAGGTTGGAATGAAGCGGATCAAGTGGCTCTTGTTTTTAACGGAGGAATGCGTAACATTAGCGCTGGTGCCGTTCTTGCAGTTACTTATTTTCCGCCGCCCGTTGCTGTCCCCGTCGTACTTGGGATGGTATTTCAGCAAATGCTTGCTTCCCTTTCAGGGTACTTACTCGGCAGACGTTCTCAGCTATTGCGCAACACGGATAAAACCTCAGCAGCTTGATATCGATTTCACTTGCAGAAAATGGAATAAAAAAGGCTCCTGAACTGTCACTTGGAGACGACAGATTCAAGAGCCTTTTCACATTATATAAAAAAATCGCTTATTTCGGTTGAATATATCCTTCTGCTTTGAGCAGTTCAGCAATCAATACGGCTCCACCAGCTGCTCCGCGCAGTGTGTTGTGGGACAACCCAACAAATTTATAGTCATAGAGTGAGTCTTCACGCAAACGGCCTGTAGAAACGCCCATGCCACGCTCGATATCACGATCCAGCTGAGTCTGCGGTCTGTTCTCTTCCTCAAAGTACGTAATGAACTGCTTCGGCGCGCTTGGCAGAGCCAGCTCTTGAGGACGGCCTTTAAACTGAGACCAACGCTCCAGAATTTCATCTTTGCTCGGTTTTTTCTCGAAGTTCACAAAAACCGTTGCCAAGTGTCCGTCTGTTACCGGCACACGAATGCATTGTGTTGTAATCAATGGTGCAGATGCTTTAACAATCTGATTATTGTCTACACTACCCCAGATGCGAAGTGGCTCCTGCTCACTTTTTTCTTCTTCGCCACCAATGTAAGGAATTACGTTATCCAGCATTTCAGGCCAGTCCGTAAAGTTTTTGCCTGCTCCAGAAATCGCTTGATATGTGGAAGCTACAACCTGTGTCGGGTTAAACTCACGCAATGCATGTAGAGCCGGCACATAGCTTTGGATGGAACAGTTTGGTTTTACAGCGATAAAACCTGTCGTTGTACCCAGACGTTTTTTCTGAGCTTCAATAACCGCCAAGTGACCTGGATTAATCTCAGGAATAACCATGGGCACGTCTGCTGTCCAGCGGTGTGCGGAGTTGTTGGACACGACAGGTGTACCTGTTTTGGCATAAGCCTCTTCCAGCGCCTGAATTTCATTCTTTTTCATATCCACCGCACAGAAAATAAAATCAACCTGGCTTGCAAAAGCTTCAACCTGAGATGCATCTTGCACCACAATGTTTTTCACAGGCTCAGGGATTGGAACCGCTAGTTTCCATCTTCCCTTTACAGACTCTTCATACGTTTTACCTGCCGAGTTGGCACTTGCTGAAATCGCTGTTACCTCAAACCACGGATGTTGATCCAGCAGGTCTACGAAACGTTGACCTACCATTCCTGTTCCTCCGACAATACCGACTTTTAATTTTGCTGACATGGAATCATCATTTCCTTTCAATTTAAGTTAGATCATCTGTTACTGTCATCGTACATGGGATATTTGAAACTTGATTACCCTATCATTCACACTATTCAGGTCCATCCAAAGCGTGTAATCCCAGCTCCGGAAAAACCAAAAAACCCCATCCCCAAGACAAAAGTCTCAGGGACGAGATTGAACACTCGTGGTACCACCCAGATTCGCAAATATGTCGCCATATTCACCTCTTCAAGTATGTGAAGGATGACCAGATCACATCTTAGAAAGATGCTGTCTTCATTCGTTTATACTCTAGCTCTATAACAGGAGCGCCTGTCACACCATCCTTCAGCGTAAGCCGATTCCGATGTGCTGCTCAGAGTCTTTATTCGATAAAAGGTTCTTTGCTCCTTTTCAGCTACCGGAGCTCTCTGATGAAAGAATGATTTTTATCTACTCGTCTCGTCGTTGCATTTGATATTGCGATTATAATATCAAAATTCCAGTACGGAAGTAAACACATTTTTTAAATTTGCTTGAATTGGATGTAATAAGACAGAATGAAAAACAGCCCTCGCACGAACCGTTCACGCCGAAGGCTGCGTATATGGATTTCAATTGGACAAAAAACGTTATTACATTTTACCCGGGTATTGAGGTTCGTGCACATCATCTGGCACCGTTTCGTCAAAGACATCCTGACCCGGATAATCCCGTTCTTCACCCTCGTGCAACTCATGGTTCTCATAGTCAAAACGGTGTGCAGTTCTCTGATCTGCTCGCCACGGAGAGCTCTTCCCAAGCGACTCAGACAGCAAGGTTGAACCGTAAGGACCCTCCGGAAATTCTTCAAGCGTAATGTCATTCCGCTGCGACTCTACAGTGGACACGTCTGTGTATTCTCGTCTATCTTCCTGCAAAAACTTCTCTTCCATCACTCGTCCCTCCTGATCGTCTTGAGATGATCAACGCACCTTTAAGGTGAGCGAAACGTGAAGTTTTTATGCATTTTTTCAATGGAAAACACTACGTTTCTGCTGCTGATACGACAGCGAAATCAGCACCTTCATCTACGCCACTTACCAATGGCGCAACGATACCAGCACAACAAACACAAGCAGTCCAAGGATACTGATCCAGGTATCCCGCCTGCTCCAGGACAGAAGTGAGGAACGAGCGCCAAGCGCGCCGTTTTCTCTCACCTTGCGCATCTCCATCGCAATGGTCATGTCCTCAGCGCGCTGGAACAACGCCATGATCAGAGGAATAACCATAGGTCCTAAATCTCGTACCCGAACCGTATTTGGCTTCAAAGCCGCTTTTCCGCGTGCCCTTACGATCAGTGAGAACCGTTGCCACTCACTCCAAATCATTGGAATAAATCTAAAAACCAAGGATACAGCCAGTGCAAACGAAGCTACAGGTAGCTTGATTTTTCGCCCGTAAGCCAGCACCCAGTTCAGTCCTTCAACCATGCGTCCATATGGCGTCGTAAGTGAGAACCACAGACTTGCAAGGGTTACGATGAACAAGCGGTAGAGATTAAGTAATGTTCCCTCGGCCTGAGTCAAGGAAAAGCCCAGTTGAATCCCGGTTTCTCCTGTCGTCAGGGTACTGCCCGATAACGCTGTAGAAAGAACAAAAAACAAAACAAGTGGTTTCATCAACTTGATACATCCTATCAGCATCTGACGAGGCAAGATTGCCAAAGCACCAGCCACAGGAATCAGAGTTAACGTTAGTCCTCCCCAATGATGCTGAAGCATCGCCGCTGTAACAAGCAACATATACAATATCCATTTCAGACGCGGGTCCATCATGCTTTTCAGACGGCTGGAAGAACTGAATGAACTCGAAGAAGGGACTGTACTTTCAATACCGTTCAACAAAGAATCTGTTACGGCAGAAACAACAGACCCACGTCCATCTGCTTTGGAATTAACCGTTCCAGATGTCCTTGTACATGTCTCTTGTGTCATCGCAACGGTGTCATGGCCACTCTCCGCGTTGAGAGAAGCATCCTTCATCTTCAACTCCATCCCGGATCGTAAAATGGATTCTGCCATCTCTTCTGGGGTCATCGCTTGAGAACTGATCGGTATCCCTGCCTCCCTCAGCTGTGCCGCTAGTCGCATGGATGGAGGCAGACCGATTCCCGCTTGCACTAATATCTCCGGATGCTGATACAGTTCCAGCGGCGTCATGTCTGCTTCCAAGCGCCCTTCCCTTAATAAAAGTACACGATCTGCATGCGGCAGGAATGTATCCAGGTCGTGCGTCGCAATGACCGCTCCTCCGCCTTCCACACGATGCTCATGCAATGAATCAAGCAGCAACTTGATACTCTGTGCCTCAAGCCCTGCGCTAGGTTCATCTAACAAAAGCCAGTCTGGCTGGGTCACATAACCAAGTGCAAGTCCTAATCTACGCTTTTCTCCACCACTAAGTGCAAAGGGCGACCTGTCCAAGTGAAAACGTCGCTCTGCATCATCTCCTCTATGCGGGTCCCAGTGTGCCAAGGTTGCTTCGATCCGCTGTTCTTGCTCAGCTTCACTCAAACGATAAGGGCGAAGGGAATATAACAGCTCTCGCTTAATATTTCGGGCAAACAATTGTTGCTCTGGAAACTGGAACACAAGTCCCATCTGAAACAAAACGGACTTAGGTACCTTGCCGTCATGCCACATCGGCTCTCCTGCAAGCGTAATGTCCCCGGAATCCGGCTGCTTAAGACCAGCTATCGTCTGCAGTAGCGTTGTCTTGCCAGAGCCAGTGCAGCCCAGAAGCAGTGTGATTTCACTACGGTTCATTGTTACCGAAATATGATCAAGTAAGGTTCGTTTCGTTTCGTCATGAACTCGCACGTATATATTATTAAGTGCAATCACCAACGCGCAGCCTCCTTCGCAAGCTGCTCAGGCCGGAGGAGGTTAACACCCTTCAGTCTTCCCCGCTGTTTCAAGATCAGGCATGTCTTCACTGTGAAAGGCGGTTCCAGCCCGACCTTTTCACAAGGAGATTCAAGCCTTTCATACGGGTTCGTATCTGATGATGTCTCCATAGCTGTAGCCTCTGGATAGAAAAAAGATTCCGGTATGCCGTCATAGATACATTTCCCCTTACTCATAGCCATAATCCGATCACATAAGGTCGCTTCCTCCAGATGGTGAGTAATCCAGATTACTGCCGTACCGTTCCTCGTGACGGACTGCACAATACGTTCTATGCGGTCTCTCGCATCAGGATCAAGCATCGCTGCAGGTTCATCCATAATCAGTACATCCGGCTTGGCCGCAAGGGCTGTAGCAATGTTAAGTAACTGTTTCTGTCCACCGGACAAACGGGCGATCACCATATCCAGCGGGTGGTGAAGTCCCACAAGATGTAGCGCTTCTTGTCTACGTCTAGCTTTCTCTTCGCTCGATATATGTAAATGCGATAAAGCAAAATGAAATTCTTCTTCAATCGTATCTCCCAGCACCTGTGCATCGGGCTGCTGTAACACACCGCGAATGGTCAGGTTTGCAGGCACATTTCTCTCTCCAGCGGATAAGGGAATGAAACCAAGCAGCAATCCGGCTAACGTGCTTTTTCCACTGCCATTAGCGCCCACGATACTTAACCACTCTCCCGCTTTGAGATTAAGCGAGACACCGTCCAGTGCCTTTTTAACTTCACCGCCTTCAGTAGCGTAGTGAACACGGACATCTAGCAATGAAATGATAGGTAACTTGTCTTGCATTTCGAAATTAGTCCTTTCACATTCTGAAATTATATGATAATATCCTAATCGTCAACCACATTCATTTATTTGGTTAACAATAATTCTATCAAAATCGAAAGGATTGTACAAACATGAAATTATCTTTGCGAGGCATTGTATTTAGTGCACTTATGGCTGCCATTCTCGTTATTTTCGGATACATAAGCATTCCTCTTGGCTTTTCACCTGTACCCATCACATTACAAACTTTAGCCGTAATGTTGGCTGGTGGACTGCTCGGGCCACTCTATGGCTTTCTCAGTATAGCCCTTGTCGTTGTTCTTACAGGACTTGGTTTCCCTCTATTACACGGTACAGGCGGTCTTGGTGTACTACTGGGACCAACCGGGGGATACGTAATGATGTGGCCGTTTGCCGCATTGCTCATGGGTCTATTCCTCTCCAAAGTGCAAATCCGGGGATTTAAAGGATTTTTGTTTGCTTTTATCATCATTGAGTTGTTTGGTTCCCTGTTAATCTATGTTACAGGTGTTCCTTGGCTGGCTTATCGATTCAGCATGTCGTTATCGGATGCGATGATTCAAGGTTTCTACCCTTATATTATCGGAGATCTGATCAAAGCCATCTTCGCCACAATCATCATTGCTCCAGTTCGCATCGTATATCCGCCTTCGCGGCTGACAGGTCATATGCACTCTAATGTAGTAAAAGCAAGTTAACAGCAAGCTTCCTTCCCTAACCAACTATTTATTATGAACGAACCACAAACAACCGCTACATTTTTCTTGAGCGGTTGTTTGTTTAATATGAAGATAAATTATTGCAATTCTTCCATTAGTGAATCATCGAAATGTGTATCGTTAAGCTAGACTTAGGCTTTACTTGCTTCTGTTCCGACAATTTTCAAAAGCATATCCTTATTGCTTACTTGTCCAGTAGCTTGCGGGATAACATCATTGTAATCTGCTGAATTCGTTACAATAATTGGTGTTACGGTATGATAACCAGCCGCTTTAATTTGTTCAATATCGAATTCCAGCAGCAGATCACCTGCCTTTACTCTATCGCCTTCCTCGATGTAAGAGATAAAATGCTGTCCATCAAGTTTAACGGTATCCACACCCACATGTACCAGAATCTCCGCACCGGAATCCGAAACCACAGCAAGCGCATGTTTCTTTTTAAAAGCGACGGTTACCTTTCCATCAAAAGGAGCAACAACCCGTCCAGTTGACGGCTCGATTGCAATCCCTTTACCCATTGCGCCTGAAGCAAACGCCGGATCTGGAACCTCGGCCAAATCAACAATTTTACCTTCAATCGGGCTTAATACCTCTTGATCGGAAGTAGCTGTAGCCTGAGCAGATGACTTCGAAGAAGCATCTTTACTAGGTGTAGCCGCTGCTACAGCGGATGGTACGGATTCTGCCTTTGTCTCTTCATCATCGACAGGGTCTTTGAAGCCCATGATATACGTTAATACTGCGGAAACAATGAAAGATGCGACGATACCCATAATCAAGCCTGGAAAACCTTGACCACCCGGTCCGTAAAAGATTGGTAAAGTCAGCAATCCAGGCGCACCGGAAGCAAAAGCCTGCGTACCTGCCTGACCGATAATGGCACCACCGACGGCACCACCGATAACCCCTGCAATAAACGGACGTTTTAGCGGCAACGTTACACCGTAAATGGCCGGTTCTGTAATCCCGAACAGAGCTGTAAGTGTTGAAGAACCAGCGAGTGTTTTCAATTTTTTATTTTTTGTTTTGAGCATGACACCAAATGCTGCACCCGTTTGAGCAAAGACAGAAGCTGTCGCTGCTGGCTTCACACCGTCCTGACCGTGTACGGCAATGTTATTAATAAATACAGGCACCAGACCCCAGTGTACACCGAAGATCACGAGCAGTTGCCAGCTTGCACCCATTACCGCTCCGGCAAGTAGCGGGCTGAATCCGAATGCAGCCACCATCGCGGATGCAATGCCGTTACCGACATATACACCGAATGGTCCGAAGACAAGCAGTGTGAGCGGCACCATAATAACAAGCAAAAATAGCGGTGTAATAAAGTTTTTGAGACTTTCATGAAGAAGCTTGTTGAAGAATTTCTCCAGCTTGCTCATCACAATAACGGCTAGAATAATAGGAATAACAGTCGAAGCATAACTCATCAGGACTACGGGAATACCGAAAAAGTCTGTTGGCGTTCCGTCCGTTTTCAACTGAATAATCGTTGGATAGATCAATGCACCTGCTATGGTCAATGCAACAAATGCATTACCTTGGAACTTACGTGCTGTTGTAACCGCTAACAGCAACGGCAAGAAGTAGAACAAACTATCTGCTGCAGCATACAGAATGATATAGGTCGTGTCTGTCTTTTCAAGCCAACCGACATTGTTGGCAATCAGCAACAGCCCTTTTAAAATACCGGCTCCCGCCATTACACCAAGGAGCGGTGCGAAGATGCTGGAGATGACGTCAATGATACCGCCTAACCCTTTAACCTTTTTGCTGCTTTTTTCTTTACTCGATGAATCATCCAAAATATTGCTGATTTGACCAATCGCCTGGTAGACTTCAGGAACCTTGTTCCCCACGACAACCTGGAATTGTCCACCGTTCTCCTTAACGGCAATGACACCTTCTGTTCTCTCCAAACCTGCTTTGTCAGCCTTGGAGTCATCCTTCAATACAAACCGCAACCGAGTTGCACAGTGTACCAGTGATTGTACGTTTTTCTCACCGCCAACCCGTTCAACAATCTCTCTAGCCAATTTCTCTTGACTCATGATATGCCCCCTACGTTTAGTCTAACAGGCTTTTTACCGATTTTTTTGCACACAAAAAACCTAAGCCTTGCGTAAATGGACATAAAATGCCGAAATACACATGACTTAGGTTTTGCCTGCATAACCAGTAACAATCCCAGTTAAATCGTATTCAATTCCTGTTACAAACATAATATTATAATATACCCATTTATGTCAATAATTAAAATGTTAACGGTTCACAACACGTTCGATGTGTACCGTAAGATATAACTTTTCCTCATTGGTGAGTTCATGATCATATTCTTTTTTGACAAACAATGCGATTTTCTCTACACATGCTGCTGCTTCGGGATGTTTCTCCTTAATCATGTCGTAAAAATGATCATAATTGTTGTCATAATGCGTCCCACTAAGCACTCGCTGGGAGAAAAACTTCAGATGAGTGATAAAACGGAAGTAGCTGAGAGACTCCTCATCAAACTCCATTTTGAAATGATACTTGGCGATATTAATAATCTGCTGGATAAACTTCGTAATATTCATCGTCGTAATCACTTCTTCGTTCATTTCCGCATTCACAATATGTAGCGCAATAAAAGCCGCTTCATCTGGTGGTAGCTCGATATTCATCCTACTATTGATCTGCTCCAGCATGCGAAGTCCCAACCCGAATTCCGCTTTGTACAATTGCTTGATCTCCCACATCAAGGCATTTTTAATTTCGATTCCCTCATGATAACGCTCGATGGCAAAATGAATATGATCTGTAAGCGAGACATAGATGTTCTCGTTCAATTTCCTCCCCAAATTGTCACGCGCATGGGCAATCATTTCCTCCACAATCTCAACAAGTTCCATCGGAACTTCGCGCAGCAATGTTTTGAAATTATCGGATGTCTGTTTATTTTTCAAGGCAAATACTTTTTGAATGCGGGTCTCGTCTACTTTATCTCCCGGCTTCTTCTTAAAGGCAATCCCACGTCCCATCACCACAAGCTCTGCCCCGTCGGCCTGATAGATGCTAATGACGTTATTGTTGATAACCTTTGCTATTTTCACTTCAATCCCCCCGTCACGTTCCACTCTCTAGTCGCCAAGATATATCCAAGTTATTGGCATGCAAAAAAAACCTGGAGCATCACAAAATAAACAAGACGTGGCGGTCTGCTTTTTTTGGTGCTCAGGTTTTGCCTACGCGTGTGATGTAGTAACAATCCCAGTAACGATATATTTGCGTCAAGTATAGCGTGAACTGCGTTATATGTCAACGCTTTCAACGGTCAGACATGAGGAAGTTGCATGTATCCTGCAACTTCCTCATCCTTGGAGACAGCTGTTTTAAAAAACAATGAGATTAATTGTCTCCCAGGTCTGTACCGCCAGACGCAATGACATTTTTATACCATTCGAAGCTTTTCTTTTTGATCCGAGTCAATTCGCCCTTACCTTCATTGTCACGATCCACATAGATGTAACCGTAACGTTTTCTCATCTCCCCAGAAGAGGCACTGACGATATCGATAGGCCCCCAGCTGGTATAACCGATGATGTTACATCCATCCTGAATGGCTTCACCCATCTCAGCTACATGGCGTTTCAAATAATCAATTCGGTACGAGTCATCGATTTCACCCTCAGCATTCACCTCATCATGTGCACCAAAGCCATTTTCCACCACAAACAGCGGCTTCTGATAACGGTCATGTAGCTGATTTGCCGTAATACGGAAACCTTTGGGATCAACCGTCCATCCCCATTCCGATTTGGCCAAGTATGGATTCGCTATGGAACCGAACACGTTGCCACTGGTCATATTTTTGTTCACTTCTGGGTCAGTACTGGTTGTCCGACTTGAATAATAGCTGAAGCCGATATAGTCTACCGTGTGATTTCGCAAAATGTCTGCATCCTGCGGCTCCATCACAATGTTCAAATTGTGATCCTTGAAGAAACGTTTGGCATAACCCGGGTACTCCCCGCGTGATTGCACGTCAATGAAGAAATAGGACTCTCTGTCCTTCTCCATCCCCTGGAATACATCTTCCGGGTTACATGTGTACGGGTAGAAGCTACCTGCTGCGAGCATGCAGCCAATCATGGCATCAGGAATGATCTTGTGGCAAGCTTTAACGGCAAGTGCACTCGCAACGAGTTGGTGATGTGCAGCCTGGTACTGAATTTCTTTAATGTTGTCACCTTCATTAAACGCCAGTCCAGCACCAAGAAAAGGAAGATGAAGCAACATGTTGATCTCGTTGAACGTCATCCAGTATTTCACCTTGTCTTTGTAACGAGTAAATACCGTTTTGGCGTAGTTCTCAAACAAATCCACCAGTTTGCGACTTCTCCAGCTGCCATATTTCTCAATCAGATGTACAGGCACATCGAAGTGAGCAAGCGTAACCACCGGCTCGATGCCATGTTTCAAAAGTTCATCGAACAGATCATCGTAAAATTGTAAACCCGCTTCATTCGGCTCTGCGTCCTCACCTGTCGGGAAAATCCGTGCCCAGGCGATCGATACACGTAATGCTTTGAACCCCATTTCGGCAAAAAGAGCAATATCTTGCGGGTATCTATGATAGAAATCAATCGCTTCATGTGATGGGTAAAACTCGCTAGCGAGCGGTGTAAACGCTGGAACGTTGCCTTTCATAATGCTTCTACGGTTTTCTCCCGTTGGCAACAGGTCAACGATGCTCAGCCCTTTACCACCTTCAAGGTATGCTCCCTCTGCCTGATTGGCCGCAATCGCTCCCCCCCACAGAAAGTTTTCAGGAAATTTAAATGTTGTCATTTTTATTCTCCTTTCAAATATGTAACTCCATGATCCGCCCCTTTTCTGCCCTCCAGATCTGCCACTTGGAAAATAGAAAAAACCCGAACCAGCCTGTATACACGATTGCGTGTATCACAAGCCAGCTCAGGTTATGCCCGTATTCGGTAACATTCCCAGAAAACATTATGCGGATTAGATAAAACATTACCAAGAAACAGGAAATATGTCAACGCGCGCATTTTAATTAGACATATCTGTTGGCTCATCAAAGGTTTACTTTTTTATGTCAGCCCCGTTTCTCAAATGCTTATAATTTGTAAAATGTAGCACAGTTATCACCAAAAATCAGCTGCCGCTCCGCTTCTGGCAAGCTCTGAACATGCGTTTGCAACAGATTGAAGACCTGTGCGTATGTACCAGCTACGGTACATACCGGCCAGTCTGATCCATACATCACTCGCTTTGGTCCAAAGGCTTGAAGCACGGTATTTATATAAGGCGCAAAGTCTTCCTGTGTCCACTGGTTCCAATCCGCTTCGGTGACCATGCCAGACAATTTGCAATAGACATTTGGATATGCCGCAATCGCTTCCATGGTTTCCTTCCAAGGCGAACCGATTCCAGCCTTAATGTCCGGTTTAGCCAGATGGTCAATGACAAAGCGCTGCTGTGGGAACTTTTGAACCAATTCTACCGCATAAGGAAGTTGCTCCTTCGATACGAGCAAATCGTAGGCTAGATCGTGCTGTTCCAGTAGGGCAATGCCTCGTTGGAAGTCCTCACGCAACACGAACTTTACATCAGGCTCGTCCTGAATGACATGACGAACCCCCTTCAGCCACGGGTTAGCCGCAAACTTTTCCAGTTGAGATGAGGCTTCCTCAGAGCGTAGATCTACCCAGCCAACTACGCCTTTAATGAAACCATGCTTGTCCGCAAGTTCGAGAAGCCACTCGGTTTCTTCAAGAGTTTGGCGCGCTTGAACAGCTACACAGCCCGAGACGCCGGAATCCGTAAGTATTGGCTCTAGGTCTTCTGGCAGAAATGAACGCTGAAGCACACTCATCTCTTCACCGATCCATCCATAATCACGAATGTTATAATTCCAAAAATGTTGATGTGCATCGAGTTTCATCATAAGTGCCCTCCTGTATTGTCCACGTTAGTTCAGTGTACTACATTCATATAAATATAAATCAAATGCAGCAGATAAGCACTAATTATCGAATGAATTTTATTCCAATTGTAATGGTATTTCCTTCCTGTTAACTGTGATATATTTACTGTTCAGAAAACGCTTTCAGTATTTTAGGTTCATCATCTTGATTTTAAAAAAGGAGATGTTATTGATGCCAAAAAAACGAAAGTCCATCCTCTCGATCACCGTTGTTGCCGCCTTGGTTCTGTCTATGTTCTCCACGGCCATGGCCTCTGCTGCAACAAGCTCCCACGAACCCGACAGTAAACCAGCCCCCGTAAGTAAAATGCAAACTTATGTTAATGCAATGGAACCAGGCTGGAATCTGGGTAACTCGCTGGATGCAGTCGGGGATGATGAGACGGCTTGGGGCAACCCGCGCATTACGAAAGAGCTGATACAATCGATTGCCGATCAAGGGTACAAAAGCATTCGTATACCCGTTACCTGGGAAGCGCACATCGGTGACAAACCGGATTACAACATTGACGCGTCTTACATAAATCGGGTTCAGGAGGTCGTAGGCTGGGCGCTTGATGCCGACCTCTATGTCATGATCAATCTGCATCATGATTCCTGGCGCTGGATCAGCACCATGGAGAAAGACTATGATCACGTTCTTGCGCGTTACAATGCCATTTGGACGCAGATTGCAAACAAGTTCAAGGATGCACCCGAGAAACTGATGTTCGAGAGTGTCAATGAACCCCGCTTCACCGAAGGTGGCACTACGAATGCAGATACCGGATACCGCATGCTGGATACGTTAAATACTTCTTTTCATCATATCGTAAGATCGTCCGGCGGTAACAATGATACCCGTCCACTTGTATTACCCACTATGCATACTTCATCGGCTCAGCCTGATCTGGATGCGTTGAGTCGGACGATTCAAAAGCTGGATGATCCTAATCTCATCGCTACCGTACATTATTACGGGTTCTGGCCTTTCAGCGTGAACATTGCGGGATTTACCAAATTCAACGACGAAGTACAAAAGGACGTTACCGACACGTTCGACCGTGTGCACGATGCCTTTACAGCCAAAGGTATTCCAGTCATCATCGGTGAGTACGGTTTGCTCGGATTTGACCAGCATACAGGTGTGATTGAACAAGGTGAAAAATTAAAGTTTTTTGAATTCGTTGGACATTATTCCCGGCAAAAACAGATGACCACCATGCTTTGGGACAACGGACAACATTTTGGACGCACTAGCTATACTTGGTCAGATCAACAACTGTTTGATATGATCCGGGCGAGCTGGAATGGACGTTCCTCCACCGCAGAGACCGATCAGGTTTATCTAAAACAACATGAACCCGTTCAGGAGGTGAAAATTAATCTCCATTTGAATGGAAATCGCTTCTTTTCTCTGAAGAATGGCTCAACTGCACTTCTACGAGGTAAAGATTACTCGATTCGAAACGGTGTACTCACTTTAAAATCAAGCCTGCTAACCCGATTAACCGCTGAAAGCAAGCTGGGGGTAAATGCCACACTGACAGCCGGGTTCAGTGCAGGTGCAGACTGGACGTTGAATATTATTCAATACAACACACCTGTTTTAAATGACGCGCAGGGTACAACCAGTGCTTTCGCTATTCCTGTCACATTTGGTGGCGATCAGCTCGCAACGATGGAAGCGACCTATGCCAATGGAGAAAATGCCGGCCCTCAGAATTGGACGTCATTTAAGGAATTCGCCTATACGTTTAGCCCGGATTATGATCGTAACGTCATTGAACTGAAACCCAACTTTTTTAACGAAACCAAAGATGGCGAAATCCAGCTCAAGTTCCATTTCTGGAGTGGTACTGTCATTGAATATACCCTTACGAAAAAAGGCTCCATCGTAGAGGGCGCAACATTAGATTGAATAACGTACAAGTCAACCTTCATACCTTGATTGTAATGAGGATTGAGGAGGAATTGACATGTTTAAACGTGTAGATCGTCTTGCCATTGAATTGCCTATATCGAATAATCCCGACCCCAACGGAGCCAGTGCCGTACAGGAATTGCTCGGTGGAAAATATGGCGAGATGTCAACGCTGAACAATTACATGTATCAGTCGTTTAACTTCAGAGGCAGATCCAAGCTACGTCCCTTCTATGACATTGTTGCCAGTATTACAGCAGAAGAATTCGGTCATGTCGAACTTGTCGCGAACACGATTAATTTGATGCTTGAAGGTTCAACGTCACCTGGCGAACCAGACTCCACACCGCTTCGCATAGCTAAGGATTTACGTATGACTTCGCATTTTATTGAATCCGCGCAGACGGCACTGCCCTATGATTCCATGGGAAGACCTTGGAATGGCTCGTATGTTTTTAGCAGTGGTAACTTGATTTTGGATCTGCTGCATAATTTCTTTTTGGAATGTGGTGCAAGAACACACAAAATGAGAGTGTACGAAATGACCGACAACAATACGGCTCGTGAGATGACAGGTTATCTGCTTGTCCGGGGCGGTGTGCACATTCTGGCATACGCCAAAGCGCTGGAGATTGCGACCGGGGTTGATGTGACGAAGCTGATTCCCATCCCCTCTCTTGACAACAAAGCGTTTGAGACCACCCGCAAATGGGAAGCGATGGGTGAACAAAGACGATTGTACACGTTCAGTGACAAGGATTATCAGCAGATTGCCCAGATATGGAAGGGTGTGCATCCTACCGACGGAGGTAAACTGGAGGCCTTTGCAGGTTTACCGGGTTACGGAGGGCCCATTCCCGAGCTTCCTGATCTACCGGAAGAATTTGCTCCTGGAATATCACCGGAGGACTTTCTTCAGATTGCTGAACGACTTAAACGGAATGCCGGACTGTAATAACATTAGAAAAAGGGAAACCCGTGGAGGATGTCTCCAACCGGTTTCCCTTGATTTTTGTAATTCTTTTCTTATAAAACTGAATACAATTCTTATTATATATTCATCCGAGAATGTTCTCATGGTAATATAACGGTTAAGCTGCTATCCGAGACATTTACTTATTGCGGCTCCGTAAACTCCACCGTCAGTACCTTTTTCTCATTCGCCTGCACGATACCACTTGTTATCGCTCTCACAGAAGCAATAAACTCATTCCCGCTCGGGATCAGCACAGGAGTAATCAACGGCAGTCCAGCCTCCTCGATGATATCCATATCAAATTCAATGAGTAGTTGTCCAGCAAGTACGGAATCCCCGCTTTTCACATGAGTAACAAAGCCTTTTCCTTTCAGACCGACGGTATTGATACCGATATGAACCAGCAGTTGAACTCCTGTCTCGTGCTCTAAAATAACCGCATGTTTACTCTTATCCATGACATGGGCAACAACGCCATCAAACGGAGCATATACTTTGCCTTCGGAAGGCTCGATGGCGAAGCCCTCTCCCATATGTTTTTCCGCAAATGCCGGATCAGGTACCTGCTCCAGTTCAACGAGTGTACCATGGATCGGGGATGCAATCTCAAGTAGTTTCACTTTGGGACGAGATGCGGTGTTGACCGATTCCGTTACCGATGTAGAAGTAGATGAAGTTACGTTCGATGCGGATGACTCAGTCGTTGATTCCATATTTTTCGAACCAGTGTCGGAAGTTGTCTCAACAGATTGATCTTTATAACCAAAGAACCATGTCAGTGCAAAAGCAATCGCCATTGCCGTTACGTTGGACACAATGTACAAAGGCAATTGACTATTCAGATATAGCAGTGTCCCGGGAATTACCGTTACTGCCATACCCGTACCTTGCAGATGAAAGAGTGAAGCGATGAAACCACCAACGGCTCCCCCGATCAGGCCCATTACAAATGGTTTCATATAACGCAGATTCACACCAAAGATGGCGGGTTCAGTGATACCAAGGAATGCAGATAACGATGAAGGAAGCGCGAGTGCTTTGAGCTTCATATTTTTAGTTTTCAGACCCACCGCAAGACATGCCGCTCCTTGTGCAGCCATTGCACATGTAATAATCGCGTTAAACGGATTGAAGCCCGTTTTTTCAAGCAATTGAATCTCCAGAAAGTTAAAGATATGATGTACACCCGTAACCACAATGATCTGATGGAAGAAACCGATAATAATGCCTGCGATTCCGTAAGGCAGATCGAGTACAGCCGTTGTTCCATGTAGAACCCACTCTTCAAGTGAGTGAAATACAGGACCAATAGCGAATAGTCCAAGTGTAATCATCACCGTTAGCGTAATGAATGGAGTCAAAATCAAATCCAGTGCCTCAGGCACACGTCTACGCAGTACTTTTTCAAACTTTGCACCGAGTAAACCTACAAAAAAGGCAGGCAGTACCGATCCCTGATACCCTACGACGGGGATAAACCCGAACATATGCAAGGGTTGCGCCGAGCCATCGGCTACAGCATAAGCATTCGGCAGCGCTGGATTCACCAGCATCAGACCAAGTACAATCCCGAGCACGGGGCTCCCGCCGAATACGCGGAATGCAGACCAGGCAACAAGTGCAGGCAGAAATGCAAAAGCCGTATCCGTTAGAATCTGCGTGAACAGCAAAAAGTTTGGCGATATGTCATCAGGCGTTGCGCCGAACCATGCCAGAATTTCATTTTGCGTAAGCAGACCGCGCAGACCCATGAATAGCCCTGTCGCTACCAGTACAGGAATAATCGGAACAAAGACATCACCAAATGTGCGAATAGCCCGCTGGAATGCATTGCCTTCCTTTTTCCCCTGACTCTTCACATCTTCTTTCGATGTCCCTTCAATCCCCTGCTTCTCAACCTCTTCAAAAATTCGGTTGACCGTACCTGTGCCGAAAATAATCTGATATTGGCCCGAGTTGAAAAAGGCACCCTTCACCTTGTCAATATTCTCAACTTGTTTCTGATCAATCTGCTCTTTATCCTTCACCATGATGCGAAGCCGCGTTGCACAATGTGCAAAGGAGGCGATATTGTCTTTTCCCCCGACAGCCTGGATGACCTCTTTAGCAATACGCTGATTATCCGACATGTTGTCTCATCCCTCTCTCATTCAATCTAAACATTCCACATAACCGCTCTGAAATCCGCCTTGCCTCCGTGTGCAAAAAATCGAATATCCGTACTGTCCCGGCTTGGGAAGATTCGGCTAGTGAAGACTTCCTGTCCATCGTTGACAAATATCTCAACCGAGGACGAATCCACGAACATATGCAGCTTAATAACAGCATCTACATCTATATCTTCATTTAAAGTACAGGTGCGAATGGTACCACTCGCTTCGGATAGTGCCGCACCAGACTGACTGCGATCCAATATAAGTTTGCGCTGAAGGCGATCATACTGAATGACCGTTTTCTCCGTATCGCTCGCCCGGAACTCAATGCCCACAAGGTCTGCATCGTTCTGGCTAATCTCACATTGGAGTTCGTAAGCGATACCATTAAAGCCTGCAAAGGATCGGCTTTCATTGCTAAGCGAGTCCTGAATCCGAATACCTTGCTGATCCTTGCGCAGCTGAGCCATTTCAGGAACGGGTTGCTGAATAAGCTTGCCGCCTTGAATCGATAATTGCCGTGGAATCGTTAAACAATGGGCCCAGCCACTGTCATCTGTGGGATACGCCAGATCAGGAAGTCCCATCCATGCAACCATGATTCGTCTTCCGTCTGGGGAATGCATCGTTTGCGGCGCATAAAAGTCAAATCCACGATCCAGTTCCTCAAACTCCCCATGTGTGAATTCTCTCGTCTCCAGGTTCAGTGGTTCACCAATGAGGTATCCCGATTGATAGATGTTTTGGTATCGGTCTGATTCGGCCGGAATGCCTTGTGGTGAGAAGATGAGTACTCCTTGGCCTTCCAGCTCCAGATAGTCGGGGCATTCCCACATGTAACCGAAGGAAGACAATGTTGTGCCGATCTCACCAAGAAACTGCCAATGTTTCAAATCTTCCGAGCAATACAGTACCGTGCATCCTGTCTCATCCGTACGCTGGGCTCCAATGACACCATAATAGACATCTTCGTGCAGCCACACCTTCGGATCTCGGAAATGCTCGGTATATCCAGTCGGTACGTCAGAAATGACAGGATGCTCGAATTTTGTGATTACATTCTGCTCATCCATGAACGCCAAGCACTGAAACGGATGTCTTATCCAATTCTCATCTCGCGTATTGCCTGTATAGATCAGGTTTAACTTGCCATCTTTTTCAATCGCACTTCCGGAATACGCTCCATGAGAGTCATAAGGAGTTCCGGGTTCAATCGCAATACCAACATTCTCCCAAGTCACCAAATTTTTCGAACGGGTATGATACCAGTATTTCATGCCGTGCTCTGTTCCAAGAGGGAACCATTGATAAAATAGATGGTAGTAACCTTCATAAAAGGAAAATCCGTTCGGATCGTTAAGCAAACCGGTTACGGGCTGAATATGGTAACCCTGTCTCCATGGACATGCAGCGATCTTAGCTTCCAGTGCGGCAATCTCTCCCGGTTCAGCTTGCTCAATCCGCCGATAGAGCTGCTCTCTTGTCATTTTCATACGTCATATCAATCTCCAATCATGATGCAAAATCAGAAGTTCAACTTTTAGAGGAACCGGTTCCAAATTAGACAAAAAAATAATTCCATACAACCATTGTTGCTGACCGGTGTCATCATTCTCGAACTAAACACTAGAATGGAACCGGTTCGATGGAATTATCATAAAGGATCGATTTATATTTTGTCAACGCTTTCTCGGGGAATTAATTCAACATCCATAACGGTGTACTGACTTACACTCTCCCCTTTAACAAGCTTGCTAATATGACTTGCGGCGAGTTTTCCGGCCTGCAAATAATGATATTTTACCGTAGTCAATGTCGGATGAATCATTTCCGTGATATCGTATCCGCCGAACCCGGCTACTGACATTTGCTGCGGGATGCGGACTTTTTGAAAGGACGCGGTTTTCATGACGCCCATCGCAATATTATCTGTCGCTGCAACGATAAGAGAGGGCCTGTTTTCTTGCAAAATCTCCGCTGCCGTAAGCACTGCCTCTGACATTTTGAAGCTCGTTTCATAATACCTCACCGTGCAATCACTGCACTCTTCAATGGCACGTTTAAACCCTTGTTTACGATGGATACCTACAGCCTGGTCCTTCTCGCTTACCCCCATGTACACGATGTCCCGGTGTCCTTGTTCCACAACATATTTGCCCATCAGATACCCGGCTTGTTCGTCGTTGTGAATGAGACTATGCAGTAACTCATGCTGCTGTCCTACCAGTAACACGGGAAGCTGGATGTCTTCTATGGCCTTCAGATGTGCATCCGTTATTTCAGCGGCAAGCAGAATGATCCCGGACACTTTTTGTCTGGCAAAATCATAAATAGCATCTATCTCACGCTGCATATCCTGACTCGTATTGGCAATGAGCATCTGATATTGCAGCCCTCTTAGCTCCTCATCAATGCCGATTAGCGTCTGTGATGTCGCATAGGAATCCAGCCTTGGAACCACTGTACCGATAATGCTGGTCTTTTTTGCTTTGAGACTCTGCGCAAAGGTATTCGGAACATAATTATATTCTTTAATAATACGCTCAATCTTCTGACGGGTATCCTCACTGACCGAACCGCCATTCAGGAAACGAGATACGGTACTCTTCGCCACGCCTGCCATTTGAGCAATATCTGAAATCGTTTTATTCATAAGAAACTCCTCTAGTGTCAATAAAATCATTCATTTATGTATTATAACGCAAATCGCAAAGCTCATCGAATATGGGCAGGATAACATAGCAAAAAAGCCCGGTTCACGCAGAAGCACACGACGTCGTGTGCTCCATACGAATCGAACCGAGCTTGGCAAAGTCATTTTGTAAACACATACGTATAAAGAGATCAGGAACGGATAGCCTTCCGTTCTGCCAGCAAACATTGAGTTCAAACCTCAATAATAATCGGTAAAATCATCGGTCTGCGCTTGGTTTGTGCATAAATGTAATGACCGATCTCATCCTTCAGCTTCCGTTTGATCACATTCCACTGATTGACCCCGGCACCCGTTAATTCATCCATGCGGTTAACGACCCGTTCGTGAATCTCCTTCATGAATTGTTCTGAGTCCTTCACAAAAACAAAACCTCTAGAGATGATCTCCGGGGAGGCAACCATTTGTTTTTCTGTTTTGCTAAGCGTGGTTACAATGACTAGCATCCCATCCGATGATAGCTGCCTGCGATCCCGAAGCACAACATTGCCAACGTCACCGATAATAAGCCCGTCCACCAAGCTGTTACCTGAGGCAATCTTCGGACCCAATGAAGCTGTTCCGTCTCTGTATTCCACCATATCTCCATTATTGACGATAAACACATGACTTTGCTCAATTCCTACAGATTCCGCAAGCAATCTGTGCTGGTACAGCATCCGGAATTCGCCGTGAATCGGTACCAAATAATCCGGTTTCATCAGTGTAAGCATCAGTTTCAGCTCTTCCTGACTTCCATGACCGGATACGTGCATACCCGCCGCTCCGCTGGAGCCATAAATTACGCGAGCGCCCAGAACATACAGGTTGTCGATGACATGGGCAAGGTTTCTTTCGTTGCCAGGTATGGCTCCTGCTGCAATAATAACCGTATCTCCAGATTCAATGCTAACTTGAGGATGTTTACCCGCAGCTAACCGGGACAAAGCCGCCATCGCCTCTCCCTGGCTTCCCGTACATAGCACAACCACCTGCTCCCGCGGAAACTGTCCTGAATCAGCGGCCTCAATCAACAGTCCATCCGGAACGTCGAGATAACCGAGTTCACTTGCAACATTCACGACGTTAATCATGCTTCGTCCAAGCAGTGCAAGCTTGCGACCAGTCTGAAATGCAGCATTCACGATCTGCTGAACTCTGCTGATATTGGATGCGAAGGTAGAGATAAACACTTTTTGCTTCGCACGAATAAAGGCATCCAGAATATGATCTCCGACTACACGTTCTGAAGGAGTGAAACCCGGTCTTTCGGCATTGGTACTCTCGGAAAGAAGCACATGCACCCCTTGTTTCCCAATCTCAGCCATGCGGTGTAAATCCGGGAAAGGGCCGTTTACAGGGGACATATCAAATTTGAAATCGCCCGTGTGAACCACATTGCCTGCCGGCGTCTGAAAGAAAATACCCAGACAGTCCGGAATACTGTGACTCGTTGCGAAAAATGAGACGGCGATACTCCCAAGCGTGATCTGAGAGTTTGCGTCAATGGTGTGCAGGTCAGATTGGCGCAACAAGTTATGCTCTCTTAATTTCAACTCAATTAGACCTCGTGTAAGCCTGGAAGCGTAGACCGGAATATTGATTTGTTTTAAAAGATACGGAATTCCGCCAATATGATCTTCATGTCCATGCGTGACAACAAGGGCCTTTACTTTATCCTGATTTTCGAGCAGATACGTCACATCCGGCACGATGAGATCAATGCCCGGCATCGTTTCATCGGGAAACTTCGAACCACAGTCAATCACAATGATGTCTTGATCATATTGAATCAAATACATGTTTTTACCGATTTCATTCACGCCGCCAAGTGCAGCTATATAAAGTTTGTTATGAGCAAGTTTCAAAATGCTTTCACGCTCCTCTGTATAGTGATTCTCAATTTCTTTATGTGTATTCCTAGTATGGAAATAAACGCTTTGGTTATGCATAAGTATGTATGTACACCAAAAAACCATATACGGAACGTTCGTTCCGACGTGGTTTAGGAACGTTAGTTAATTTATATGACCAAATGAGAATTCAAGTTATTATTAAATATTAAACAAGAAAAAAAGCCTTTCTTGAAACAAGGCTTAATCAGTAACTGCTCTGTATTTTATAATCGTTTATTATCATTCTTCTTTCTCTTTGAAACTAACCAGGTAATAACAACGACTAGTGCGATTAAAAAAATAACGGCTCCAGATACACCCACTACAATTATCGTATCTGCACTAGAGATACCAACCCCACCTCTCCTTTAAAGACCTCTTTGATCATTCATTAAGGACCTAGTTATAGTATGACAAATACTGGGCCTGCAAGCTACCATTCAGCTGTCGACAAATGACATCGTTCAAGCTGTATGATCAAATTATTCTATATGTAAACAAAAAAACCCTGTAATAACAGGGTTTTCGCATTATTTTACCTTGATTGAAGTATATCCTGCTCATAAGACTTAACTTCTTTAATCCACTGCTCACGGACAGGCACACCTTGCTGAGCACAATAGTAGTCCCATACTGCGCCAAATGGATAGGATTTGAACTCCTCCGTCAAAGCCAGGCGTGTCGTGTAATCTCCATCCAGTTCCGCCTGTTTTAAAGCGTCTACCGGTTCCAGCATAGCTCGCAGCAAAGCTTTAATTGTATTACGGGTGCCGACCACCCATGCTGCCACACGATTAATACTGGCGTCAAAGAAGTCCAGTCCGATATGGGTTGTGCCGAGAAGCTCATGACGTACCAATTCACGGGCAATTTCAAGCAATTCGTCATCCATAATAACGACATGATCGCTATCCCAGCGCATCGGACGACTAACGTGAAGCAGAATACCACTCGTAAACAATGCCAGAGAGGACAGCTTGTTAGATATCACTTCTGTTGGATGAAAATGACCAGCATCCAGGCAGATTAACGTATCATTTTGCAAACCGTATCCCATATAAAACTCATGTGAGCCGACAACGTAAGCTTCAGAACCAAGACCAAACAGCTTGCTTTCAACCGCATCCAGATTATGCTTCGGATTCAGTGGTTCTGCAAATACTTCGTCCAAGGATTCCTTCAAACGTTTGCGGGGAGCCATCCGGTCAACAGGGGTGTCCTTGAATCCATCCGGTACCCATACGTTGGTCACACAGGTTTGGCCCAATTGTTCGCCGAAATACGCACCAATTCGCCGTGAAGCTTTGCAGTGATCAATCCAGAATTTGCGAATCTCCGGATCAGGATGACTAAGTGTGAAGCCGTCGCTTGATTTTTCATGTGAGAAACACGTTGGGTTGAAGTCCAGTCCAAGCCCGTGCTCTTTCGCCCACTTTACCCAATTTTCGTAATGTCTTGGCTCGATCTGATCCAGTTCCACTTGTTCGTCTGTATCCGCATAGATCGCGTGCAAATTGACTTTATGTTTACCGGGAATGAGAGCAAAAGCTTTCTCCAGATCCGCACGAAGCTCCGCAGGGGTTGTTGCTGCGCCCGGATAGTTTCCCGTAACCGATATACCACCCGTCAGTTCACCTTCCTGGTTGAGGAAACCTCTGACATCATCTCCTTGCCAGCAGTGTACGGATACTTTAATATCTGCAAGCTTATTTAATACATCGTCTGTATTGATGCCGTGTTGTGCATACAAAGTCTTCGCAGCTTGATACGCTTGTTCCACTTGATTTTGCATCAATCTAACCTCCCTTAACGTGTAAATGCTGCTGGTACACCACCATCAATGGTCAGCATACAACCTGTTGTTTTCTCCGATTTCGATGAAGCGAAGAAGGCGATACCTTCCGCGATATCTCTCGGATAGATGTTAACGAGCAATGTCGTGCGTTTGCGATAATATTCTTCCAATTGATCCGGTTCAATGCCATATGCGGCCGCACGCTCGTTTCTCCATGAACCGTTCCAGATCGCGGAACCTTGCAAAATGGCATCCGGCAGAATAGTGTTGACACGAATACCATATTCACCGCCTTCTGCTGCAATACAGCGCGCCAGATGGGCTTCGAGTGCTTTCGCTGAGCTGTAAGCAGAGGCACTTTTACCTGCATATACCGAGTTTTTGGAGCCGATGAAGACCATGCTTCCACCGATGCTCTGCTCTTTCATTAATTTGAACGCTTCGCGAGCGACCAGGAAATAACCTGTGCCCAGCACACTCATATTCAGATTCCATTCCTTCAATGAAGTTTCGTCAAATGGACTGGATGTGGCCAGGCCCGCATTATTCACGATGATATCCACACCACCGTATTGCAGAGCCGTTTCTGCATAAGCTGCCTGTACCGCTTCTTCATCTGTCACGTCCATCTTGAGCGCGTATGCACGATTGGCACCATATTGATCGTTAATTTCCTGTGCTACCTTCTGCGCGCCTTCCAAATTCAAATCTGCAAGCACAACATGGGCGCCTTCCGAAACGAGTCTGCGTGCTGTTTCACTACCGATACCACCTGCACCACCCGTAATAAACGCTACTTTGCGAGAAAACTCCGTCTCTGCAGGAGCCAGCGACAATTTATATAACTCCAGCGGCCAGTATTCCACATTGTAAGATTCATTCGCACTGAGCGAAACGAATTTACCGAGGCTTGTTGCCCCACGCATAACTGCAATTGCCCGATGGTACAGCGCACCGCTTACTTGTGACAACGCCCAGCTTTTGCCGGTATTAATCATCCCTACGCCCGGAATGAGAATAACGCGAGGAGCGGCTTCGAACATTACGTCGCCTTCATTTTTATTCTCCTCAAAATATTGCTTGTATTGCTCTTTGTACGTAGCAATGCCTTCCGCCAGCTTGGCTTTCAGTCCGTCAATATCATCCGCATTCGGCGTCCAGTCAATGAACAGCGGCACCACTTTGGTATGCACCAGATGATCCGGACAAGCCGCGCCAACCTGAGACAACTGTGGAGAATCCGTTCCACCTGCAAAAGCAAGCACATCATCCTGATCGTCAAAGGACAAAATCATTTTTTTGCTGTCCGACACCGCTCCGCGAATGACAGGCATCACCCGAGCAGCAATCTGACGACGAACTTCAGCAGGAAGTGCAGGATGCTTCACGCCGCCAAACAGATTAGCTTCATTGACACGTGCCTCGATGAATGCTTCCGCTTCATTAATGATTTTGATCGTCTGAGCGTAACATTCCTCAGAGGTCTCTCCCCAAGTCACCAGACCATGTTTCTCCATAAGTACAAGCTCGGCATTCGGATTGGCGAATACGCTTTCAGCAATCATCTTGGACAGTGTAAAACCTGGGCGCACATAAGGAACCCATACAAAACGATCGCCATATATTTCACGTGCCAGCTCTTTCCCGTTATCCGCACAGCAGAGGCTGATAATTGCATCCGGGTGTGTATGATCCACATGTTTGTACGGAAGGAACGCATGTAACAACGTTTCAATGGAAGCTCGCGGATGTTTCGCATCAATCATGCAATGCCCAAGGTATTCAACCATCTCTTCATCCGACATCGAGTCACGTTCCATGAGGGGGCCGATATCTTCAAGCGCCAGTCCGGTAAAATGTTTTGCTTCCATGGAACCGAGATCCGATCCGCTCCCCTTCACATACATCACTTCGACATCACGACCACGAAAATCCTTTACTGTTGTTTTAGTAGATGTGTTACCCCCATAAATATTGCAGACCCGACGATCTGCTCCGATCAGATTAGAGCGGTAGACTAATTGTTCAAGCCCTGTTGTTTTCTCTGATGCCTTCGCTGCATTCCATAAACTCTGTACCATTTGTTCCCCTCCGATAATGTTTGTTTTCTTCCTAAAACGAGTTTATCATCTTTGTTTTGTTTTGAAAACAAAAACTTTATCAGGAAAAACAAAAATATACAAAGAATCTAAATAGATATCTCCTTCAACGGTGTTCCTTCTTTAGAAATGTGCAAAAAACAAACAGGACATCGCACTATAGTTCATGCTTTGTCCTGTTCTTTGCCGATCACATTTTGTTTTATTTTTTCATTAAATTTGTTATCTATTGAAATATCCCTGCTTTTTGGGACGTATTTTTGATTCCGTATGTGTCATTAACTACCGTATTGCCATAACTTGTGAGACTTCCGTTCGGACCGGTAGCCAGATCCAGATAACCCAGACCGGAACTGTTGCCGTACCATGACCATGCAAGCCAGCCTACACCCTTCTCTTGTCCATATCTCATAATGGCATATTCATCCACATCACCATTTGTGTGATATCCACCGAACTCACCAATGATTACTGCAAGTCCTTTGTTCAGCACATTCTCCATATTAGCTTTCACCGTTGCCGCATCCTTACCTGCATATTCATACATATGAATGGAAAACACCGTATTTTTGAGCGTATCTGTTGCGAATACGCTTTGACCATAATCGACAATCGATTGTGGATATTGACCCCAGCCTGCAGCATCAACAATCAAGGTATTTTTGATGCCTGCGTTTCTGAGCTTCGGAATAGCCTTTTTGTAACCGTCTGCCCAAGCGCTGCCGTTCCAGGTTCCATACCATTCGTTGGCGATATTAACGATCACTCGATCTTCCTTGCCAATCAACGCTTCTTTGATGCTGATCCAGTAATTCACGGCTGCATCCAGCGAGTTATAATCGTCTTTGCCTGTTGCATCATGCACTTCAAGCACGGCGATCATCTTATTCTGATTGACCAGATTGATTATGTTTTTAACTGAATTCAGATCATCTTTGGTGTACAGTGTTCCATTCGAGAGAACAATTCGTACCGTGTTGGCGCCTGTTTTCGCAATAGCAGGTATGGCTGTATTCAGATCATTTTTGAACCAGGAATGGCCGTGATTGATTCCTCTCATGACAAAAGGCTTGCCCGTCGAGTCATATAACTTGTTCCCGCTTACATAAAAACCGGATGCAGCAGCTGCCTTGGGCGTAACACTCCCCAGAGCCATGAACATGAGCGCAGCAATCAACGTAAAGATCGTACATTTCTTCAGATTGACCATTCGTTTGAAACCTCCTGTTATGTTTTTATTTTAATTCACTTTGCACTAACAAAGCGAATCAAAACCATGAGCGTATTTGCACCTTCACTGAACAAAATCTTTTCAAATTAACTTTAGAATCAGAATCAATATAAAGTTTTTGAATCAAAAAATTACTGTATAAATAAACTTATCGTTAAAGTAATATATTTATTTTAAAATGAAAACGCTTACCAGTCAATTATTTTTTCCATTTTCAGGTTTTTTTGAACAAATAAAAAGACTTTTACTCCATACGGACAGAGTAAAAGTCTTTGGAACACATTCAGGAAAACTTTAGAGCCACTCGGTAATGCGGTACAATTCGAATCTGCTCAAACCTGCCCAGTTCTACACCGTGGAACCTTTCCACATACGCTTGATTCACAAAATGCTCTGTCTTTCCCCTACGAAGAGGTGTTATTAATAACCTCAGAGCGTGGTCATGTAATAAATGTCGGGATTGCTTCAGTCCAATGTTCCAAGTGTGACCATACTGGATATGATCCGTCAATAACTGTTGATGAATGTAGGCTGCCGCCACATCCCCTTCATAATCAATCTCCACAAACAGGTCATGAACCTGTTCAGGCCAGCACGTATTTATTTTTAAAGAAGCTGCATGCTCTTTCGGATAATTGATCTCCACTTCCGGCTGATATACACATACCTGCAAAGTATAGGTTACAAACCACCGTTGCTGCTGCATCCGGGAGATGATTGTATATTCAGGGGCCGTTATCCTCTCAGGTGCAGGATATATGGAAACCTCGATCTCACTCTGTCCAACAGACGTGCTTATTAACTGCTCATTTTGTTGATATATATGACTGCTACTGATCACCAATCTTTTTTCTCCACCTAGTTCAAAAAGATAACTTTGCAAGGCTTCCTCACGCGTTAACGTAACGATACGAATCACTTTCCCATCCATCGTGCTAACACTAAAGCCATCATTTTTGCCAGCCACCGGATGAAGGACGTACTTCCCATCCTGTTCACGGACTGTACCTGCTGTCATTTGCACACTTGCTACAGAGGATGCATCAATTACATATTCGGGAGTCATGCCTTCATGAGCATAAAAGACAGCCGTAAGCTCCTCTTTTACAAGAAATTTAGTCAGAGGTTGAACCGTAGCACTTATAAGCTTTATCTCCCCGAGATCCAGATGAAAAGGCAGGATTACTGCTTTGCCAGAATTCAATTGCATGGTGCCCTCTTCATAAGGAAACATCGCATTTCCTTGAGAGGTAAGAAGCTCCAGTCGAATGTCACGCGCTGGCATTTGAATATGATCCTGATAGTTATTTATAAAAAGAAACCCTGCTCCTGACCGCTGGCGGACCGACCAACGAAGATCCAACGTATTTTCTGGCGCAATAGTCAACTGATCCTCAGAAATGACACACCCCATCGGTGCCAACTGCTCCCCATATGCCTCCAAGAACATGGACAAACTCCGGATTCGATCATACGATTCTCCGATACGTCCAAACTCTCCAAGGGGTGCTTGATAGTCGTACGTCACCTTCGGTAATCCTCGTTCGTTCATGTACGTTTTGCGACCAATGGGATTGGAACCTCCGTGATACATATAATAACCCACCATATTGCTACCATTCGCCAGCTTAACAATAGTCATCGCCTCTACACTGTCTGCATCGACCACAGGGCGGGCATGATAACTAACCTGCATTCCGCCGGCAAGTTCGCAATAGGCCGCTGGGTAGCGTTTACTATCATAATCCAGTTCTTCTGCAGGATTTAGATGCAAATCACGAAACAGATACTCCCCGCTAGGTGGCTGATTAGGTATCCAAGGGGTATAAGCATATCCTGCAAGCATTGGTAGCGTACCTTGCGCGGGAACTGCCGCTTTCCCCCAAGCAGTCGCCGTGTAAAACATCGGTTTCATACCCGCTTTTTCCGCAATACGGCGAAGCCGCTCCATATGTTCTTTTCCATCACGTCCTGAAGAGATATATTTATCCTGCGAATAACCCCACGAATCCATTGGCGCACCAGCATGCATATATTCATTCTCCAGCTGGATACCGATAATCGGCCCACCATCTTGATAAAAACTGCCTTCAATCTGACGAGTAATCTCCTGATATAACCGTTTCGCATAGAATAAATACCCTTCGTCATTAGAACGGACCTCAAATGCATAGTTGAACAGCCAATCCGGCAAACCGCCATTCCGAACTTCTCCGTGACAGAACGGACCAATCCGAAGAATTAAAGCCAGCTCATGTTTACCACATAACTCCACAAACTGCCGCAAATTCAAGTTACCCGACCAATTAAACTCTCCCTCTTGCTCCTCATGAAAATTCCAAAAGATATAGGTTGCTACGATATGCACTCCTCCTGCTTTCATCTTCAACAATTCTTCTTCCCATTGAAGATAAGCAAATCTTGAGAAATGAAATTCCCCGACGACCGGAATATACGGTTTATCATTATGCATCATATAAAAATTAGTGAAATCATAGGACTCTCCGCGCGTGTTGTAACCTCCATAGCCTTCCATGTGGCCCGGTTGGATCAGTTTATCCTCGGCTTCCAATGTGTAGCGAATACAACGATGTGAACAAAACTTGTCATCTGGTTCGTTGATGTGCTTACACATATCGGCGTTTATCTTATCTTTCATATTGGGAGATCAACTCTTTCTTCAATAGAATAGGCAGGATGTCACGATGTGAAAATCCAATTTAAATCCCTTTTGCCAAAAGTAAAAATGCCTGCTGATGATTTGCATTGTTTTCCAGCACTCGTTGCAATTCCTGTGAAGCTTCCTGTTTCTTACCCAGACCGAGGAGGCCTAAAGCCCGCATATAATGGCAGTGCTCTTTATTTCGCTGATCCAGATCATCATCGAATACAAGGAAGTCTGGCAAAGATACGGCAAAATAATCGATCTGAATGGAGTCATGCATATGCCGTTCGGCGTAATCAATCAGTTTGTTAAAACGTCTGTTTGTTTCCTTAATATTGCCCAGCTTCTTCCAGGCAAGTCCCTGATAAAATATAGATTCTGGTGGCTGGTCGTTATAAAACATCGCACTTGCTGGTTCATGCAAACCTGTGCAAGCTCTGCGGAAGCTCTCTTCAGCGGCAGCAGTCTGCTGCATCTGTTCATATGCACAGCCCAGAACATAATAAAGTGCATTGTCTGCACTGCCTTCAAGCTTGCCTTCCCCCAGATTTTCAGGATACTTCTGAGCTCGAAGCAACAATTCTATAGCTTCTTCTGGATGCTTTTCCGTGAGTTTTTGCTTAGCAAGTTCCGTCAGAGCCGTCACATACTGACCCGTAACTTTACCTTCTCCGCCCTCCCATGGATGAAATGTTCTTGTTTGCAGTGCATTGTAAGCCTCCTGATGATGACTTAACATATTCAACAACGTAACCCACTCGATGTATAAGTCATCCCGTTGATGTACCAGCTCCATCTGAGCCTCAAACCGCTGCAATCGTTCTGCTGGAGGGCATCCAAGCTTCTTCTGTAATTGATCCAACTCGTAGAATACACGGGCATCCTGCGGCTCCAGCCGAAATGCTTCCTCCAGCGAGATCAACGCTTTATGAGGCCGATTCATCTTGTTGTAATAAGCCAGACCTAGATTTCGGTGTACCGTAGGGAAGGCCGGGTTTATTTTACAAGACATCTCCCAGTGGTTTATCGCATCCTCGTAACGTTTGTGGTCGTAGAGCCAGTTACCCATATAATAATGTGCATGTGCATCCTCTGGGTCCGCTTCAAGCGCATCTTGAAGAATCATGCATTCGAACGGTGTATTCGGAAAACAATACTCCGTCTCTGCGGCACTCGCCTGTGCCTGACATTGAGATGCTTGATCCAGTTGATCCAACTGCCGATACAGATATGCCTGAGCATAACCAAGCATCGGGTATGGTCTGGTCAAATCGGATTCTATTGAGGAAAGTACACTTCGTGCTTCCTCCCACATGCCACTCTCTGCATAATCTGCAGCCAAGTGCAAGTAATTGTGAACATCCCCGCTCATCATCCGCACGAAATACTCCTTCGCCTGCTCCGCAGACAATAACATCAGTTCATATGCCGTGCCATATTCCATCGGGTCTATATCCAGTGTTTCACGAGCAAACGAAATGGCTTGTGAGTTACACCCCGTTTTTCGAAGCAATGATGTCTTCAAGTGACGTGCTTTGAGATTTCTGCTGTTTCGAATTAGCGCACATTCAATGTGTTCGAGTGCCTGTGCGTACTGATCCTGAGCTACATCCATCTGGGCGAGAGTGAAATATCCGATATCCTGAAACTGTGCCGACCAAACGGATTTATATATTGCATCATAGGATTCTTTCATCTTTCCTTGAAGCTTCAAACTCAAACCAAGCTGGTAATAAGCCTCACTATCATACGGATTGGTGTTTTTCCATGTGAGGGACTGAACGGCCTGTCTAAAATGAGTCTCTGCCTCCTGAAATAGGCATCTTCGTAAGAGTAAAGTCCCATATGCAACATTCAAGCGGATGTCAGTACGATCACGTTTCAGTCCTTCTAGATAATATAATTCCGGTTCATAGGTTGCATGTCGATACTGCTCCAGATGAAGACCTGCGAGATAGAGCTGTTCGTTGGTCTGGATCTCTGAGGGGAGCGGTAGCGGCTTCGCAGGATCAGGCACTTCCTGAATGCGCGTCTGTTCTGGCTGATACGCCACAAGTACTCTTCCCTCTTTTGTACATACACTCAGTTTTAATTGATGCCATTCTTCCTCTTCATTCCATGGGAATGTACCTGTATAAGATTGTGTTGGCGAGATATCGCATATGTCTTCAAAATAATTCCCTGCAGCACCCTTTACTTTAATAGAGACTTTCTCATAATTAGCTGTCGCGTAAACCAGAATCTTGGCCGTTCCCGTCTGCTTATCCAGCGCCAGATTAACCGCTGCGTCAATCGTTGCATTTTTTACTACACCGACATCTTTGTAAGGCATGAAATATTGAGTAAAAGACTTGCTTTCATATGGCTGTAGCCAACTAAAATCAGGCTGATTATCCGTAAAAATGCCTGTCATCAGTTCAATATACGGCCCATCTTCATCCGTCAATTGCCTGTCCCATGCTTTGCCGAAATCCCCATTACCCCAGGTCCATTGTTTCTTGCCTGGAGAGATATGATGATTGGCAACATGTAACAGCCCTGCCTGTAAACGATGATCATATCCACCTACAAAGTTATATTCGGACTTGTATGCCATGTAGGAAGTAGGCACCGGAATATTCTTGTACCGCGAAATATCCACCCCCTCCGAATAATCCATCTTATAATACGTTCCTGTAGCAATGGGAAATCGGGAAACATCACGTTTACCATGATCCATTACGGCGTTTACATCTGGTGGAAACACAGATTGCGTATCATCGTTCGCAGCGACCGCTGGATTAGCCCACCATAGAAACGTCTGGGGTTCACTTGTCCGATTGTATACTTGGGAATGAATCTCCAGGTAAGCTCTCCCGGGATACAAAGTAAAACCAGTCGTCACCTTGGTACCGTACATTCGATCGATCTCACCCACCCATACAGTAGCGCTTCCGTCCTTATTGCTACTATAAGTGCAATCTACTTTGCCAAATGTGTTTGGCCTATGGTGCTGTGGCCAGTTGAACTCAATGCCTCCTGATATCCAAGGCCCAGCAAGACCAACCAAAGCAGGTTTGATCACTCGGTTGTAATAGACGAAATCATACTGGTTTGTCAGATCCAGCGCACGATAGATACGGCCACCGAGTTCTGGCATGATCTCGATGCGGACATATTCGTTTTCAAGAATAATCAATCGATACGATTGCAGTTTCGCCTCATTCTCGATTCGATCAATGACGGGATAAGGATATACCTTACCCGAACTGCCCTGATAGATTCGTTTTTCAAGAAACATTGGATTTTTATCGGGTTTACCTGTGCTATACGTTGGAATGTCTCTATTCTCTTCCCAGATCCGAACGGACGTCTCTGCACTAACCTGCTTCAATTCCAAATTCGCTCACTCCTTGCTTCGAGATAGGATGATCATACGCTTAGATAAGCGAGACTGACATTGACATTTAACGGTTAATGATGGACGATCTTCGGATCATGACTGGAATGTTGCATGGCAAAAAGAGTACCCGATCACCTCTGATTACAGTGACCTGATACTCTTTTCTTGTCGACATTAGGTTATGGGTTCAATTACTGAATTCGCATTACATATATTCTACCTTTCTACCCCGTTTACTTGCGTCTGGCAAAGTCCACAAATGTGAACTTGTCCGGTCGATGCCGTGATTCCGTATACTGGAACTGGCTAGTATCTTCTAAATACACCTGACTTCTCACGACAACAACATTGTGAAAACCGTCAAGATCAAGTAACTCGCGATCCTCAGCCGTAGGCTCCTCCACCAAAATTTCTTTCTTGGCATAAGAAATCGATAGCCCAAGCTTCTGTTCAATATACTCATAGATGGAGTCATTACAGATTTCCTGGTTCAGCCCCGGAATTAAGCGCTGACTGATGTAGTCTTTGTCCAGAATGACATGTTCTCCATCCACAATGCGAACACGATTGATCTGCCACACTTGTTCATTCAGACCAAAGCTGGTCTTTTGGCTGAGCGTCTGATCAATCCCTTGTTCCTCAAACAGCTTCACAACCGTTTGTGCGCGGTGTCCCATCTTTTGTGCGAGCTCCTTAAAGCTAACGAGACCTGACACGGGAAAATCAATTTTACGGATATCCAGTACAATGGAACCCTTACCTTGAATCTTCTGAATATAACCTTCTTCATATAGCATTTTCAGTGCTTTACGTATCGTTTCTCTGGATGTTTGATATCGTTCTGATAAATCCAGTTCTGATTGAAGCAGTGTGCCCGCTTCGATGTCTCCGTTCCGAATACGTCCAGCGATATCTTCGTATATTTGGATAAATTTATTATTCATTTTTCATCACCATAATTCATTACCTTTTTTGAAACCAATCATAACATTAAAACCAATTCAAAGGGAATCTGCGTCGCTGGCAATAACCTGCATCAGTTTATTCAAACGGAATATTAACGCGGCCGCTTCAGCTCTACTCAACGCTTGTAATGGGCGGAAACTGCCGTCCTCGTATCCGTTAATCATATAAATACATGCTAACTCCGCGACCTCCTCCCTGGCCCAGTTGGAGACATCGACCTGGTCAGTGAATGTCTTATGTGAGGTGATCGGCTCGCTTCTAATCTGATGAACCACATTGGCTATAATTTTGGAGGCTTGCTCGCGAGTCACCAGAGCATGTGGAGCAAATTTTCCATTCCCCATACCTTGTACAACATCACGCTCGGCTGCTGTGTTAATCTCAGGTGCAAACCAATCCGTGTCATTCACATCCTGAAAAACATGTGATGGTTTCAACGAGATATCCAGCCTCATTAAACGCACAATAAGTGCTGTAAACTCTGCTCGAGTAATGGGACGACGCGGTTCGTAACGCGTTGAGCTTACCCCCTGTATAATATTGTGCTCGGCAAGCCAAGTAATCTGGTCTTTATTAAACGTTTGGTCAATATCTAAAAAAGCAACTCGCCTACTTGTTATTCCTCCAGGCTGAGTATTCGTTGTATCCTTATCTTTTTCCTCATTCTTGTCCTTGGAATCATTATCATTGGTACTGGTGTTATTTCCTGCACTTCCACCGTTTGATGAAACTACTGGAACCGAAATGGTTACTGCTGCTGCGCTTTTCTTCTCACTTGCCTCACCAGCCGTATTTTCCGTCCACGCTGAAATCTCGTAATGACGTTCTGCATTTAAGCCTTTCCAGACATATTCTCGCTCTTGACCGCGATAAATCTCCTGATCCTTATAAGCAATTACAACAATCTCATTTTGGGTTTCCAATCTCCACGTAAGCAGGATATGATCAGGCCCTTTTGCGGTGGTTGTAATCGATTCAAGCAACGAGGGTAACGTTTCAAATTCCCGCACCTTCATGCCTTCACCTTCACCGGCCTCATTATAAGGAATAATACTAAAATCATCATATTTTGCAGCACTATTCAATCCGGAGATTTGAAGTGACGTTTCAGCTGTTGTTCCGACTACTTCTTTATTTTGATAAATCCGATAACCCTCTGCACCGGGTACAAGTTCCCAAACGAGCGTCGCACCAGATACGGAACGGTCCTGCACAATTGGCGGTACATTTAACTTACCAGGTAAAGTCACAGCTTGCAGCATAAATCCGTCATCACTTGTGCCCGAAGCGTTGATCGCTCGAATAACATAGTTGTATCGTGTTCCGCGCTCAAGATCCGTATCTTCATACCTTGTCTCCTTAGCGCTAATACGGGCAATCTCCAGGCCATTCCTTTCAATTGAAAACTGCTCGGCACCAGCCGCACGTGTTTCTTCCAATAGAAGATGTACTTGATCCTTGGTGGCTTTATATGCAACTTTTATCGGGGAACCCGGCTTGGTTAAGAAGGAATAGCTTCTTTTGTCCGATGCAGTCTGCTCACCATTTTCCGTGTATACCTCAAGCTGATATTGTTTGCCCGCGTCCAGTCCATCAACTACATATTCTTGATTCCGTCCCCGATATCGCTCCACACCATCCAATACAATCACAAACGTTTCGTTAGGATAGGAAAAGTCCCACTCCAGTTTGATATGATCAGATTCTGGAAAGACTCTCATATCGAGCGAATCAATGCGAGGCAATGTATAAAAAGGGGCAACCACAATTGCGGCGCCTTCTCCTGCCGAGTTGATCGGAATGACTTTAATTTTGTCGTACACGTCCGCACTACTCAAATTCGTTAACCTGAACTCAGTCGTGTTCGCGTCATCTAATCTAGTAACTTCCTCATTATTAATGCGAACAATGTAGCCTTCTGCCCCCTGTACCTTAGGCCAGACCAGTACTGCATCTTCTTCCCCAATCTCTTGTGCACTCAACACTTCATCCACCGTTGCTGGCAAGGTTCTCACATCAAGGTTAAATCCGGTTTCACTCTCGCCCGATGTATTAAATGTATGAATGGAATAAGTATAGCGCTCTCCAGGGACGAGCCCACTGTCTTCAAACTGCTTTTGACCTGTCTGATTTGCAGAAATTCTGGCAATCTCGACATCATCCCGCCGAATAATAAATTGCTCCACACCTCGAACAAAAATTTCTGATAAATCCAGCTTGACTGCCCGATCTGTGAACTGCTCTACACTGGCAGTCTGCGGCGCTAAAGGCTTCGTTAACGTTTCAATCTGAACAGGTTTGGAGCGCTGTCCCTGCTCATTTACAGCCACAATTTCTAATCGATACAACGTGCCGTCCTCCATACTCACGAGATGTGCATGAGGCTCAGATACACTTGTGACCTCACCTGTGGCCTGGTTTCGAATTTCATAGGCAACAGCCCCAGTGACCGCTTCCCAGCTTATGTCTTGTGAATAGGTTCCTGAAATCACTTCAATCGTGTCTGTTGTGAGCGGTAGCGTTTGTGTCATCGTTCTGATCGTCAACGGTGCACCGGTACCGCTTGCATTCACTGCACGGATAACGTAAGTGTACATTGTGCCCGGTTTCAAATGTTCTTCTACAAACTGAGTTTCGCTTGCTTCCATACGAGCCACTTCTCGCCCATTACGTTCAATGATATATTGATCAGCTCCACGTACACCCGTATCAGTAAAATCGAGTGAAAGCCCATTCTCGGTTACGTCACGTACATCCACCTTCTCCGGTTTAATAGGCAATGTCAGAAACGATACTTCTGCCGCTTCAGAACGGGAGGACTGCCTGTTGACCGCGAATAGTCTATAATGATGCCATCGCCCAGCTTCAAGCCC
Source organism: Paenibacillus cucumis (ex Kampfer et al. 2016) (assembly GCF_019748695.1). NCBI lineage: Bacteria > Bacillati > Bacillota > Bacilli > Caryophanales > Paenibacillaceae > Paenibacillus > Paenibacillus cucumis (ex Kampfer et al. 2016). The sequence continues at coordinate 42,194 of NZ_JACLIC010000020.1, read as the reverse complement.
TGTAATTACGGCATCTGTATCCATGCCTCTGTATACTTCTTTATCCTCTTGCAATATGACATATTCAGAAGCTCCCGGAACGGCAGACCATGACAAGCTGGTGACATGTACATCTGGTTGCATCGTAATGTTCGTTGGACGACGTGGTTTGGACAATCGCACAAGCTCTGCTTGTGCACCAGCACCCGCTGCGTTTACCGCTTGCACCTGCAATGTGTATTCTTGGCCGGGTAACAATCCCTCCGCCCTATATTCGAGATCGGACGTTCTGCCTGTCTCTGCACCATTAATCATAACGATATACATCTCCGCTGTAGGAACAGCTTGCCAGCGAATACCGATCTGCGTTTCTTCCGTTAAGCTGACCTGCAATCCTTCCGGCCTCCTTGGCAGCGTCAGAACAGTGCTCGTTACGCCCTCACTATACCCCGCAGCATTCCCTGCTTGCACTTCATACGTATACAGATTGCTACCTGACAGGTTCTTAACAGTCAGCTCTGTACCCGACATCTCGTATGTTTGCCCATCAATGGTCACGCGGTATTTGTCTGCTCCAGCCACAGCTTCCCAACTCAACGTCGCTCCCTGTTCCGTAGCCCTTACAACGTGAAGTCCTATTGGACTTTTGGGAATAGTTAGTCCCGTTATTGAACTACTCATTCCATGCCCAGCTCTGTTTACCGCCCGAACTTGCAGTTGGTACGCCGATCCCGGATTCAGATTCGTCAGTGTCCATGCATTCTTGTCAGCTGTAATCTCGCCCACTTTCTCTCCGTTACTCCATACCTCATAAGCTTCTGCTCCACGAACGGTTTCCCAGTTCAGATGCAAACTTGAGTGCGAGGCATCCGTGACGTGTAAACCCGTCACCTGCGCAGGCAACGTTCTTAGCAATGGTAAACTCGCATAAGGACCTGAGCCTGTTTCATTTTCTGCAACAACGGTATAACTGTAATCTGTTCCACTTTCGAGTCCAGCATCCTTGAAGGAGAGTTCCCCTCCCTCGTAGATCGTATCTCCGTTACGTGCAAGTGCATAATACGTAGCCGATGTTACGGTCTCCCACGTCATGGAGATATCATGCTCACGAATCTGCACTGCAGCGAACTCACCCGGAGCGGCAGGTAGACTCATAAATGCGGCTACACAACTTACACCAGCACCACTCGCATTCATAGGCGTAACAGATATCGTATGAACCATTCCGGGAGCAAGATTGCTAATGTAAGGAAGACTTTCCGGATCAGAGATGGTTTCTTCAAAAACGATTCTTCCGTTAGAATCCGTAGCCGTCACCCGATATGCTGTGGCTCCTTGTACGTGATCAAAGTCTACTTTAGCCAGACTTGGCTCTGCGTCCACTTTTTGTACGCGAACCTCAGTTGGAGATGGCGGTAAAGTTAAAACACTCATCATCGCCGGCTCACTTACACCCGTATGATTTCTTGCTCTCACTTCATACTCATAAACTCGCCCTCCGCTCAATGTGTCATTAACTAGACTATTGTTCGGATATTGCAGTGTCCAGGATTGCCCGGTCGTTCTATTTTTGATTTCATATTGGTAACCTGAAGTGTAAGTTTCACCTGAAGGTAAATCAGCTGTTAATGTTACCGATGTTTCACCAACCGCACTCCACTGGACTTGAGTTGGTTGATTAGGCTTCCGTTGAATTCGATAAGGAGAAGATGTCACCTGAACGGTATTGCCTGCTCTGTCAGCGGTCTTGGCGTGGATGTACCAAGTACCTTCAGACGATATGGATATGCTCTGCTGATCGGATTCAGCCTCCAGCCAGTCTCCTTGAGCTTCTGCCTGAGCTGTGATCTGATAGAAACGTTGTGTTCCATCTATGCCAGAATGGCTGTCTGCGAATTGTACGGTAGCCGTTATATTTTCATCTGTCCAAGCCGCTCCCTCAGGAGTAAAGCTAATATTCGGTAGAGTTTTATCCACATACACCGTCCTGCTGACTTCTCTGCTCACATTACCGACTGCATCTTTGGCCCGAGCATAGATTACAGTTGCTCCATCGGTATTGACCGTACCTTTATTTCCGGTCGTATATGGCTCATTTTCCAATCGATATTCATATGTAATTTCTCGATCATCCACACTTCCAGCGATCGTAAACTGTACAGCTTCTTTACTCCAGCCGGTTTGGCTCAACGAGATCTCCGGTTCTGTCGGAGCCGTCTTGTCGATCCGAGCCGTGGCTTGCGCCAACATACTTACATTGCCTACGCGGTCAAATGTACGAGCATAAACTACGGTTTCACCTTCATCTTTAATCGTGACCTCACCTAAATAATCTAACCAAGGCCCATGCTCTGTTAACTGATACTGCGTTTTGCTTGTCCCGCTTCCTTCATCTGTACCACTTGTAATGACAAAAGATACATCCTCTCTCGTCCAGTCGGCTTCACTTAATTGGATCACAGGTTGTTCAGGTGCTGTTTTGTCAATTCGGGCAACGGTTGACGTCACTGCACTTACGTTCGACGCCCGATCTAAACTACGTGCGTAAATTTCGGTTACGCCCTCATCTTTCAGAATGAACGGTGTTTTGTAATCGATCCATTGCGCACTCTCACCAACTTTATATTGTGTTAAGGCGATACCACTTGCATCATCCGTACCTTCCGTCAAGGTAACGACAACCGATTCCTTCGTCCATTCCGCTGGATTCAAGGAAATCAACGGCGGGGTTGGAGCCGTCCGGTCAACTCGTGCAGTCACACGGCTTTCCTGACCCAAGTTCCCGAATGCATCCACGCTCCGTACTGTGATTGTTGTACTTCCCTCATCGTTCATCGTGAATGGCCCGGTATATTCTCTCCATTCACCAGTGAGGCCAATCTTCACTTCCGTCTTCTGTGTTCCACTCCATTGATCCGTCCCCGCTTCAACCGTGACAAGAACCTCTTCTTTTGTCCACGTTGAAGGGGTGAGGGTAATGGAAGGAGCAGAAGGTCCGGTTGTATCTTTCATAATCTGCCCTGCCAAGACAAAGGCTGTCTGAATACCTTCAGCATTCAAAGCTGCTACATGCAGTTCATAACGTCCATCCTCCAGTCCTGTTAAGGCTGTAGTCATCGAGGTAGAAGTTGTCGTTGATGATTGAAGCACTTGTCCATTCACATTGCGGATTTCCGTTTTGTATCTGGTACCGACAGGATTACCGTTTGTGGTCCAGCTGGCTGTTACGTTATTTCCGATTTGTGAAGCAGCAACATCCGCAGGTGGATTTGCAAGTGTGTATTTGGAGGATGTAGCTGAGTAGCCCGTATAAGCACCGCTTGAATTTTTCGCGCGTACGGCAAACGAATAACTTGTATTGGGTGTTAGACCCGTCAGCTGTCTCGTGTTGGATGTGCCTGTATCGTAGGTCTGATTCGTTGTCATATTTTTCAGTTCATACGTTACAGAAGCATCATTTACTCTTTTATCCCAGTTCACCGTCAGATTATTATTATTCACCAGGGTATACGTCGGAGTTCCGGGTACGACAAAACTTCTGACCAAGAAGTTAACTGTTCCCGCGGAGGATACTCCGCCCTTATCGTCCATAACCCATACTTGCAAGTAATGAGATCCGTCCGGCAATGTATCAGGCAAGGTATAGCTGGTGTTAAAAGCCTGGTTCGAACCTGTTGCCGTTATTTGCGTCAGAACATTCTCAGGCCCGCCATCAATGGACCACTTGACCGTTAACAGATCGCCTACGTCGTTATCCCGTGTTGTACCTGAAATCTGCAACTGTTCCCCTTTGTAATACGTTTGACCTGATGCAGGTGCTGTTAATGTAAAAGAAGGCGGAACGTTTTGTGGCCCAATGCCTACAATGGTTGAAAATTTCCGTGATCCCTGATTAGCCGTTGATCTCGCGTCCCACCAGAACTGAGCTGCAGTATCACTCGCATTCACGATCTGTCCAGGTGTATAGGCTGATGGAGCTGAGCCCCCTGTCAACTGGGCACTATCCGGGCTTTGATATTGTCCCATGAATACACGATCAGCATTAACGACGTTGTACGTGTTGGCATAAAAAGCCGTCACCTGTACGCCTCCGCTATAATTGCGCCACCCGTTCTGAATGACTTCAAAAGGAGAAGCATCGTTGCCGTTCACCATCGTATCCCAATAAAAAGTCCCCCCAAGATTCAGCGCTGAGCCGCTTCGATTTATCGCTTCCAGTTCCACCTTCATATATCCGCCTTGAGATGTCGCATTTACGATGGAGACTCGCAAAATATACTCTACATTGTCTTTTTGTCTGGACATCTCGATGACATTGTTGTTAATTCGATAATAATTCAGCGGCAATGATTTGAAATTGATTGCTGTGCCATGATGGTCAATAATCGTCGATACATTACCGGTGTCACCTCCGTAAAAAACGTTCGTACTTGGTAGTAATACGATTCGGTATTTTCCATCACTGTTCATCTCCACTTTCACTTTGGAGGATTGTACCGCCTTTAATGAGGATGTATCGGATACCACCCCAATATTCTCTACCGTTGCTGCCATTGCCGTGCCCGCTTGGCTCCATTCAGGTATTAATGACTGAGGCGACAATAATGCAAACGCTAGCATCACTTTAGACATTTGCTCCGCTTGCTTTTTCAACCGTTTTCTTGAGTTTTTCAATACCTTGCTCTCCTTTTTATGCACACAAAAAAAAGGAGGCACCCCAACCAAGGAACAATGTCCTGAGTTGGGGTGCCTCCCCTAAAGTGTTATTTTTTATTGATTATAACGATTCGGAAATCGAATGTAAATACCTGGAATGGGGACGTATATAAAAAGTTATTCTCTATCTAGTTTTACTTTCCATCTCTGATTTTCAGCAACGCCTCGTCCAATGTGCTAACAACAAGGTCACACCATTGATCAAACTCAGGGTCCTCCATCTGTAATTCCGGGTGCTCCAGAATATGCTCAATCGTGCTGCGAATGCCCTGGTCAGCCCTTGTTGTAGCTACAAATTCAGGAACCAGTCGTTTCAGTTTGCTGTTGTCAAAAACAACCGTGTTGGCCTTATCTCCAAGCAAACCACCCCTGAAATCCAAATTACTGCTAGCCGCCAAAAAATCCGATGGCACATGAACTGCATGTAACTTGACCCCGAGCACATCAGCAATGATTTCATGAATCTGGTTCCATGTGACAGACTCATCCGAAGTGATATGTACAGCCTCTCCGATGGCGTGGATATTGCCCATTAAGCCGATAAAGCCTTTGGCAAAATCGGTGTTGTGTGTAATCGTCCATAACGAAGTGCCGTCACCGTGAATGATCACTGGTTTATTTTCAAGCATACGCTTCAGAACCTGCCAGCTTCCCTTCTCGCCATGTACACCAAGCGGTACGGACTTATCCCCGTAAGTATGGCTTGGACGAACTATGGTCACGGGAAAACCTTCATCCCGATATAATTTCATCAGGTAGTCTTCACACGCAATTTTATTTCGGGAGTATTCCCAGAATGGATTGGATAATGGCGTTCCTTCGGTAATTCTGTAATCCGACAGCGGCGTTTGATAGGCCGATGCGGAGCTTATAAAGATGAACTGCTTGGTCTTGCCTTGAAACAAACGATAATCTCTCTCCAGCTGAGCGGGTACAAAAGCAATAAAGTCCGCAACGACATCAAATTGTAAATCGGCAATCAGATCGGCTACCCGCTTTTCGTCATTAATGTCGGCTTGAAGAACCTTGACTCCCGCAGGCAAATTGTCATTATGATTCCCGCGATTCATCAAATACAATTCACAGCCTTGCTTGGCAAGCATGTCGGTAATCGCTGTACTTATAGTGCCTGTTCCTCCGATAAATAGCGCTTTCATTGCAACACCTCCAGATCGATTATGTTCCCCGTTCATGATATCATGCAGGTGAAAAAGGAGCAAAGTCCGGTTGCCCAAACTCTGCTCCTCTGTATGAGTTGAACTAATGATATCTGGCGTACATTCCCTATCCGTTACGCTGACTCTTTAAATAACCTTAATCGTACCATAGATCATGTACATCCCGCAGTGAAGCTCGTATTCCCCTGGAGCGACGTTCTGATCAACCGTGTAGTAGTTATCTCCCTTTTGCATATAAAGATCCATGCCTAACTTCTCTGCAGCGACAGATTTGACGTGTGTCACGCTTCGGGTCAGGATAAAATTAATTTTCGTAGGCACTCCAGATTTCACCTCAATGACATTCGGCTCAAATCCATCGTTGCTCACGTTCACATTAATGACCTCATATCCTTTCAAATCCTCCGGTGTCTCGATCTTTGCTGTTACTGAACCGCCTGATCCCGGGGATACGTCCTTACCCATGAAATATACAAAAAATCCACCGAGCAGAGCAACTACAGCCACGCCCAGAGTTAAGAACGGCCACGCTTTTTTAAACCAGCTATTCATATACACACTCCTTATTCCGTTGTCCCATCTTCATTCGTAAGTGGATGGATGTACTCTACAAGCATACCCCATTATGCACTTAATGAAAATGACCCCTCTGGGCTATCCGGAATATACAGGTGTGCTCCGACTTCGCCGTGCCCTCATTTTATACAATTCCGGGAGAGCCACACCAATCAGTACGATAACGACACCAAACCACTGTAGAGCGCTGACATGCTCATGCAGTACGATGGAGGATAATAACACGGCAACCGGAAGTTCAACTGCCCCCAGAATCCCCGCCATATCTCCACCAATATGAGGTACGCCGATGGCGAACAGCACTGGCGGGATAAAAGCTCCAAAGAATCCAAGTAACAATCCAAAACCAAGCAGTTGACTCCAGATCAGGCCGTTAAAGAGGAAAGTCGGCGGGAATAAAATGCAAAGCAGAATCAATCCGCCTGTAACCATCCAAGCACTCCGAAATGCCGGGTGTGCAGAAGGAACTGCTTTACCGCTGAATAATACAAACAAGGAGTAGCTAACTGCTGCCATTAATCCGAGCGCAATCCCGATCCCACTTACATTACTAATGCCCTGTTCCAGAAAACCTGCTGCCAGCAAGGTTCCACCAAACAAAATAAAGAGGGTCAGAAACGTGATTTTGTCTGGACGCTGACGTTTGCTAATCGCCTGAATCAGCACGCTGATCCATGTAAATTGGAAGAGCAGGATGATCGCAAGCGATGCCGGAATGTAACGTAACGATTGATAATACACGAGTCCGGTAATTACCGTTGGCGTTCCAGCCGCCATCAGCATCAAACGCTGTTTCCAAGTTAAACGTGTGAAGATGTTTGAAGGACTAGCCGATGTAACCTTTACTTGGCTAACAGCCTGTGCTTTGCGTTTAGCTCTAAAACGCGTGTATAAAGCCAGCATCCACGACAAGATGAAACCGGTAATCAGCTGTGTTCCCACAACCTCACCAAGTTGATATCCCTGGCCATACGCCAGTACAACAATGGTGGACAGAATACCATAACTCATCGCGCCTGCAAGGACTGACAAATAATATTTCATGTGCAATTAACCTCCCGATGATTCAATAATGCGCCCCGTGTCCGGGTTCATGTAAGGTCACAACCACGTATTAAATGCAAAAAAATCCTAACTCCGAGCAAGGAATATGTTGATTCCCTGGCATCGTAGTTAGGAAGTATAGGCTTCCCGTAGAGACCCTCGCCCTGTGTACACTTTCGGCCTGCGAGGTTATACGAAATGAAGTATGCAATTTAAATATCGCTCATGTGTGACGACTTTTCATATATTACATGGGAGGTCAAGTGGTGTCAACCCATTTCTTTTCAATTTTTAAACGTTAAAAAATGAAAGCTTTACACGGCCACTCTCATTTGTTCACTCCAATGTCTCCACTAGCTGTCCCACTCCAGCGTCTTTTGCAATCCTGATTTCAATCCTTCGAGATCTAGCCCATCTACTGCAAAAGCTTCACGAATCAAGGGTGGTGCTATAAACTCATCATATTTTCCAAGATACGGTGCTTCATCGGCAGCAAGCAAATCAGATGCATCCTGAGCCGTTCGACACTCACTCATCATCTCGGCTAACAAGGTTCGTTCATCCACTTTGCCTGATACCACAAAATAATATGGTTCCATCGGCACAACGGAACGCAAAGCGAGCCTTTCAGACAAATTATGTTTCATCAACCGCTCCAGCGTGCGAAACGATTTGCTACCCACCCAAGGCAACACATACATGGAATCCCCGCCTGCCGGAATGACAACCTGTTTGAGCAATCCGCTCTCGCGAGCCAAGCGACGTGCACGCTCCAAGCGGTTCACCGCTTGTGGAGACAGATACGGGTAGATCACGGATTCGGACAGCACCTCGCGCATTTTTTGTACAACCGCCGTATGAATATCTCCTCCTGCACCAAGCCACAGTGTATCGACTTTGCCTTTCGCGGACTTCACGTACACGGCCTTGTGCTTGTGATCGACCTCTTCTACCTTCCACAGCTTGCCTGCGAGAGAGAAACAATAACCCGGCGGCGGCACGGTCGTGATTGACCCGATCTCTTCCGAGCCGTTCAGTACTTTATGCTCTTCATCGTCTTTAAACACGGCATAGAAGCGGTAGTTGTTTACAATCTTTTCACCCGTGAGTCCGATAATCAGCGTCTGTTCTTCCGTCCATTGCAGATGATCTGTCGCGATCAGGTAATTCAGGAACGTTTGATATTGATCCGGTGTAATCTCTGAAAAAGGCGCCAGGGAGAGGATTGCGGCTGCAAGCTCTCTTGGCTCAGCCTCCCCCATACTTTTCAACATGCTCATCGTCTGGTGATAGAGAACCCCAATAGGCATTTTCCGAGCTTCAAGTGGCTCTACCCATTTGGTTTTAACGTACAGCTCAATCACCGCTATTGCACGCATTAATGTCCATGGCATACGGGCCGGCAGCTGCGCTTCCTCGTCTTCTTCCTCCGGGCATACAAAAAGCATCTCCGATGCCATATCATCACGCCTACCCGAGCGACCCAGCCGCTGAACGAAACTCGAAGCACTATAAGGTGCCCCAAGCTGAACGACACGCTCCAATTCTCCCAGATCAATGCCAAGTTCCAGCGTAACCGTCGCAGCAGCGACAGCCGGACCCGGACCTGTCCGCAAAGCCGCTTCGGTTTCTTCTCTCAGCATGGCCGATATACTTCCATGATGCACATGGAACACATCCCGTTCTTCTCTACGTGCTGCAACACGGCGCATCTCCAGAATCGTGACTTCCGCATCCGTGCGGCTGTTGGTGAAAATCAGAGCCTTTTTGCGATGTGTGCTCTCATAAATGAAGTCGTAATAGGCTTTACGCGCATGATGAAGCTGCTCAGCCTGCTCTTCGTTCTGTGCATCCGGAAATGAAAAATGCTCCACCCTGAGCCGCAGCTTACGTCCGCCCGGGGAGGATACGACATCGACTCCTTGCCGTGTTCCTGCTGCAAGCCAAGCTGTCGCTGCTTCATAATCGCTAAGTGTAGCGGATAATCCAACTCTTCTAGGAGCACAGCCAGCCATGCGTTCAATTCGAGCCAGCTGGCTTAACACCTGAATGCCCCGATCCGCTCCCATGAACGCATGCACTTCATCGATAATGATATAGCGCAGATCATGAAAAAGCGCAGGAATCGCATTCGGTCGATTCATCAACAGCCCTTCCAGCGATTCGGGCGTAATCTGCAGCACACCTGACGGATTTTTCATCAGCTTGGTTTTCTCAGCCTGCGGCACATCCCCATGCCAGTGCCAGACAGGAATATTGCCTTCCGTGAGCAAGTCTTTGAGTCGTTCGAACTGGTCGTTAATCAATGCTTTTAAAGGGCCAATATACAGAATACCCACCGACTTGGAAGGCTGATCATAAAGCTCAGTCAACGCTGGAAAAAAAGCGGCCTCCGTCTTGCCGGAAGCCGTCCCCGCCGCAATCAGCATGTGGTGCGGAGTGTGAAAACAAATGTTACACGCTTCAATCTGCGCAGGACGTAGCGATTCCCATCTTTTTTTATAAATAAATTCCTGCACAAACGGAGCCAGTCTATAAAATGGATTTGGGTTCTCACTCATAGTTCGAACTCCGCAAGAAAATCATCAAGCTCATCGGATTCCTTTTGGGAACCCTTGGCTCCACGAGCCAAACCATCGGAAAGAGCCGCACGCTCACCAAGTAACTGCTCGTAAGTCACATCAGGATTCTGATGTAGCGTATGCAACACATCCATAAAGTCACGCACCACTTCTCGTGTTGTCAAAAGTTCATCCGCACCCAAACGATTCACAGCCATTTGCATAAAACCTACTAATTGTTCATCGCTCAAGCTAGCGGTATATGCAAAATGAAGGGCATGAATCTGGCGTAGCTTTTGTAGCAAAATCAAAATTTCTTCATGCGACAACATCGCGAGTTTGATAATGGGGCCCGTATAATTCGCATACGCACTTGCGGCATAACGACCGTCAATAAGTCTGGATCGAAGCGCTTCATAGCTGTACAAACCACGGCGTTCATCCTCCACAAATTGAGGGGTTCCCCCCACAAAAATGCCCAGATGCTCGGCTTTCCCCTGCATCGTATCATTAAACATCGTTAGCAACTTCTCGTAGTTGCTTTGACGCGAAACGCTGTTTGTAATTTTATACAGATTCACAGCTTCGTCGATAAAGAGTAACAGCCCTTTGTAACCGATACGTGCCGTAAATTCAGACCATAATTTGAAATAATCATACCAGTTATCATCATCGATAATGACACCCACGGAAAGCTCTTTCTTCGCCTCCGTTTTGGTAGCGAATTCACCCCGAAGCCAGCGGAGTGCAGACTGTTTCAGGTCATCATCCGCAAGTTTGTAACCATTCCAGTAAGAGGCCAGCACTTTGGCAAAATCAAAACCGTGAACCAGGTTCTGCATTTCACCCGTCACGAGGTAAATCTGTTTTTCTACCTCCAGCGGTAACGCAGGATCATCTGGACGTATATTCAACTGGGTCATCGCTGTTTGCTGCAAGCCTGCAATCCATTTTTGCAAAATAGGCTCCAAAGCCCCACCATCCGGGCGTGTTCGTGTAGACAAGCGTGTCATCAGCTCACGATAAGTTGCCAGACCTTGCCCTTTTGTGCCGACAAGTCTACGCTCTGGAGAAAGATCCGCATCCGCAACCACAAACTCACGATCCATCGCATAATTTCGAATCATTTGCAAAAGAAAGCTTTTACCGCTACCATAACGGCCAGTAATCAGTTTAAATGCCGCACCGCCCTCAGCAATGTTATCCAAGTCTCGTAGGATCGCTTCCACTTCCGACTTTCGCCCTACAGCAATTTGCTCCAGTCCAATCCGTGGCACGACGCCTGCCGTTAATGAATTCACAAGTGCGGTGGTCAAACGTTTTGGAATCTTAAGCTGGTTTGGTTGATGTTCTATCTTTTGATGTTCATTCACTGTATGCTCAGTCATGTCAATCACCTCTTCACATGTTCAAATACATCAATATAATCAGCAACGATTCGGTCACCATCCACCAGCAGATCTCCGATGGTTTCCATAGCGATATCGTTCATTTCATCTAGTAAAAGAGCTGGCATCGTTCCCGTTTCTTCGGCAAGCCGCATCAAATCACCATCCGGATGTTCACCAAGTAAAGCGTGGATGGCTCTTACATGCCGGGCATCCAACCTCTCAGCAAATTCTCGCCACTCCTCTGGTACATGGGCTTCCGCAGCTTCGTCCCATATAAGCACTTCATTCCAACGATCCGAACTCATGGATGGCTGACTCCCGTTGTCTAGGATCGATAATGAACCACTTTGCTGTTCTTGGAAAAGCGGCTCATCCATTCCGTGTCTTTCATTCTCGTCTGCGTTTTCTTCAAGGTCAGATTCAGCATTATCCGATTCGGAATGTGCGCTATCTTCAATGCTCAACGCCTTACGCACATATTCGCTATCCTTCTGCAAAGAAGCCAGTTTGGCCGTATCAATCTGAATGACTGGCGCAGTTACAGCCTCAGCTTGTTCCATGGCAAAAGCTCTTTCCAGATAACGCTCAATCACACTGGCAAGCTCAGGCTCCAGCGTTTTACCTCGCAGACGGCCCCGGAAGCCTAACAGTTCACGCAGCTTATTTTCCGTACAGCGGTAAATCCCGATTAACCTCCGCACAAATTCACGTTCCAATATGAGAGGAACATGAGTGAACGTAACAAATCTGCCGTAAATGGACTCGTCATATACCGCTTTATGAAACAGCGTGCGTTTCACCGTCTGCTCGGCTTTCGATTCAAGCTCAGGCAACAGCCCTCTTTGTTGCGTCCGCTGCAAATACGAATCCATCACAGCCATCACTTTGGGCACATATCGTGCCATCCATTCTTTGCCGCCATCCCGGTAAAAGGCATTTAAAGTAACATCATAGTCAAAGTACCATTTCAGCATATCCAGCGTTACCTCAGCGACATTATCCTGTAACACCCGTTTTAATTCCTTGTCCATCAATGATGCTGGCAAATAACCATCCGAGAGCATCATCACATCATGAAGCAATGTATGAAGATCGTGAACCAGAACGTAATCGACCATCCATTCCTGCATATAAACATGAAGCTGAGGAAGCCGCTCTCGGTAATTCAACCATAATCGTTTTAATTGGTGATAACCATCCTCTGGATGTAACCAGCCGATCCCGTTAATCAACTCGTAAACATGAACAAACAGATACGACAGGTCGACATCCAGGTATCTTTCCTGGCGCACCTCCGTTCTCCAGTACAAATACCATTCCAGCTGTGCATCATTCATCACCCCATACGTCGGCCAGTAACTCATAAAGGGAACAGGTGAAGTTTCTTCTCCCGTAACTTCTGCAAGGCGTCTAGCTTCCTCCACAAATCGCTTCTCCGAAGACAATACAGCTCCCTGCGACTTGTGTGGTTGACGAGTCTGGTTCTCTATAGATGAACGATCAGGTATACGAATCGAGGTTGTCTCTGTATCTTCACTTAGATCAATCTCCATGAATTCCAGCTGTTCCGAATGATCTCTCATGGAATTGAATCCACCTCTTTCAGGGCAAAATACGAACACGTGTATCCATACGCAACATTATAACACTTGTCCAGCTTCTATGGGCGGCAAAATCATACTTTCTTTTCACACAAAAAAGAAGGCATCACTGCCCTCTTCTCTATTTTGTATTTCCTATCTATTTTACAGGTAATTGAATCTCTTTTTTTGATACACAGTGCGGACTTATCCGTTCAACTCAAACCACTCGCGTACGATTTTTGCCTTCTTCCTTGGCTTGAGACAGGGCTTGAGTAGCCAGCTCGATCAAATCACTTGCGACAGTATTCTCATCAGGAAGCAGAACCGCCCCGCCAACGCTGACTGTAACCACACCACTCTGACCCGTGAGCTCTCGCTGGATATGCAGAGCAAGCACATGTTGCCTGATCTCCTCAGCCAGTTCCATTAAATGCGCTGACGTTGTGTCTTTTATTTTCAACATAAACGTACCTCCGCGCTGGCGGGAAATGAGAGCATTATGCTGCTCACTAACCACCGTCAGCACCTCTCCAATCCACTGTAAACACAGGTCGCCACCTTGCAGGCCATACGCAGTATTATAAGAACGAAAATCGTCAATATCAATGATCAACAGCCCCAGACTTCAGTTGTCCTGCAAGCAATCATTCCAATCCTCTTCAAGCTGCTGCTTGAACACCGTTTGAACAGGCATATCGGTTAACGGATCAGTGGTCAGGTAATTGCGTAATTGGTTTGTTGTTTCGCTATAATCATCCTGCTCTTGCTGTGAAGTTCTGCTGCGAAGCAACAACATGACGGAAGGTTTGCCTGCATGAACGACGGAGGCCATCGTAATCTCAAAGAGCAAAGACATGCCAGAAGCTGTTGTAAAATACAACTGATTGTTCATCAAACTTGTGATGTCGAGCTGCAATTTTTCAAAGTCTTGCCGTAGTATGTCCCTTGTATTATCAGGCAAAAAATCGTTGAAACTCTTCCCGATCAGACTGCCTGTACTTTCATATCCAAACAGTTCGGCCGCCATCCTGTTACAGTAAATAATCCGCCCTTCGGTAAGTGTGAAAAAGGCAACAGGCGAGAAGTCCATCAATTGCAAATAACGTTGCTCGTTCCGCTTCAAAATACGGGCATTCTGAAAAGCGTGCTCCTCCGCTTGAGCCAGCTGATTTTCCGTCTGACGACGCACAATAGACTTTAGCAAAGGTAATATGCTCAGTTCTCTCGTTGTCCATGGATAGGAGGTCGATTGCACAACCTCCCTCCATTTTTCAAACGATTTCCGCGGAGACAAACGTACACCATCATCCGTCTTCAGCACGGCTTTCGCCGGATCACCAGCCCATTCGACCACCTGAACTACCTCGGGACGGAACCATAACATATAGTTGTGGTGACCCGGTGAGATGGCAACATAAATAACCCCGGAGGCTACATCTTGATATCGCTTGGCTGTCTCGTATTCCAGACTCAGCTTCGACGTGTGATAGCTGTGATCCTCTGCCTGTCCAGCCAGCCATCCGGCCAATTCACGAATCTGTCCATTTGTCGGAGTCTCACCGAATAACAGCAACTTGTCCTGGTAACAAATTGCCGCACCGGATGCATTCATTAACCTAAGAATGGTTTCCTGCTCTCCTTGCAGCTCTTCCACCACTCGCGCCGGGCTTGTATTGCCGATGAAAATGTTAACGATCCGCGTAGCAGCCTCACGGGAGTTGATCTCTGCCTGGTAATCATCCAGCTGTTGACGCTGGAACAATTCATTAGAGAAAAAGGCTCCCAGGAAGTTACACAGATTACGAACACGATGCGGGACGTATCTTGCAGAATAATGATGACACGTAATAAGTCCCCAGAGTTGATTATCATGGATGAGCGAAATGGTCACGGTAGCTCCCACGCCCATATTTTGCAAATATTCAATATGAAGCGGAGATACACTCCGCAACACAGACAGACTTAAATTCAAAGGTTTGCCTGTAAGGGGCTGCAACGTTGGTACGATTTCAACAGACGTATAATCCACGTTGACAATGGTACGTAGCCAGTTACGAAGATATAGTTCCCTTGCTTGCTTGGGAATGTCCGAGGCCGGATAGTGATGCCCTAGAAATGGTTCGAGTTCCGGTTCGCGCGCTTCCGCAATCACTTTGCCGTTCCATTGCTCGTCAAATTCATAGATCATGACTCTGTCATATCCAAGCATTTCTTTGACTTGTTCAGCCGCAATCTGGCTCGCATCCACGCGGCTGTCCGTGCTTTTGATTCTTCCGAAGAAACGGGATATCCATTCAAAATCGTTGGATTCGATGTTTTCTTTTTCATAATAAGGCTCGATTTCAAGAATTAACAGACCTTCGCTCTCATGCAGGACCGTTGAAAAAACTTTCTCTTCCCCTGCCACTTCTATAATCAGATCCATATAATGCAAGTCTGACGTTACAGCTGCGTTCGAGCGGTTGTTCAGGAGCTTGTTTACATCTTCTTCAGCGATCAAGTCGCTTAGAGGCATACCTAAAATATCTGAGTAATCTATGCCCAGATGATCATGTGTATTTTGGCTACACTGCACAATGGTTGCTGTCCCTCTGGGATCGATAGCCAGAAGCACGCCATGTGGCTGGATAAAGCCAGGAATATGAATAGGCTCCTTGTCGCAGTTATTCAGGTCGATCGGATCATTGGTATATGTCCCTTGCGGGAGTAAGGTGCGGTTAAGCAGACTCATTTCTTGCCTCGACCTAGGTTCAGCCATGAACTTAAATATCCCCTCTCAGCATGTGTTGTTTCATTGTTACAGAACTTACGTCGGGTAGCTAATCGGGTGTTTTTGGCGTAATTCTTACGTATTAATCCACTGATCCAGTAGCCTGAATGTCTCCGAAGCCGTATGCAAAACGCTGTCTTCATCCTCGGATGTCTGAATCGATTGTTGTAACAATTCCACAAACTCGCTCCATCTTGTGCGTGTCTGTGTGCCGTATGCGTTGAAATATTGCAGTCCACGATCCGCCTCTATAGGCAAAAATTGTGACAACCGTTTGGTCATGATCTGTCCACCGTTGGTTGAGCCCTCAATGACATAGAGATATCCGAATAGTCGTGCAGGTGTTGAAATGTCGGGTAAATTCTTGCCGTCGCATTGTGGAATTTGCTTGATCTGCTCCTCGCTTAAGCCAAGATCCCTCAGATCTTGCTCTAATAAACCAGCCTTGCCTCGTACATCGATATCCAATCCTGTTTCCGCCCAAAAAGACTGCGCTATCGCTTGATCCTCCAAAGGTTTTAGGAAACCGTAGAATTTCTCCAAATACACTCTATATTGTTCAATCGTTATGGTTGAATCCATAATTGCTTTCGCATAGGGGTTCTGTTCTACTTGTCTATGATAATGTGCTGTCTCACTCTTCAGGCGTTCCATAATACTAACTGCCGTCATGTCGTTATCCCCTTTCGTATCGTGATGTGAATCCAGGCTATGATTAGCGTAAGAATCTATTGCGAATATAGTAAATTTTACCTGATTCAAAAAAGACTCTATGTAAGTATACGGTTTCTCGTATCAGAAAACTACATGAATTCAAGAGGCTTGTGAGCTGGTTGTAAACTTACGTTGTTAGGTTAACTGCGGAATGGATGGATGTGCTGTAAGCCTGGGTTAAACATAGGGTAGACACGGACCTGAGCATGCCTAGAGCACCATAGAGTCTATCTGAAAATCGTTCATTTTCAGGGTAATGAAGTATCGTATGTATAGCTGGTTTTTACCTATGAAGATGATACACTAACACTATATCCTTATTTTGGAGGAATGAAGCTAATGGAAATTAAAGATATGACAGGACCTAAGGAACTCACGGTTCAAGAGATTATACTGCACCTCACAGAGGGGATAACACTTCCGGAAAATACAGTGGATCAGCTGATCACGGGTTCACCGAATCAGTTTGTGACTGGCATTGTAGTTGCTTTTATGCCTACACAACAGGTCATTGAACAGGCTATTCAGGTCGGAGCTAATCTGATTATTGCCCATGAATCCCCATTTTATAATCATCACAGTGCGACCGACTGGCTTGTGAACAATTCCGTTTATACGGATAAAAGAACATTGATCGACCAAGCAGGCATTGCTCTTTTTCGTTGCCATGATATAATCCACCGTTTCGAGCCAGATGGCATTACAGATGGACTCATTCAGGAGCTTGGCTGGATTACATATCTGAGCGGGCGAACGGCAGAGTCGGATATAGTTACATTTCCAGAAGGAATGACCGTTCAGGAAATTGCTCAACATTTAAAGCAACGTCTGGGTATTGACTATGTCCGCATTGCGGGCAATTCTGAAATCGTTTGCAGACGCGCTGCCGTTCTGGTTGGATTTCGTGGAAATGGACCCGTCACGATACCTCTTCTTCAGAATGAACAGGTGGATCTGATTATCGCAGGGGAAGGATTTGAATGGGAAACGCCTGAATATGTTCGTGATGCTGTGCAGCAAGGTAAATCCAAAGCACTCATCATGGTTGGACATGCCGAAAGTGAGGCCCCGGGAATGAAGCTTTTGGCGGACAGACTGAAGGAGTCTTTTCCAGAGACCAAAATTACTTTTGTGAAGGAACAGCCTGTATTTAAGGTGTTTTAATGTTAGGCTAGGTTAGAGAACATATTGAACTACAGCTGACATACCTTTTTAAGTAACTTGTCTCATTTATAAAAATGACGATCCTCATTGACCCTATCTCCTCCATTTTTCCACATATCCAGCGTTTTGACCTCGTTTGGTGGAATAGCGTTCCTGGGATCGTTAATCCACTTCTTTCTTCCTCCCCTTCCTCCCCTTCCTACCTTCCATAGCTACTTCTTTTCTTGCTTTTCTGGAATATCCTGAAGCTTTAGTGTACGCTAGATGCTGTAAATTTCAGACTCAGGACATTTGTCCTTGGCTGTTTGGAGATATTTATCATTTAATAGAAGTCGAAGTCATGCATTGAAGGAGTGTACGGAGAAAGATGAGAGGGATTATTTTTGCCTTGCTGGGCGGAGCCTGCATTACGCTACAAGGGGTTGCTAACACCAGAATCAGTACAGATATAGGCACATGGCAGGCCGCCTCGATCACCCAGTTAACGGGATTTATACTCGCGGCGATCATCCTGATGTTTGTGCGGGACACCAATCTTCAGGGAATTAAACAGGTTAAACCGATGTATCTTGCCGGAGGCGCATTTGGTGCGGTTATTATTTTCAGTGAAGTCTCTGCGATTCAGCAAATTGGCGTCACTTTTACGATCTCGGCATTGTTGATTGCCCAATTGTTTCTAACTTTTTTGATCGACAGCAATGGATGGTTCGGCGTGCTTAAACAAAAAATGAAACTGCCGCAATTCCTAGGTATTGCTCTAATGATCGCCGGTGTCATCATCATGAAGCTGTAGTTTCATTACAATTAACGCAGAGGTGAGAACCGCATGGAAGAGATTCATCAATCCCAGCAAATTATGGACTATTTGAAACAGTATCAATTGGAGGCGGTTTTTCACGAACACCTGCGTCCTCATATGACCCTATGTCAATTCGATAAATGTGAGCTGATCTGCCGCGAAGGCGAAGCTTCCGAATACTTATATGTCCTGGTAGAGGGGAAAATTAAAATTTTCACCACCTCTCCACAAGACAAAACACTCGTGCTCTGTTTCAAGACACCGCTTGAAGTGGTCGGAGACATCGAGTATGTGCGTGAAAGTAACATCGTTAACACCGTTCAGGCGGTGTCCCCCGTTGTGATGCTACGTATTCATTATCGCTGGCTTACTGAGCTTGCCCATGATTACGCACCATTACTGCAATTTTTGCTAAAAATCATCTCACACAAGTTTTACATTGATTCGAACTTTTCGAACTTTAATCTGATGTATCCGGTAGATGTTCGCTTAGCCAGTTATCTGTTATCCATCTCAACGGATGAAGGCGGAACCGTACTGCATGAGGAACTGGATGCTTTTAACCTGACGGACATCGCCAACCTGATCGGCACCAGTTATCGCCATTTGAATCGGGTGATTCAGAAGCTATGTGCTGACGGTTATATTCAACGGGATCAAGGATTAATCCGCATTAAAAATCGTGCAGGCCTTAGACACATTGCGGGACACAACATTTATGAATAAGGAGTTAGGACATACATGATCATTACAGGTATTTTACTTGCGCTTCTGGCAGGTTCACTGGTCAGTCTGCAAACGATATTTAATAGTAAAGTCAATGAACGCACCGGTTCATGGTCGACCACAACG
This sequence comes from Paenibacillus cucumis (ex Kampfer et al. 2016), assembly GCF_019748695.1. Lineage (NCBI taxonomy): Bacteria > Bacillati > Bacillota > Bacilli > Caryophanales > Paenibacillaceae > Paenibacillus > Paenibacillus cucumis (ex Kampfer et al. 2016). The sequence goes on along the minus strand of NZ_JACLIC010000020.1, from coordinate 22,867 downwards.
ATGGTGTTATTTACCGGATTTATTGCTTCTTTTGTAATCTCCTTACTCGTTGAAGGAAAAAATACATTTAGCATTCAGCACATGCAGTCGTGGTACTGGCTGAGTGGTGCGATTGGTGTAGGCGTCGTCTTCTGTCTCGTTCAAGGCATGAAGTTACTCGGACCAACTTATGCGATTTCCATCGTATTAACCTCTCAGTTAAGCTTCGCTTTACTATTTGATTCGATGGGCTGGCTCGGTCTGGAGCAAATTCCGTTCTCATGGAACCAACTTATTGGTGTACTTGTCATTGTAGGTGGCATCGTGCTCTTCAAATTTGGCGGACTAAAAATAGAAACATCCGATTCATCGGATAAGCAAGCCCACACTGTGCCGAGTAAATCTTAAACATAAACTAAAAGAGTGTCTCCCAATCGAAATGGATTGGATAGACACTCTTTTTAATTCAAACATTTTAGAGCATAAATAAATAAGTTAAGTATCTTGCTCGAAAAATGTGTAAACCAATCAAAATATCAAAAGGCGTTAGTCGTAGTCGCTTGACCGCTTACACAAACTTCACGTTATGGTAGACCTACTACACATCTTCCAAATCTTCAAGTGCATCAATCAGCTTCTCGAATTGAACTTGGGCATCCGCAGGCAATTCAACGTGGTTTTGCGCCAGCATCGTCAGCTCGGCTACTGTGAACTCGTTCACACCAGCAACCTTAAATGCTTCTTGTACCGCGTGGAATTGGTCTGGTTCTGCGTATACAATCTATAGTTTGTGATTCTCACTTTTTGTATGAAATTTATACGTTTATCATACCAAATTATGAATGATTTTACCATCATAGCATGTGTATCCATCTTCAAGAAAGCCAGTTAGTTTGGTCAGTATTAACCACTTCTGTAGTCAGCAACATTGCTAGTACGGAAGCATCGTTTTGCAGAACGAATTACTATCGCTGGGTCAACTAAACCCCGCTTAGATCATGATAACTCACTGCGCCAGTAGCTGCGTTGAAACCTACACCCACTTATTCTGACGCTATGTAGAAATAGTCTCTATTATTATATTAAATTGATTTACAATGACCACTTATTTTACAAATTTTCTCAATTTCCAGTATAAAGTTATTGTTGTTCTTTGTTTACAATAAGTGGTTTCCCCACAGTATTCGAATATTTGTTGAACACAATAAAAATGTCGAGTTATTGGTAGAGTTCAATTCTTGACTGATGGACAAATTCTCTTATAAAGGAAATAGTTTCTCTAGACAAGGCATTTAACTTAGACAAATACCCATCATACTTTTCCATCGCTTCTATATTAGCGTTTGATAAATCTATGTTTAAATCAGGATATAGATATTTCCTACCATCTCTTGAACCAGCACCTCTTATAGTGAAAAAATGTGTAACCAAGAATAAGTTGTATTTTTTTAACTGTTTAATCAATACTTCGAAAAGCTCTTGCAGCCCTTCAGTATAAAATCTACTTGAAGGTTCTTCTGAAAAGATAATTAAGTTTTCAATATCTTGTCTTGCTTCTGACTGATAAGCACAATAAGCATCTATGATTTCAATATTTTCGATAAAAGAACCATTCTCAATTTTAAAGATAACTTTTTCTAATAAACTCTCGTCCTTTTCAAGCAACTTAGGATTAATACTAGAAGCAACATTCTCTTTTTCAATCTGCTGTGCCCTAACCCAACCTCTAAAATTGTATTCGGTAGCATCTTTAGCCATAAATCGATGAAGTACAAGAGTAACTTCATTAGAAATTTGATCAATATTTGTGATTGATTTATACAAATTTCTTGAAACTTTCAGTTTAAATTCTTCATATTTTACAATCTGAGGTTCTTTAACATCTTTTTCATAAATTTCAAGCTTATAATCATCTGCCTTCTTACGTGCTAAATATTGTTCTCCTAAAACAATTGCGAATACAGGAATATGGTGTTTTATTGCAAATTCATATTCTAATTGAGTATAACTCTTGCCGCTGTCAAGCTCAACACTACCATATTTCCCACCAAAAATAAGCATCAATATGTCAGATTCCTTAATCCACTCTTCAATGACTTCCCACTGACTTTTACTCGATGCTGTGAATAGTTCCATGCCTGCAGGAATATGACCAGCTCTTAGCACTGCTTCTACTGCTTTTTGTCGTTCTTCTTTCAAGTCTAAATATGTAGAAGATATGAAAACTTGTAATTTCTTTTCCATACAACAATCTCCTTAACGATTCATAAGATTTTATAATTTAGAAGTTCCCTTTATATAAACAAACACAATTAATGCGATGGAGTCCACAACCTTGCTCTATAGATTTGACCATAATGCTTAAACACAAAGTAGATATAAAGTGGTACAGACGCTCGACTCCACATAAAAGTGGACTTGAAAAGCTTCAATTTAAGCTGTTCTTAATACTATCATTTCAACAAAGTTACTATTAGGTAGTGATGAAAATCATGCTTGCTTACCATCTCAAATTTTTCCTTTGTAGTAAATGAAGAAAGCATTCTATAACTCACTTCCTAATTTGTTCATCTTGACTAGCATTATCAATATCGTATCTAAAGTCAGACGTTCATCTCATCACTACCCTTATAAAAAATACCTTTAATTATTCTTTTCTAAAGATTGAAACAGCTTATTTATTTCTCCTACTATCTGAAAAACAGTGTCGTAGGCAATTAGCCCCCATTGCGATTGCATGGACGGATGAAATGACATGTTTCTTAGTCCTCTAATAGCATCATACTTGGCTTTATTTTCATGTGGGATAATCTCTCTGTTTATAAGCCTTTGGATCATATCTGAAAGCTGAAGTCTTTTATTACCTCTAGTGCTATAATTAGATCCATAAACTGTTTTATGTGCAATAGATATTGAAGCTTCAAACGCTTTATAAGTTTGCTCTTGTGAAAGAGTAAAAAAAGTCCAATATAAGTAACCATAAGCATACAATGCCTTAGAAACTTCAATCAATTCTTTTATATCATCAGGAACTTTCTCATCAATTTTGATTCTATCAACATAATTTAGAATATCGACCTCAGTAATAGTCCACTGCTCACCTGTCTCAAAGTTCACTACTCCAAAGTCTTTAATTATAGCATCCGGTTTAAAGTAATTCTCAGCGGTTATTTTCTTCATATGTGAACCTCAGTCCTCTTTAAAATAATACAGCTAAAATTACACAGGTATCGGGAAAGTCATATTAAAAAAATATCAATGACTCTATAAGAATACTTTCCAATCATTACTAACCCATATTGCATTTTTATCGTTTCTACTAACAATTCTTCCATTTTCATCTTGAGACAACATAATAAAACGGTAATTTTTCTTTTCTACTCGTGTTCTTTTTTCTATCTCTAGATTTACCTCAATAGTTGTATTTCCCAGAGCAACATCATCAATTGAATTAAATTTAAATGATTTAAGGAATCTTTCCTGAAAATGTTTTTTAATTCGTAAAGGCGGTTTCACCTCACTTTTACTTAGCGGGAGTATCTCTGCCATTTTCCCATAATTCTTCTTCATCCAATAATTCAAAAATTCATTCAGTGCATATTCTGGAGAACCCACTTCAAAATTTTCTGGATCAATAGATATGGAACTTCTAGGTATCCAATTTTCCAACTCAACATTAAGTGACTCGCTTTTTTCTAATCTCTCTGCTAAGTCAGATAACGTCATTGGTGGAGCCTCTTCTGGGGCATCAATTTCTCCTTTTTCAACTTTTGTTGCCCAATCACCTACGGCAAAAAGTAGTGCCCATGTTTTCGCTGCTACAGTAATATTATCGTAACCTAGATCAGTTCCATGAAGTATGCCGTGTCTGTAAGGAAGTGTAATTTGTTCTGTTCTAGTTTTTCTTCTACCTGTAAATAATATGCCCTTTAGTTTATCTAGCCCTTGACTATTGGCAGCAATAGAATTCCATGCCTGCAACGTGGTTTTTTCTGCTGAAATCCCACTATGGTCTGGATGTAGATCATTTACCAGTCCATCCGTTAATGCTAAGACAACTGGAATGGAGGCATGATACCTTCCTGCTAGATAGTCATCTAATGCTAATTTTATTAAACGCATACGAGGCTCGAATGCTTTTATTTTATTCAAGTCAACTAGTAGTTTCATTTCAATTGTTTCTTTATTGTAGTAATTACTCAAAACCTCTTCTGCTCCTGCAAAATCTCCTGCTTCTGCTTTTTCAATAGCATTTTCTGCTACAGTAACGCTCATTGTGTCGTAGATAATCCATCCGTGATCCGCGAACAATTCATTAAATCGATCTGGCAAACTCAATAATTTTTCACCTTTTTCAAAATCAATATTCCCGAACCCCTCCTTTACTTTATCTACATCAACACCAATCACATCTAAAAAGGGTCCAAGCACTGGTATCGCTTGTTCAAAGGCTTTTGCACCCTGAACCAATTCATCAATTTTCTTTATACTTGGGATATCTCTAAGTTTACTTGTTAACCCGGTTGGTTTTAGTTTTTTTCTTTGGCTCATTTTTTCCCCCTATAAATTGTAGTCAATCTGATCATCAAGTAACTTTTTCGTTGTTTCGTTTATGATTACTATCGGACTATGTGACTCTATTACAAGTCGAGCAGCACTTATAAACCACCCATTATTTATATATTTTTCAGTGTAAATTTGTGCACGATTAAAAAAAATCGAATTAAATTCATTTAATTCCACATTCACATAATCATAAATTCCATCTATTATGTAGTTTTCTGCTTCTCTTCTTGAATTGAACCTAAAAGCCCCCGTTATACCGTCATAGTTAAGGAGATCGTTTACAACAAAACTAATCACTTTCGATAGTGTCTCTTCATCAACCTTTTTTGAGATTTCAACAATTCCAGAAGAGCTACACATAATAAAAAATTCTCGTACTAGAAACGTTTCTCTAATTACCTTAGTTTTCTTAATGAACTTTGTGAATAACGCTCCTCTTTTGGGTCTTTTTTTATAACCGAAGACTCCCCATGTCCAATCATCTAAAACCACTTTAGCCGAAATACCTGTAAGTTCTGTTAGTATTTCTTTTAGCTTCTGTGCCATCCTTTCACTCTCCTCAGAATGCTTTTGTACTTTATTCTTAATTTCTTTTACCTACCAGCTATTCGATTTTTCGCAACAACTTGTTGTAAATTGTTAAAACTAAATATATGATCAATTTACTTTCTCTCCCCCAGAAAAAGAATGGGCTATGAGAAAAATGAGTCACAAATTGAAAGTAACAACAATATCAATGGTACGAATGCAAAAAAACAGCAAGAAAAGTTTAATAGATGTCTTGGGGATTTTGAAACCAACTTCTGATTAAATACAATATGAAATAGACGATAAACATTTTATCAACTCAGAGGAGAAGCTCAAGAATATGTTGCACGAAATTATAAAAATAGTGAAACACTAAATTTAGCCAAAAACATGACATTTATGGAATCAGCTGCTCTCAGAAAATCAGTGATTCTTAACTAATCCACATAACTGTTCCATTGTAAGTGGTTCATTTCTACGATAATGTACAATGCTATGACAGTTACGGGATTAAAGTGTTTTCAGTATTTTTTGGGTTTGTCCCCCGTCTCCATCCCCAGTGTAGTTCTCATGGGTAGTACTATAATATCCGATAAATTTGCTTGGTGCAAAAATATCTAAGAAGGGGTGATAATACCAGTGATAGAACTTTGTAAATCGCTTGCTTGCAAGACCTCCACTATGCAAACTTCTGTTAAACTCAACCATGTTGAGTTCAATATAATCCCATCTCCATTGTTCCATAGGCATTTCTTTCTAACACACCTTTTTATTAGTTTTAACTTTGGATTCTAGAATCTCATTCAGTAAAATGAATCAGATTAGTTGACTAAAGTGTTAGTAAATTATTTACTCCTATTATTAAAGGCTTATACCCTTCTAAGATAAAACAATCTAATTAAATTAAATTTATTATATCATTCATCCTTAGATTACCCCCCCCCTAAAATATCCAATAATCTTAAAACCTCTGATATTTACTTCTCAGAATCTCCTAATCAGGAATTAGCATTACGAACAATTAAAGGTTAAGTTGTTTTAATTTTATGAAAATTTTGTAAATATAATCTCTTTATTTTTTCTGTAAACATTTATGGTACATATACAGTAATTCTTAACCCCCAATTCAAAGAACAACTCTTTGTAAACATCTTCTGATAACAAAAAACCCACTCCTTATATGGATAATTTCCATACAAGAGTGAGTTTAGATACAATACCTTTCGATCTTGGATAGTAAAAGCTACATCATCATATATCACCGAACAATTGAAGTATACCCTCGCTGAGTGAGAAAATTGATGATTGCTGAACATTATCCAATCCTTAACTGGGCTAGAAAGACTCTAAACCGCCGTTATCACCGCAGTCTCTTGCTCGCTTACACAAACTCCACATTGTGATATACCTGCTGCACATCTTCCAGGTCTTCGAGCGCATCGATCAGCTTCTCGAACTGAACTTGTGCATCTGCAGGCAGTTCAATGTGGTTTTGTGCCAGCATCGTCAGCTCGGCTACCGTGAACTCGTTCACGCCAGCAGCTTTAAATGCTTCTTGTACTGCGTGGAATTGGTCTGGTTCTGCGTATACGATAACCGCTTCATCTTCATCCACGATATCACGCACATCCACATCTGCTTCCAACATGATTTCCAGCACTTCTTCCGCATTTTTACCTTCAACGCCGATGACTGCTGTAGGATCAAACATGTAAGCAACAGAACCACTCACACCCATGTTGCCCCCGTTTTTGTTAAACGCAGAACGCACTTCAGGTGCTGTACGGTTTACGTTATTCGTGAGCGCATCCACGATGACCATCGCACCGTTTGGTCCGAAGCCTTCGTAACGCAACTCTTCATAGTTCTCATCGCCGCTGCCTTTTGCTTTTTCCATCGCACGGTCAATGATGGCTTTAGGTACGTTATACGTTTTGGCACGCTCCAGAACGACCTTCAGTGCTCGGTTCGCTTCCGGGTCCGGTTCACCCTTTTTCGCCGCTACATAGATCTCAACGCCAAATTTCGCGTAGACCCGGCTTGTGTTTGCGTCTTTTGACGCCTTCTTTTCCTTAATATTATTCCACTTACGACCCATATCGTTTCCGCTCACTTTCAACATGTAATCTGCTTTCTACTTTGTCATTATATCGTGTTGCGCTTGGTTCAACAAGTTCATCTCATCAAACGATTCTGCTTCTGAGAAACAAAAAGCACTCCGTAAGGAATGCTTTTTGGGTAAACGTCAAGTTACGCGTGGAACTGTCTTCCGTCCAGCACTTCAGGCACATAACCCGCACGGATCACGAAATCTCCGAAATGCTCGCCTTCATTGCGCTCTTTGGCATATTGATTAATCATCGGTGTCAGTGTGTCCAGAATCTCATTTTCACCGATATTTTCGCGGTACAATTTGTTCAGACGATGACCTGTAAAACTACCACCGAGATAGAAATTGTACTTGCCTGGTGCCTTTCCGATAAAAGCAATCTCTGCCAGCATCGGTCTGGCGCACCCGTTCGGGCAACCTGTCATACGAATGACAATCTCTTCATCCCTCAAACCCGCTTCATCCAGTACAGGCTCCAGTTTGTCGATTAAGGACGGCAGGTAACGCTCGGACTCAGCCATGGCAAGACCACAGGTTGGGAGTGCGACACAAGCCATGGAACTTCTGCGAAGTGCTGAATAATGCGCGCCATCCGTCAGATTGTATTGTTGCATCAATGCTTCAATCTTTTTCTTTTTCTGACTGCTAATGTTACCGATAATCAGGTTTTGGTTCGCCGTCAGACGGAAATCTCCGGTGTGTATTTTGGCAATTTCACGCAAACCCGTCATGAGCGGATAACCCTCTACATCTTTTACCCGTCCATTCTGAATGAATAACGTGTAATGCCATTTGCCATTACTGCCTTTCACCCAGCCATAACGATCCCCATTATGGTCAAAATGATATGCACGTGCCGCTTCCAGACTCCAGCCAAGACGACTCGTTAACTCATCAACAAACCACTCCAGACCATGGTCATCGATTGTATATTTGAAACGCGCATGTTTACGAACCGCACGATCCCCGTAGTCACGCTGAATCATAACCGTTTTCTCTGCAACATCAATCATCTGCTCCGGCGTGCAGAAACCAATGACTTTGGATACCTGAGGATATGTCTTCGAATCTCCGTGAGACATGCCCATTCCTCCGCCAACAGATACGTTAAATCCTTGCAGTTTGCCGTTCTCTACAATGGCGATAAAACCGAGATCCTGTGAAAATACATCCACATCATTGGAAGGCGGTACCGCGATACCAATTTTGAACTTACGTGGCAAGTATACTTTGCCGTAGATCGGTTCAACCTCTTCGTCCGAATCCTGGGAGTCAATGATCTTCTCCCCATCGAGCCACAGCTCATGATATGCACGAGTTCGCGGATCGAGATGATTACTCACCTGACAAGCCCATTCATACACTTCAGCATGAACTTCAGACTGATTCGGATTCGGGTTGCACATCACGTTACGGTTAACGTCTCCACATGCAGCGAGTGTACTTAGCAAAGAGTCATTTACCTCACGAATCGTATTTTTGAGATCCCATTTCAACACCCCGTGCAACTGAAACGATTGACGAGTGGTCAGACGGATCGTCTGGTTCGCATATTTATGGGCAACACGGTCCATCATCAGCCACTGCTCCGGCGTTACGATTCCCCCGGAAGCACGCACACGTAGCATGAACTGATATGCAGGCTCCAGCTTGGATTTATTGCGCTCATTGCGCAGGTCACGATCATCCTGCATATAGCTGCCATGATGTTTCATCAGCCGGTTATCATCTTCGGGAATTGAGCCAGTAATGCGATCGGCCAGTGTCTCCGTGAGACTTCCACGCAAGTAATTGCTCTTGATCTTTATATCTTCCACATCGCTGTTGGTACGTTGCGGATTAAGTAAGTTATTATAAGCCATGCCGCTTTCTCCTCTCGTTTCTGCGGAATATAACCTTTCGGCTTAGCCTTGGATTAATACACATCCCGCTGATAACGTTTCTCCTGTTGTAACCGTGTCATGTATTCCACAGCCTGCTCGGATGACAAGCCGCCTTCCTGCTGTAGAATCGTAATCAGCGCCGCATGTACATCATGAGCCATTTTTTTCTCATCGCCGCAGATATACACGCTTGCCCCTTCCTGAAGCCATTGATACAATTCCTTGCTATGTTCCAGCATACGGTGCTGTACATATACTTTCTGTTCCGTATCACGAGAGAAGGCAACATCCATTTTCGTCAGAACGCCATCTTTGAGCCAACGCTGCCACTCCGTTTGGTAAAGGAAGTCTGTAGAGAAGTGCTGGTCCCCGTAGAAGAGCCATGTTTTTCCTTCTGCACCCGTTTCTTCTCTTTCACCAAGGAAAGAGCGGAATGGAGCAACCCCTGTTCCAGGTCCAACCATAATGATTGGAGTATCCGGATTCTCGGGTAATTTGAAGTTGGGATTATGCTGAATATATACTGGCAAAGTGTCACCGGCTTCGATACGTTCAGCGAGATGTACCGAGCATACGCCATAACGTTGTCTGCCACGTGCTTCATAACGTACAGTCCGAACCGTTAGATGAACCTCGTCCGGGAAAGACTTCGAGCTGCTTGCAATGGAATACAGACGTGCTGGTATTTTCCGAAGAACCGCTAGAAACTGAGCGGCTGGAATGCCCTTCAGTGCGTAGTCCTGAACCACATCTAGCAGATCGGAGCTGTTCATGACGTTACGGAATTCGGAATCATTGGCGAGTAATGCTGTTAATTCGTTTCCTGAACTCAACTTGGCGAGTTGCTCCGCGACCGGTTTGGTTACTGCTGTAATTTCGTAATGACGCAACAATGCTTCATAGACCGATACTTGATCTCCATTTTTGTTCACCGTAACCTTTTCATCTGCATTCCAACCCATTGCTGCAATTAATTCATCTACCAGACGCGGGTGGTTCTCCGGGAACACGCCCAGGCTGTCGCCTGGCTCATAATCCAGATTAGAGCCTTCCAAAGACAGCTCAATATGGCGTGTCTCACGATCCGATCCTCGACCGTTCAAGTTGAGATTTTCCAGCACCTCTGCCTTGAACGGGTTGGTACGGTTGAATTCCGATTCTCCACTGCTTACCGCTGCTGTGATTGCTTCACTGGTTACCGCACCGGCTGTAGTTGCTGCGCCGCTAAGCGAAGCAAGCACATCGTTCATCCACGCTGCAGCTGGCTCATCAAAATCAACATCGCAGTCTACGCGCGGAACCAAGGCTGTTGCTCCCAATTCCTGTAGTCGTTTATCAAAATCCTTACCCGTTTGACAGAAGAACTCATAAGAGGTATCTCCAAGCGCCAATACGGAATAACGAAGTCCGTCCAGCTTTGGAGCACGTTTGCTGTTCAAGAATTCATGAAAAGGAATTGCATTATCCGGCGGTTCGCCTTCTCCATGTGTGCTGACCACAATCAGAAGATTTTCAATTTTTTTCAGTCCGTTCGGTTTGAAATCTCCCATGGATGACAAGGTTACTTGCAATCCCTGTTCCTCCAGCTTCTTACCGAGTTTTTTCGATAAACCAATGGAATTGCCTGTCTGGGAACCGTACAGCACCGTAACTTCACGGGAAACGGCAGGAGCACTGACTGGAGCTGCTACCGGATTTTGTCCAACTTGCCCAATCAGACCAGTCTGTGCTGTTGCCACACCTGCTTGATACGCTGCGATATACCCACCAAGCCAGAGTCTTTGTCCGTCCGTTAATGTAGGAATAAGTCGATTGAGCAATTCTACCTGCTCTTGATTAAAAGGACTATTTGTCACTTGAAGTTCCACCATCTGCCACCTCACGCATTACTTCGATTTTAATTCCTACTAAAATGATCATATTAATTTCTTCTCTCTAGAACCTAACACACCGGGGGGTGAGGGTCAATTTCAATGATTTTATACCATTTATCAGTTTCACTGATAAAGGAACAAAACGTGAAAATCACCTCGTTGCAAATACATCAACAACAATCGACAATGAACAGCAAAAAAAGCTTGCTTTGACCTGACTTCAGGTGAAAACAAGCTTCTTTCTATTTTATAAGTTACAGTGATTCATCACTTTTTCCAGACCAGCTTGCTCATCATTGCATAGATCAGCGTAGCAGATTCGGCTCGGCTGGCTTCAACCGCAGGTTTTACTTCACCGTTGTAACCACCTACGATGCCCAGGTTCACAAGCGCAGCTACACTTTCTCTTGCATACGAGTTGATCTGACCTGCGTCCCGGAAACGAGCGAGATCAGTTGCGGAAGAATTCTGTGCTTCATCATCAATGAGTCCAGCTGCAACAAGCGCTCTTACTGTTAAGGTCATCATCTCCTGACGAGTAATCGTGGACTCTGGCTTGAAACGTCCATCTCCAGCCCCATCCGTAATACCGAGTGATCGTGCTATGTTAACAGCCTTATAATAAGAAGATTGTTCACTCACATCTTTGAATGGATCAGTAGAACCCCCGTTTAGACCAAGCGAAGCTACAAGCCACTGCACATATTGCCCGCGTGTCATATCTTGTTTTGGATGAAGCTGTCTGGTGTCCTCACTACCTGTTGCATCCACCACGCCCCGAACAGCGAGTGCCTCCATCGCTTTTTGTGCCCATGGCACTCCGGTTAGATCCAAAAAGTTCTCTTCCATAGATAAGACTGCATATGCACCAGTAAAGGATAAAGCTTTTGCAGAAAATATAATCTCACCGCGTTGCGGATCGTAATAACTCTGTGGCAGCGGTATGATTTCCCCGCTTGCTCCAATTTGCACAGCAATCACTTTATCAGCCACGGTATCTTTCGATGAGGTATACGGTAATTCAATTGAAATCTCTCTATCAGGCATGAAGTTCTGATGATTAAGGCTAAATTCGATTTGCACACCATGTCCTGCTCCCAAACGATCCGTTATCCCTTGCGAAAGCGGTGTTCGGATCAATCGAATAATTGCCGTACCCTCATTGGCCCCCTCCTTAGCCAACAAATCAGCAGGAAGCTTAACCGTTGCAAACGCAGACACGATACGGAAAACATCGGATGGCTTCTGCTCCAGCAGGGATGAAACTGGCAGGGCCAGCTCGTAAGCAGCCGCTTCCGGAACAGACTTCAAGCGAAATTCAACCAGACGTTGGCCTGTACCTGTAAGAGGTGCAGCTTTGACCGCAGCTTCAATCGCTGAAGCATCCACTTTGGACTGTGCATTTCCTTCTGGAGCCGAAGAGGCTTGCAGTTCAAGAACAGCGCGGTCCTTTTCTGTGACAGGTTGAGTTGACGACTGCGATTGACCTGTGCCTGAGGTACCATTATTGTTGCCTATCTGACCACCATTGCCCGGGTTTGAACCATTTCCATTATTGCCGCCTGAGCTATTTCCTGATCCTCCGCCAGAATTCCCTCCCGAATCATTGCCGCCTGGAGATGTTGTACGTGCAGGCACTTTAATGATCAGAGGTGTCGTTATCGCTTTGCTCCCGTCGGAGGTTCGTGTGATGGCAAGTTCAATCCAGACCGTCGTCTCACTCGCTGGTAAAATAATGCTTCCGTCCAGTTGGACTACAGACGGAGCTGTACTTGAATGAATGGATGCCGTAAAACCTTGAGGCAACACCGGCAGTTTAATTTTTGCAGAAGCTGCCGTTGGCTGTTCGAGTGTTGTAATGCCTGAAGCCACGTCAGCAGCCGTCTGGCGAGTTGTTGTGACTTGATAAGGATCAGACAATCCTTTGATGGATTGGCTTGCATCGTCCAATGCCTCGACTTTGTAATAGTAGACCGTATCTTCACTCAGCCCAGAATCCGTATACTCTGGAAGTGCGCCGGAATAAACTATCTCGTAAGTGCCTTGTTCTTGATTGGAACGATACAGCTTATAGCTCGCCGCACCGGGTAATGTATCCCAGCCAAGTGTTACACTTGAAGCCGTGGCGGAAACAGAGTGCAGACCCCCGCTACCGTAACCAGGGGACGATATATCAGGTTTTACAATCATGATCCAGCTGATCAGCGGGTCCTGGGATGCAGTATTACGCACCGTGATATCCAGTTTACCGCCAGACACCTCGGCGCCCTTCTTAGCCCGAACACTTGCAGGGATATACGTAACCGCCCCGGTGTTCGTACCGTTAATAATCAAATCCGCACGACGAGAAGTATTCGTCCAAGGGTCATTGAATCCTGCATATACATCATATTCACCATTTGGCACATCAAAACTATACGTCAAATCTTTGCCTTTCGGAGAATTGCTGATATTGCCACCATTCAGATAACGTACGGTCGAGAAAATATCCCCGCCGTTCGAACCGGAAGGGAGCGCATCGGCACTAACATATCCCCAGGATTGACCTTCAGCCGGAGCATACATCTGATCTATAATTCCCGGATGCATAAGCGTATCTTTCATATAACTACTCATCAGCTTGTAATCTGCCGTATCATAACCACCGCTGTTCACAAAGTATAGTGTATTCTCGGGAATGACAAACACACGAACTGCCTGCGTTTTGTTGTTATACTCAGGGGTCGTGATCTGTAGCGTAAGCGGTCCAGGCTTGGCAAAATCCTCCGCTGTCATCGCACGATGATTAATCGTCCAGACGGCTGGCGTTGACACGAGATTATCTCCATCACGCACCTTTACCGTGGAAGGGAGCACTGGAACTTCGCCAAGCTTCACCGCTTCAGGCAGTTTATCAGCGATATCTACCTTACCCATGGAATTCAACAGATCGGGTGTCCAGCTGTCATACCACTTGATCGCAATGTCTGACCCTATACCGAATTCGATCGGCAAAAACACGTACTTAGCTGCATCGTTGGCGAAATTGCCTCCGTTCCACATATCTCCTACATAAATAAACTTGCCCTTTTCCGGATCAACCGGGATGACTGAAGTTGACTGTGTACCAAATGCCTTCCCGGGATCAGGATCACTCGGCAGTGTGCGGACAAACGGATTTGTCATCGCCGACCAAGGTCCGAAGATGTGATCCGCGACCGTAACTTTGTTCTCATTAGGAGCCCAGCCTGTTGCACCCGATGTGATAATATAGTATTTGCCCTGATACTTGAACATGGCCGGTGCTTCACGCTGTCCACCTGGGAATACCCGGACATAGTCTACGCCGTATTCCGCCTGATACACGCTATCGCGAACAGGATTGCCTTTATCATCCTTAAGACCTTGCTTATGCCAGCCTGTGACGTCACTGTAATCCTCGGTGAGCTTGGAAATGTATAACGTCAGATTTTCTTCGCTGGAGTAGATCAGATAACCCGTGCCGTCATCATCCTTAAATAGCGTCATGTCACGGGCCATACCTCTGTCACTTGGGAAATAGTCCTTCTCGCCTTCAGGGGCCATGTCCATACGGTAACTTTTCTGATATATAAAAGGTCCAGCAGGTGAGTCACTGATTGCATAACCGGCCTTCGCTTTACCGTAATTCGCATTATTGTTGTAAGGGTCCTTGTCTCCATCCATATGAGCCCACATGACATATTTTTTCGTTTTATCATTGTAAATGACCTTTGGCCGTTCGATAATCCGTCCTTTGCGAATATCGGCCCAGATGTCCACACGATCCTCGCGACCTGCATAGAGTTCCTTGATTAACGGGTTTGTGTCAAAATCATCCATCGATTGCAGCATCGTCAATGCCATGCCTTCGTCTGTCCAGTTCATCAGGTCTTTGGAAGAATAGACACGCACACCCGCAGCAGGCCACCCCCCCGTATGATATTCGCCATACCAGTAATATTTTTCTGTTTTTTCATCGTAAAAGAAACCTGCGCCATGGGCATCAATCGGTTTGCCGTTTTGATCCGGCCACATTTGTCCTGGCGTAATACTTGTGCGCACCGTGGATACACCAAGCGGTGCGGATACAGGAGTGTCCATTCCGTCCACTTTGGCCTGAATCGTATAAAAGTATCCCGTACCCATCGTCAAACCTGTGTCATCAAACGAAGTCGCACTCCCTGTATAGATTTGCTGATACGTCCCCGAAGCGCTTGTCGCCTTCGACACCGTGTAGGAGACTTCCGATCCGGGCAGTGCAGCCCATCCTAAGGAAATGGACGTATCCGTTGTAGCAGTAACACCAAATCCTGAAGGAGAATCTACCGTGTACGTCTGCGCTTCCGCTGCACTAAATGCCGATTCACCCGCAGCATTGTACGCCGTCACCCGATAACTGTAGTTCTTTCCAGGCTCAAGTGCCTGATCTGTAAAAGACAATAGGTTGCCGTTATATACCTGTACATAATCTTCCGTTCCTTGTTCGGCGCGAACGACACGATAACCATTCGCCTTACTGACCGTATTCCAGCTCAATTTGACACTTGTCGCTGTCAACGCTGTCGCTTTCAGGTCCCCCGGTGCTTGTGGTGCCTCGGCAGCCGTTTTGGCTTCAAGCGGGGCAGACCACTGTGACTCGGTTAATGCCCCGTAGTCATATGCAAGTCTGTAATAATAGGCCGTATCCGAGCTTAGTCCTTCATCCACATAACTTGTTGATGACGTCTGACTTACATAAGAGTAGCTACCTTCCTGCGTGTTCGAGCGATAAAGACGGTAACCTGTTGCCCCTTCAATCTCCGGCCAATGCAATGAAATTGAAGATGCCGTCTCTCCATCCTTTACAAGCACAGCTTCATTCATTCGAGGCGGCTCCGCAATCATTACATCATCAATATGTACGGTCTGCCACTTATTTCGAATGCCAACGGTACCGGTTGCAATAGATGTATCGTTCAGATCAAAAACCAATCGGTCCATCCCATTTTCGACGATATAACCGCGGATGGAGGTCCCTGATACCGCCACTTTAAGCGTATACCATGTATTTTGGCTGAACTTATAGTCCACCGATTTCAGCGTGGTGTCAGTGCCATTTATTCTTTTACTGAAAACGAGTTTATTGCCGGGCACCTGCATCTGGAAATAGTAGAAGTTGCTCTTGTCTTGAAACCGCGGCAAAATACCGGGAAATCCCTCACCCGCTCCTGTATAAAAACGCATCGACACTGTCTTGTCCGGTGTGGGCTCCCCCGTTGTGATAAAACCTTCATCGGTACCATTTTGAAAAAGAAC
The DNA here is from genome assembly GCF_019748695.1 of Paenibacillus cucumis (ex Kampfer et al. 2016). Lineage (NCBI taxonomy): Bacteria > Bacillati > Bacillota > Bacilli > Caryophanales > Paenibacillaceae > Paenibacillus > Paenibacillus cucumis (ex Kampfer et al. 2016). The sequence goes on along the minus strand of NZ_JACLIC010000020.1, from coordinate 6,632 downwards.
CTGGTTGGATGCGTCAGCCGGATCTGATGTCACTTGCCACTGGCCTGAGATCACATGCCATTCAGGTGAAACGGTATAGTCTCCATCGGAAAAATCGTCTTGAATTAACAATCCGGGAATAAGAGCTCCATCTGCAAGAACCTTGTTCGGGTACATCAACGGTCCAGAACTCAACATCAGTGCAGCGGATAATAGAATTGCAACCGGTTTTCTCAGTTTATCCAATCTCGATTCGCTCCTTTGCGCCTGAAAATATAAGCAGGTTCCTTACATATTCAGCGTAGTGGTTTAACACGCCCTAGTACACATGAATCAGTCAATTGAGCCTCAGACCATGCTTTCTCCGCTGATCACACCTCCCCATTCAATGAAACCGGTTTCATTCAAGAGCAAAAAAGCCCCGTTTACTCAGGCAGGTGCAATCACGCACGTTACGGAGAACAGAGAACCGTTTTTTTCTTGCCCATGTCGTAAACAGGTTTCTTCAAACAAAATGTAACCGCTTTCTAAAATTAGAATATCGTTTGCTTTTAAGGCTGTCAACCATTCTTTTGTCCTATTTCATCCTCCGTGTAATATGACAAAAAACGCGTATTCCACATGCTCTATGCAAGTGAAATACGCACCTTTTAGAATACTTTGGTCGTCCAGGATTCACAGTTCCATGTGTCTGTCACGACGTCACGGTAAAATTCAGGTTCGTGTGAAATCAGCAAAATGCTGCCTTTGTACGCTTGAAGCGCACGTTTTAACTCATCCTTCGCATCCACGTCCAAGTGGTTCGTCGGCTCGTCAAGCACAAGCAGGTTGGTCTCATTGTTGATCAGCTTGCAAAGACGCACTTTCGCTTTCTCTCCACCACTGAGAACTGCGACCTTACTCTCGATGTGTTTCGTTGTCAGTCCGCATTTGGCAAGTGCGGCACGAACTTCAAACTGGGTATAGGAAGGGAACTCCTGCCAGATCTCTTCAATACACGTATTGTAGTTGGCATCCTTCATCTCTTGCTGGAAGTATCCGATCTCTAGATGTTCTCCGCGCTGGACATTGCCTTCCAAAGGCTGAATCTCCCCTAAAATGCTACGCATCAGCGTTGTTTTACCGATACCGTTCGCACCGACAAGAGCAATTTTCTGCCCGCGCTCCATACGCAGATCAAGCGGTCTGGACAACGGTTCGTTATAACCAATAACCAGGCCTTTCGTTTCAAAAATAAGCTTGCCTGACGTTCTCGCATCGCGGAAGTTGAACTGTGGCTTCGGTTTCTCCTTGGCCATCTCGATGACATCCATCTTATCGAGTTTCTTCTGTCTGGACATCGCCATATTCCGAGTGGCAACGCTGGCTTTGTTACGTGCTACGAAGTCTTTCAGGTCTGCAATCTCTTGCTGCTGACGCTTGTACGCCGACTCCAGCTGTTGTTTCTTCATTTCGTAGACTTCCTGGAAGTGGTTGTAATCGCCCACATAACGTGTCAGGTCTTGATTTTCCATGTGGTAAATGAGGTTGATTACGCTGTTCAGGAACGGAATATCATGCGAGATGAGAATAAATGCATTCTCATATTCCTGCAGATATCGTTTCAGCCATTCAATATGCTGTTCATCCAGATAGTTCGTCGGCTCGTCGAGTAGCAAGATATCCGGTTTTTCCAGCAACAATTTGGCGAGCAGTACTTTGGTCCGTTGTCCACCGCTCAGGTCGTTGACGTCCTTGTCCAGACCAATGTCGGTCAAGCCCAGACCACGCGCGGTTTCGTCGACTTTGGCATCGATCATGTAAAAGTCCTGGTTTGTCAGTGTATCCTGAATTGTACCTACATCCTCAAGCAACTGCTCCAGTTCCTCTGGCGTAACGTCGCCCATCTTGCCGTACATGTCATTCATTTCCTGTTCCATGTCAAACAGGTATTGGAATGCGCTGCGCAGCACATCGCGAATCGATTGTCCTTTGCTGAGTACCGCATGCTGGTCGAGATAACCTACACGCATACGTTTGGACCATTCCACTTTACCTTCGTCTGGCTGTAGCTTACCTGTAATAATATTCATGAAGGTCGATTTACCTTCTCCATTCGCCCCGATCAGACCAATGTGTTCGCCTTTAAGCAAGCGGAATGAAACGTTGTTAAAGATAGCACGATCACCAAAACCGTGACTTAATTTTTCTACATTTAATATGCTCATTCATGACACCTTTTCTATATAGACTTAATTCTTTGTATATTATAAGCGTTATCTGCCGCACAACTCAACGCCCTATTTAAAAAATGTGATGTTCGATTTGCCTTATCCCGGCGTATGCGGTAAAATTTTGCCTTAAACGAATTACAACCATTATATAGAACGGAGCTCTCAGCGAGAGCATCAGGTGAATGTCATGATTGAAGTAAAACAGTCCAGGCTGGGTGACGGCGGTGAGTTTAATCGCGGGGTATTTGCTACAGTGGATATTGCAAAAGGTCAACTGATCCATCAGGCCCCCGTGGTGCCTTATCCAAATGAAGATCACGAGCATATTGAGAAAACAATTCTGGAGGATTACGTCTTCGAATACGGTGTTAATCATACGGCGATCCTGTTAGGATACGGCAGTCTGATTAATCATTCCTACGAGCCTAATGCCACGTATGATATCAACTTCGAAAATCACACCTTTGATTTCTATGCTTATAAAGACATCAAGGCTGGCGAAGAAATCCTCATTAACTATAACGGCGAAGAAGATAATATGGACCCGCTATGGTTTCTGGACGATTACGAAGAACGTATGCGCGAAATGCAGGACAAGGAAGAACAAGACGACGAGCCTACTCAGGAATCCGAGAAAAAATAATGCGTAGTTCTGCTCTCTAATTCCGGTTTTATGGTTGTTCAGAGCATATATAAAACGTCATGCTCACTCACTCATTAAGCTTGAGTATTCATTGAGAGAAGCAAAAATACAAGAAAGCCAGTTTCCAATAGAGAAACTGGCTTCCTTTCTTTTTTATGCCATTGGATTGCATGTTCTTGTGACAACTCATCCTCTTCGCATAGTATAACTTTACGATAATGTTCATGCACCATTCCCTGCTTAATCATGGATCGGTGGATCGGTATGCAAGTCTGCATCTGGTGCAGTGTATATCCATCTTGTAAAAGCAACTTCAAACCCGGCCCGTTTGGGCGAGCAAAGGAACGGTCCTGCCTGCTTATCGGTTGGATAAGCAAATCTCGCCACTCGAATCGTACGCCAAGGATGCTCATCTGTACGCGCACGAATGACAACGGATTCCTGGTGATACGATGCACGAATGGTAACGATTCGTCCCCCCCACTCCGGTACAGGTGAGAGTGACCAATCTGAAAATTGATCTGTGACAACAGCGCCCACATGCACAATGCCATCATTTACTTCAACCCCGGCTTTAATCCACTGATGTTCTCCATGCCACAGCATTAATCCCGCCTGATCATATAATTCTGTAAAAGAACTTAGATCAAACGAAACTTCAACAGCTTGTTCCCCATCCCACGGCGCAAGCAAGGCATGACCATTTCGGTGACAGAAACCATAGAACGTCTCTTCCCAGAAATCGCTACCCTCCTGAGCCTGTACAATCAACCTCTCTCCATCATGTTGGGTATGAACAGGCTCGGTTGTCCAGCTTCCTCGTTCAAGGTTTGTAAAGTTGACGGACATCTTCATTCTCATCCTCTCTGCCATTCCTTGCAAAAGCGAATCTTGCAACCCCCATATATCCAGTACTCCTATGTGCGAAGAATATAACAGTTGCAATTTTTACTTCCAATTTTGCAAGAACATATTTTTCAAAGTTTCGTCTATACATGTACGAATTCGACGTATCCTGTATATTTACCTTGTAAACTACCTTGTGTGCTTCACTGATGTGCTTATCCCTTGTAATGATAGATCATGTATGCATCTAATATCCCCACAAAGATTTCCTCATCAATTTTCTCATCTATGCTACTCCACCAACTGTTTTGAAAACAAGCGCTCAATGGATCGTGGTTGATTACCCGTTACGCGAAGAACAGTATCCGTTACCTGATCTTCTCTCCCTTCCTCTCTAATATGAGTATCCAGACCTGCAAGCATCGTCGCATATTCCTCTGGCATCCCTGCTTGAATCATCTGGTTCCTTAAAGTCTCCTCCGATAACGATTCATGCTGGATCGGCTGATTTAATGTTTCACTGGCTTTCTGCGCCACCTCTGCATAGGATAACGATTCCGGTCCCGTTATGATGTGCTCTGTATTATGAGGTAAAGTATCGGTTAGGGCATGGAAAGCAACAGCTGCTATATCGTCCGCACTTACAAAACCGATTCTCCCCTCACCCGTTGCACTATATATTTTGCGAAACTGGGCAATCGACTGTCGATGAGGACCCTCCGTGAAATTTTCCATAAAATAAGAAGGACGTAACACAGCCCACTCTGGCGCAAGCTTTTTCAAGGCTTGATGTACTTTGCCAAAAACGGGCCCTTCTTCATCGACAGATGCACTTCCCAGCAATACAAAACGCTTCACTCCACTCCATATCGCTTCCTGAATGAAAGGAACCATCACTTTCTCTGGATTCATATCCATCTGTGGCACAACAAGATAAATTTGATTAATACCCTTTAGTGCTGCGCCATATGTCGCAGGATCATACCAGTCAAAGTAGACATGATTCCCACGAGAATCTGTGGACGACGGAAGCTTTCTTCCAGCCAAACGTACCGGATAACCTTGTTTCTGTAGCTGTGTAGCCACGCGACTTCCTGTCTTGCCACTCGCTCCGGTAATGAGTGTAAGAGGTTTCTCATTGCTCATCTACAACACCTCCCATTTCCGATTCCATTACGACAAGAGGATTCCAATAGTCTCTGTAATGCGTAATTTTGTCACCATCATAGCTGACGACAGAAATATATGTTTGATTGTATGGCTTCCCTGTACTCAGAAATACGCCTTCACAAGTGAATTCTGCTACAAATCGTTGTTGGTCTGAATCGATTAAAATGGTCGGTTCGCTAAATTGATGAATTTTGAGAAATTTAAACAATGCATTCACATGATTGAAAATGGCTGATTTCCCTTCCAGCCGCTGCGGATAACCCGGAGGTGAATAAGGAAATTCAAAAATGGCATCCGTGGTAAACAGCTCTGCCCACTCATCAAGTTTCCCCTCAAGCAAAAGCCCTGTGAAGTGTTGCATGATTTGCTTGGGCACATTTTGCTCATTGTCCACCTGTTGTTGTTCTTTCATTTTAAACCCTCTCCTTTTCGGACTATTCAGTCTAGAATAGATAAAAAAATAAACGCTTAAGGCGTTCATTTATTAAACGTTTAATCCAAAACCTTCAAAGTCGTTTGCACAAGTTCCCGCATTTCTTCCTCACTAGCACCACTCTTCGCCGTATATGTGAACGAAAGCCTTGAATAGTTAAGAAACCGTGCGATACGATGCAGTTCTTCTTCTTGTAACTGTAACTCTCCCGTATTACACCCTCGTAAAAGTGCTGTGTAAAATACGTTCTCCATCCAGCGATTATTCGCCTGTATAAACTCAGCGATCTCATGTTGCTGAGGTGCCTGTTCTATCGCGCTGTTAATGATAAAACATTCGTTGCGCCGCTCCGGATCGGCTAACACGTTTACCACCTCTTCAAACAATTGTTGCATACCCTCACGTACACTGCCGCTTTGTTCTAACAGTTGTGTCGATGCTTCTGTTTTCTGCTGCACATAAAATTTCAGAGCAGAGACAAACAAATCATGTTTTGTTCCGTAGGTGTCATAGAGGCTTTGCCGGGCAATGCCGAGTTCATTAAGTAATACCGTTAACGAGGTCCCTTCATAACCATAAGCGCCAAAAACAGAAGTCGCTTTTCGTAATACTTGTTCTGTGTCAAACTCTTTCGCTCTTCCCAACTGGTGTCCCCACCTCCTCTTCGTTAAACACATCTTACACTTTCCAGACTGATCAGTCAAGAAAATGAATGATTTAATTTTCGACAAAGTGGTATAATGGCATTACAGGCTGAATGTTCCTTAACCATTTATGACGAGGTCAATATATAGAGGAGTGAAGCGATATGCATATGCAAATTACTGATCTGGCGGCACAACGTTTAACAACAAGTTTGAATGATCAACCGGGTTATTTCAAAGTATTTTACGATATGGAAGGCTGTGGATGTAACGGTGTTGTCGTACTGCTGATTGTTGATGAACTGGCTGCGCTGGATGAGCAGATTGAAACCAACTTTGTTCCATTCTACGTGGACCCCAAACACCAGCTTAACCTGGAATCAAACATGAAGCTGGATGCACAAGAAAACTATCCTGCCTTTACTTTGAGCAGTGATTCGGGTGTAATCAGCAGGAATCTCAGACTCCGGGATGCACGTGCCGCCGCAGTAGGTACACCTAGTGCTGAAAATGCATGTACACTATCCTAAACAGCAGGTAAGCAGAGTATTGTCACCCTTGTAGGAAAGCCTGCAAAGATGATTTTTCCAGCTTTCTCAAGCACCAGATGCTTGGAGCAACTTCTAATGATCATGAGGAACCTTATTTAGCTCCAAAATAGTAAATTGAAAATCTAGCTATGATGAACGTAAACAAGGATAGCC